>JBJEJG010000211.1:0-7019 GCA_051877795.1 Acetatifactor sp.
CGGTTACTCTACCGGAAGCAGTCTATATGCCAGAACCCTGACCTCCAAGCTGGCGGCTTCGACATCCATGGATGTGCTGTGCTTCGATTACCGGCTGGCACCGGAGCATCCTTATCCTGCGGCGACAGAGGACGCCATGAAGGTGTGGAATTATCTGATGCTTTTAGGGTATGGGGCGAGAGACATTATCCTGACGGGTGACTCCGCAGGCGGAAATCTGGCGCTTGCCCTGACTTTGAAATTAAAGGAGGAGGGTCGCCTGCTTCCGCGGGGGCTTGTACTCATGTCTCCGTGGACGGATTTGACAAGCTCAGGTGAATCTTTTACGGCAAAGGCAGAGGTGGATCCGGTGTTAAACAGCGAATATATCAATCGGATGATTGAAGCCTACGCCGGGGGCCGGGAATTGAAAAATCCTCTGATTTCTCCGTTATTTGGCAATTTTAAAGGTTTTCCGCCCACTTATATACAGGTAGGGGAGAATGAAATCCTCCTGAGCGATTCTCTCCGGCTGCATCAGGCCTTTGTGGATGCAAATGTGTCCGTGAAACTGGACACCTACAAGGGAATGTGGCACGTATTTCAGATGTCTCCGGTAAAGGCTGCCAGAGAGGCAATGGATATGAATGCGGAATTTATCTACGATATTTGCAGATAGCAAATAAAGTCCTATAAAAATTCGGCACACAAATTTACGAAATAAAAAAGGAATCGGGGAACAAACGCAGAATATTACCTATAGGAGAATGGTTTCGCTTATGACTTATCAGTCAGAAAAGAGGCAAACATGACAATCAGAGAAAGCTTAGAGCAGAGAGAGAAGGAATATTTGAGCCAATATGCTTCTCTCAGTATGAACACCAGAGGCAGGCTGAAACCAGAGGTTGAGTGTGATATTCGCCCGGTGTTTCAGAGAGACAGGGACAAAATTCTACACTGCAAGGCGTTTCGCAGATTGAAGGATAAGACGCAGGTTTTTCTGTCTCCCGAGGGTGACCACTACCGTACCAGATTGACCCATACGCTGGAGGTTTCCCAGAATGCCCGTACCATTGCAAAGGCGCTGAAGCTCAATGAGGATTTGGTGGAGGCCATTGCGCTTGGACATGATTTGGGACATACGCCCTTCGGTCATGCAGGAGAGAGAGCTTTGAACCGTGTGTGTCCCATTGGGTTTGAGCACAGTCAGCAGAGTGTGCGGACGGTTGACAGGCTGGAGAGAGGCGGACAGGGACTGAATCTGACCTTTGAGGTGAGAGACGGCATCCTAAACCATCAGACCATCGGCAAACCTCATACGCTGGAGGGAAAGGTGGTTCGACTGTCTGATAAGATTTCCTATATCCATCATGATATGGATGATGCCGTGAGGGCGGGAATTCTGAAAGAGAGTGATGTGCCGAAGGAGATACGGGATGTCATTGGCTGTACGCCCAGTGAGCGTCTGGATCATTTTGTCCATGATATTGTCACAAACAGCATGGGCAAGAATGATATCTGTATGTCGGAGCCGGTGGAAACAGCTATGAAGAATATGCGTCAGTTCATGTTCGAAAATGTCTATCAGAATCCGGTTGCAAAGAGCGAAGAGGGCAAGGCGGAGTCTCTGATGGAGACGCTGTATCAGCATTTCATGAAGAATATCGACGATCTGCCGGAGGAGTTTTTAAACCTCCTTTCCGAGGGAGAACCCAGAGAGCAGGTTATCTGCGATTATGTCGGAGCCATGACAGACAGGTATGCAATTTCCATGTATGAGAGGATTTATATACCGAAATCATGGATTTTATAAAATGATGTGAGGTTATTCATGTACTATCCGGAAGAACTGGTTGAGGAAGTCAGAGCAAAAAATGATATTGTGGATGTGGTGTCGGGGTATGTGAAGCTACAGAAAAAGGGCGGGAATTACTGGGCCTGCTGTCCCTTTCACAACGAGAATACCCCTTCCTTTTCTGTGTCCGGCAATAAGCAGATGTATTACTGCTTTGGCTGCGGCGTCAGCGGAAACGTGTTTACCTTTGTCATGAAATACGAGAATTACACCTTTCCCGAAGCAATCAGAATGCTGGCGGACAGAGCGGGTGTACAGCTTCCCAAAATGGAATATACGGAGGAGCAGAAGGCAAGGGAGAACAAGCGTGCAAGGCTTCTGGAGGTCAACAAGGAGGCTGCGAAATTCTTTTATTACCAGCTCAGACAGCCACACGGCGCAGTCGGTTATCAGTATCTGAAAAAGAGGGAACTGTCAGATGAGACGATGCACAGGTTCGGCTTGGGTTATGCGGGGAAGAACGGTGCGGAGCTGGTGCAGTACCTGCGGAATAAGGGATTTGAGGATGAGCTTATCAAGGAGGCGGGACTTGCAAATTATTCGGAGAAGCATGGTCTGGTGAGCCAGTTCTGGAACAGGGTCATGTATCCGATTCAGGATATTAACCACCGCGTCATCGGCTTCGGCGGGCGCGTGATGGGGGAAGGCGAACCGAAATATCTGAATTCTCCGGAGACGCCTGTATTCGATAAGAGAAGAAATCTGTATGGTCTGAATTTTGCGCGGACGGCCCGGAGCGGGAATATTATTCTCTGCGAGGGTTACATGGATGTCATTGCCATGCATCAGGCGGGGTTTACTCAGGCAGTGGCTTCACTGGGGACGGCTTTCACCCCGGAGCAGGCGAATCTGCTCAGAAGATATACGGACAATGTGCTTCTGGCCTACGACAGCGACGGAGCGGGTGTAAAGGCTGCCTTACGCGGCATCGGTATCCTGCGGGATGCGGGGCTTTCGGGAAAGGTTATTAACATGCGTCCTTATAAGGATCCGGATGAATTTATGAAGGCACTGGGAAAAGAGGCTTTTCAGGAGAGAATTGACCAGGCGGAGAACAGCTTTTTCTTTGAAATTCGGATTCTGGAGAGCCAGTTTGACATGAGCGACCCGGAGTCAAAGACAAAATTTCACCGGGAGATTGCAAGGAAGCTCTGCGAATTTAGTGAAGAGATAGAGCGGGACAATTATCTGCAGGCAATCGCGGAAAAATATTTTATCGGTGTGGACAACCTGCGGAAGCTGGTGGCGGGCTATGCTGCCCAGACGGGGCTTGCAAAGCCTATAGAAAGACCGAAATCAGGCGTACAGCAGAAGAATACTCCCGTGGAGAGTGCGAAAAAGTCACAGAGGCTTTTGATTACCTGGATTACGGACGAGCCCTCCGTTTATAACAAAATAAAAAAATACATCTCGGCCGATGATTTTACGGAGGAACTGTACAGAAAAGTGGCGGAGCGTCTTTTTGCGGATTTGGATGCCGGACATTTCAATCCGGCGGGGATTATCAGCACCTTTGAGGATGAGGAGGAGCAGCGTCAGGCTGCCGAGCTTTTTAATACCAATCTGCCAAGGCTCGAAACGGGGCAGGAGCGGGAGAAGGCCTTTCATGACATCCTGCTTGCCGTAAAAAAGAACAGCTACGAGTATTACACTTCGAAGCTGGGAACGGATGTAGGCGCCCTGAATCAGGTAATCGAGGGCAAGAAAGCGTTGGAAGAGCTTGCAAAGACGCATATTTCGCTGGAATAAGGTTATTTTAATATCAGTATGAACGGGAACAGATTCCCAAGGAAGGATGGAACTCTACAATGGATGAAAACACACAGGCAAGGTTTGACGAGAAGGTCAAGGAGCTGTTAAGCGCCGCCAAAAAGAAGAAAAATGTACTGGAATATCAGGAAATCAATGAATTCTTTGCGGACATGCCTTTGGAGGAGGAACAGTTCGAGAAAATTCTTGAGGTTCTGGAACAGAACAATGTCGATGTCCTCCGCATTACGGAAGAGGACGATGTGGACGACGAGGAGATCATTCTCACAGAAGAGGATGAGGTGGATGTGGAAAACCTCGATTTGTCTATCCCTGACGGTATCAGCATCGAAGATCCGGTGCGTATGTACCTGAAGGAAATCGGCAAGGTGCCCCTGCTCTCCGCAGAGGAAGAGATAGAACTGGCAAAGAGAATGGAACTGGGCGACCAGGAGGCAAAGAAGCGCCTGGCAGAGGCGAATCTGCGTCTTGTTGTCAGCATCGCCAAAAGATATGTGGGCAGGGGCATGCTGTTTCTGGATTTGATTCAGGAAGGCAACCTGGGTCTGATTAAGGCAGTTGAAAAGTTTGATTACCGTAAGGGCTATAAGTTTTCCACCTATGCGACCTGGTGGATTCGTCAGGCAATCACCAGGGCAATTGCAGATCAGGCGAGAACAATCCGTATTCCCGTGCATATGGTGGAAACGATTAACAAGCTGATCCGCGTCAGCAGACAGCTGCTTCAGGAGTTAGGCCGTGAACCGACCCCCGAGGAGATTGCAGAAGAAATGAATATGCCCGTGGATCGTGTGCGGGAAATTTTGAAAATCAGTCAGGAACCTGTTTCTCTGGAGACGCCTATCGGTGAGGAAGAGGACAGTCATCTTGGCGATTTCATTCAGGATGACAATGTGCCTGTACCCGCGGACGCAGCTGCGTTTACCCTGTTAAAGGAGCAGCTTGTCGAGGTGTTGGGGACATTGACAGAGAGAGAGCAGAAGGTGCTCCGCCTCAGATTCGGACTGGATGACGGCCGTGCCCGTACTCTGGAGGAAGTGGGTAAGGAATTTAATGTCACCCGTGAACGTATTCGTCAGATTGAGGCAAAGGCACTTCGTAAACTGCGTCATCCCAGCCGCAGCAGAAAGCTGAAGGATTATCTGGACTGATGGGCATGAAGCGGATAATTCTGTCGAAGAGACTTCAGATGCTTGCTTCCATGGTGACATCCGGAAACAGAGTGGCGGATGTGGGCTGCGACCATGGGTTCCTGCCTATCTGGCTTGTGCAGAGCGGCACCATTCCCGGCGCATTGGCAATGGATGTGCGCGAAGGCCCGCTGGAAGCCGCCAGAGAGCATGTTGCCGCTTATGGGCTGGAAGAGTACATAAGTGTTAGAATCTCGGACGGATTAAAGGAGTATCATATAGGGGAAGCCGAGACGATAGTCTGTGCCGGTATGGGAGGCAGACTCATGGAAAAAATTCTGACGGAGAGTCTTGACAAAGCGAAATCTGCAAGGGAGCTGATTTTGCAGCCGCAGTCGGAGCTTCGGGAGTTCAGAGCCTTCCTGCGAAGGGCAGGTTTTTCCATTCTGACAGAGGATGCGGTTTACGAGGACGGTAAATATTATTTTGCCATGAAGGCTGTTTACGGAGGCTGCAGGGCTGTACCGGATATGCTGACTGCCGCAGAAAAGGAGACAGAGGAAGTATTTCTATATGATATGTTCGGAGAGCAGCTGCTTTTGGAAAAACATCCTGTTCTGCAGCAGTATCTGCTTTACCGCAGAGACATTGTAAAGCGTTTGAAGGAGACGGTGTCCGGAAGAAATACCGAACGGACAGATATGCGTCTGAAGGAGATGGAAGAGGAGTTTATTCTGTTGGAAAAGGCTCTGACATATTTTCAGTAAGAATATAGGGAAAGGGAAGGTGGAATATGGTTACGGTTACGATACATGGGGAGAAAAAGCAGGTTGCTCAGGGAACCTCTTTTGAGGAAATTGCGGCAGAGTACCAGAAGGAATATGACGGAATGATTGCTGTGGTTTCCATGAACGGGAAAATCCGGGAATTGTTTAAAAAGGTAACAAAGGACTGCACGGTGGACTTTTTTACCCTGAAGGACGCAGTGGGGTACAAGACCTATGTGCGCACGGCAACAATGCTGTTTTTAAAGGGTGTTTACGATGTGTTCGGTGCGGAAGCCGCACGGAAATCCTGTGTGGAATTTTCCATTGGACACGGATATTATGTGAATGCGTCGGGAACCGTGTCTCCTACTGCTGAAAATGCGGATAAAATCAAGACAAGAATGCAGGAGCTGGTTGGAGCGAAGATTCCATTTATGAAGCGCGCTTATCCTCTGGAGGATGCCATAGAACTGTTCCGGGAGCGCGGTATGGAGGATAAGGTAAAGCTGTTCCGTTACCGTATGAGTTCGACTGTGAATGTATATGAACTTGACGGTTATTATGATTATTATTATGGATATATGCTGCCTCATACAGGGTATGTGAAATGGTTTGATGTCATTCCCTACGAGGATGGCTTTATGCTGCTGCTTCCCACAGCCAAGAATCCCACGGAAGTGAAGCCCTTCGACGAGCGCAGGAAGCTGTTTGAAACCATGGAGGCATCCCAGGATTGGGGCAGGAAAGCGTTTATCGAGACAGTGGGAGACTTGAATGACCAGATATGCTCCGGCTCCATGAGTGAGCTGATTCTTGTGCAGGAAGCGGAGCAGGAGAGAAAAATCGGGGAAATTGCCAAGGATATTGTGAACAGAGGCAATGTGAAATTTGTCATGATTGCAGGACCTTCCTCTTCAGGAAAAACCAGCTTTTCCCACAGGCTGTCCATACAGCTGAGGACGCTGGGAAAGGTACCGCATCCTATTGCTCTGGATGATTATTTTGTGGACAGAGAACTGACTCCAAGGGATGAAAACGGCGACTATAACTTTGAGTGCCTGGAGGCCATTGATATTAAGCAGTTCAATGACGATATGACAAAGCTGCTTGCGGGAGAGAGAGTAGAGCTTCCCACCTTTAATTTTAAGGTTGGCAAGAGAGAATACAGAGGCAACTACAAGCAGCTCGGTGCGGATGATATTCTTGTGATTGAGGGAATCCACGGACTGAATGAGAAAACCTCCTATGCACTGCCGAATGAGAGTAAATACAAAATTTATATCAGTGCGCTTACTACCTTAAATATTGACGGACACAACAGGATTCCAACCACTGACGGCAGATTGCTGCGCAGAATGGTCAGGGATGCCCGCACCCGAGGTGCCAGCGCCCAGAGAACCATACAGATGTGGCCTTCCGTCCGCAGAGGGGAGGAGGAGAATATCTTTCCTTTCCAGGAGGAGGCGGACGCTATGTTCAATTCGGCCACTCTTTACGAACTGGCTGTTCTGAAGCCCT
>JBJEJG010000212.1:0-6949 GCA_051877795.1 Acetatifactor sp.
CTTTTCAAGGCCTGCAAGGATTTTTCGCTTATTCAACTGTTAAACTACCGTGTCAAATCTGAACGAAGGAGCACAGAGGCTTCGGAGCGTCAGATAAGGATGTGATAAAAATTAAAAAAACTACTTGACTTTTTGTGAGGAAACAGGTAATATATCTAATGTTGCAGATGATACATGCAACATTGGAATGTGCGTTTAGCTCAGCTGGATAGAGCGTTTGGCTACGGACCAAAAGGTCGGGGGTTCGAATCCTCTAACGCACGTTAGTCAAAAGAGTAGGAAGCCTTGAGTTTTCAAGACTTCCTATTTTTTGTTTCTCGTCCGAGTCTGCTTTCAGCATTTCATTGTCTTACAGTTGTGCGGACACCAGCTGAATCAGAAGGCCGCCTATGATGGCGGAGGCAATCTGGCCTGCCACGTTGGCTCCGGCGGCATGCATAATGACAATGTTTCCCGGTACTTCTTCCTGAGCCAGCTTCTGAACGACACGGGAGGACATGGGAAAAGCAGAGATGCCGGCAGCGCCTATCATGGGATTGATTTTTTGCTTCAAAAAGAGATTTAAGAATTTTGCCATCAGTACGCCGCCAAAGGTGTCAAAAACAAATGCCGCAAGGCCCATTCCCATAATAAAGAGAGTGTCGGCACGGACAAAGCTTTCTGCCCGAAGCTGTGCGGAAATCGTGATGCCCAGCAGAAGGGTAATCAGATTTGTAAGGGTGGTCTGTGCAGTTTCCGACAATGTGTGCAGTACGCCGCATTCCTTTATCAGATTGCCAAACATCAGGAAGCCTACCAGAGAGGCAGAGGAGGGTGCAATCAGACCGGCGGCAAGCGTTGCAAGAATGGGAAATAGAATACGGGCTCTCCGGGATACCTTGTGACCCTCGTAGGGCATGGTGATGCTGCGCTCTTTTTTTGTAGTAATCAGACGGATGGCAAAAGGCTGGATGATGGGAACAAGCGCCATGTAGGAATAAGCAGCTACGGCGATGGCACCGATGTATCCGGAATGGAGAACCTGTGAAACCAGAAGGGCCGTGGGGCCGTCTGCTGCGCCGATAATACCGATGGAAGCGGCATCGGCAAGAGGAAAGCCGAGAGCGCGTGCAATCAGAAAGACAACCGGTATCCCCAGCTGTGCAGCGACACCGAACAGAAACAGCCAGGGCTTGGCCAAAAGCGGTCCGAAATCAATCATGGCTCCGATGCCGATAAAGAGAAGAAGCGGAAGCGCTTCTGATGCAGCGATGCCGGAATCATAAAGCCAGGATATGATACCCTGTACTTCCCCGATGCCTTGCACCTCCTGAGTCAGGGCATTGCTGCCCGGAAGATTTACTAAAATGGCTCCGAAGCCCATTGGCAGAAGAAGCGCAGGTTCATATTTTTTCCTGATGGCAAGCCAGATAAGTACTCCTCCTGTGAGATACATTACTATTTGCTGCCAGGTGACAGAGGTAATTCCTTCCCATAAGTATATCATTTTGTTTTCTCCTTTCAAAAATAAAAAAAGACTTCTACCGGACAGTGTGAACTGTCTGATAAAAGTCTTGCCGTTTCAACTGCGGGCGGGCAGTGCGTATCTGCCGTAATGACGCCAGCAATCCATATGTGTATGGTGGCTACTCCCTTTGTCTTTTTTATATCAGAAAGAGTCAAAGCGTGCAATGGATAGAATGAAATCTTAACGGATTCTTTACGGGATTGATTTTAAGGAGTAAAAAAAGTATAATGTCATAAACAGGGAAAGACATGGGTATAAGAATGGAACAGGAAAAAGAAAACCTGCGCTTGTGCAGAAAATGTCTGACAAGAGATATGATAGGGCAGGAGGATTATTTTCGTTCTCTGAGGGATTATATTGAGAACCTTGACGTGGACATCAGGACGCCCGAAGCTCTTTATGAGGAGAGGCTGGGAATCTGTAAGGAATGTGATATGCTGTTTCAGGGAATGTGCAGGAAATGTGGCTGCTATGTGGAGCTTCGGGCTGCCGTGATAAAAAATGTCTGTCCCGGTAAAATGTGGTAGGAAGGCAGGGAAAGCGGAGCATGAACGGAATTGTCTATGATGCCAGAAAGGTGAAGGCATACGAAGGGCTTCTGGCACTGGGGGAATATGCCGGCAAGGAGACAAAATGGCTGGAAAGCCTGTGGGAAGGTCTTGTTTTTGACGAGGCACTGATGAGAGAGTTCATGTATTATCTGGACCATCATACCTTCTGTGATGAGGAACTATGCAGGGGATATGGGCTTACCGATCTTTATGTGTGGCAGATGGATCGCTATAATCTTATCCGTGATATTGGGAAGAATACATCTGTCTGCAATAAGGAAGCCATGGTGTTGAATACGTTTTGGACAATGCTTCAAATGAAAAAGGATCCTGATACCTATGTGCGTCGGCTGACAACGGGTGAAGGAATGGATCAGCTGCAATAAAATAAACTGGGAGAAAAAGAATGAACAAGCAGGAGTTTTTGGAAAAATTGAGATTATCCTTGAATGGTAAAGTACCGGCAGGCGTAGTCACGGAAAACATCAATTACTATGAGGATTATATCAATACGGAGATACGCAAGGGAAAAAGCGAGGAGGAGGTTCTGGTCTCGCTGGGCGACCCCAGGCTGATTGCCAGGACCATTGTAGAGACGAGAGGCGGCAGAGCAGAGCAGGCATCTGATTTCAGAGAGAGCGGAGACTACAGCGGTCAGGAGCGTGAAGGCTATCAGGACTTTGGACATGTGGACGAGTCACGGCATGGCTGGGTGGCGAAAATACCGGGCTGGGTCTGGCTGGTTCTCTTCATTATTGTTGCGGTGATTATTCTGAGCGCCGTTTTTCATGTGATTGCTTTTTTTGCTCCGGCTCTGATTGTCATCGCAGTAGTGATGTTCCTTGTGAAGCTGTTTCGTGACTGGATTAATTAGCAGTGCATTCAGCCCATAAATATATGAGCCACCGGAGGGGACCGATGGCTCATATGAGGGGAGTATAAATATTATATAAGGGGTGTAAGCGGATTGATGAAGGATATCTGCTTACGATTTTCATTATAGTACTAAAGTCATGAAAAAACAATATAAAATAGTGCTAAAGTACCACGGAAATTAAAGAATAGTTTTTGTGCGTTTTTGCCATACTACTCCTGTAACTGATAACGAACAGGAGGTATTTGAAATGGATAACAACAAGTTCAACAACACCAACAATTCTGATAACTGTAAGAACAGCCAGAACAATAACCAGAATAACAATCAGAACAGGAACCAGAACAATCAGAACCAGAACAACAACCAGAATAAGAACCAGAACAATCAGAACAACAATTTCTAAGGCTCTGGAGATAGGGGCACCGACAGGTGTCCCTATTTACATATTTTCAAAAAAATTGTATACTGAAAGCGTTGATGAAAATTGCAGGCGGAACAGGCCTGCGTATATATGAGGAAATACATGCGAAGGTTTGAGTTAATTGCACCATGCCATTTTGGAATGGAGTCCGTATTAAAAAGAGAAATAGATGAGCTTGGATATGATGTTACAGAGGTGGCAGACGGCAGAGTTACCTTTTTCGGAGACGAAGAGGCGCTGTGCCGGGCAAATATATTTCTGCGGACAGCAGAGAGAATTCTGATTAAAATAGGCAGCTTTCATGCGGAGACCTTTGAAGAATTGTTTCAGGGAACAAAAAGTCTGCCCTGGGAGGAATACATACCTGCGGACGGCAAATTCTGGGTGACAAAGGCAGCCAGCGTAAAATCAAAGCTGTTCAGCCCGTCAGACATTCAGTCCATCATGAAAAAGGCTATGGTGGAGCGGTTGAAGGAGGTCTACGGTATCAGCTGGTTTGCGGAGGAAGGCGCGAGTTTTCCCGTCAGAGTGTTTCTGATGAAGGATGAGGTGACGGTAGGGCTTGACAGTACCGGAGAATCCCTGCACAAGCGCGGCTATCGGAAACTGACGGCAAAGGCGCCTATTGCGGAAAATCTGGCGGCGGCGCTTATCATGCTGACACCCTGGAATAAGGACAGGATTCTTGTAGACCCTTTTTGCGGAAGCGGAACGTTTCCGATTGAAGCGGCTATGATGGCAGCAGGGATAGCCCCCGGCATGAACAGGAGTTTTACGGCAGAGAGTTGGTCCCATATCATTGAAAAAAGAAATTGGTATGATACGCTGGACGAGGCGCGTGAAATGATGGACTTATCCGTACAGACGGATATCCAGGGTTATGATATAGACGATAATATGGTTGCAATTTCCAGAGAGAATGCGAAGCTGGCGGGAGTGGACAGGCTGATTCACTTCCAGCGGCGCAGTGTGGAGGAACTGAGTCATCCGAAGAAATACGGTTTCCTGATTACCAATCCGCCCTATGGTGAGAGACTGCAGGACAAAAAGGAAATGCCGGCCCTGTACCGAACGATTGGTGAGCGCTACCGCGCACTGGATTCCTGGAGTATGTACCTGATTACTGCCTATGAGAATGCAGAGCAGGATATCGGACGTAAAGCGGACAAGAACCGAAAGATATACAACGGTATGATGAAAACCTATTATTATCAGTTTCTGGGGCCCAAGCCGCCTAAGAATAGCAGAAATCGTGAACGTCATGAATAGGAAAGAGAAAAAAACAGAGAAAGAAAATTGGAGGCTGACCCTTGGATTGTGGACGGCTCTGTGCACAGGCTGTATGGTTGTCATGCTTGTGTTTGCAACAAACAAGACAATTGTGATTGCGGATGTGTATCAGGAGCAGACAGAGCTTTCAGTCAATGCGGCAGCGGAAGGGCATGGCCTGCAGGATACAGAATTGATTTTAAAGCGCGTGTATGGTGTGACGGGCAGCTTCAGTGTTCCTCTGCCAAAAAATATTAAGGCGGAGAATGTTGTCATAGAGAACCGTTACATGGACAGAGAACTCTGGATTTATATTCAGAGCGAAGATACCGGCTTTTATGAAGAAAATGGGATATTCGGAGATACTTCGCCCATACAGTCCGGCTGTAGTGAGCCTCAGGAGGACGGGAGCCTTCTGAAACTTCAGATGAGCCGGATAATGGAGTACAGGAGCACGATGGAGGGTAATACTCTTACGATTGCCTGCTATGAACCGGATGAACTATATGAGTTTGTTGTGGTGCTTGATCCGGAAGGTGGAGGGAGTGATACGGGATATTGCGGTCAGAACCTGACAGAGAAGGAATTAACGCTACAGGTTGCCCGGCAGGTACAAAAAAGGCTGACAGATCCCGAAGTGAGACTTTATCTGACAAGAACAGAGGACAGCGAGGTGTCGGAACAGGAAAAAATCAGGTTGGCAGAGGAAGTGAATGCTGATTTTTACATTTGCCTGGGCGTAGAGTTTGATGAGGAAAATCCTGAAAATTATGGAATCGGAAGCAGCTACAATGAGGAATATTTTTTCCCGGGATTTGGCAATGCCAATCTGGCAGATGTGGTGACAAAGGCGGTAACAATCTCCTCCAGCAATCGTGCAACAGGACTTTTTAGCGCGGGGGAGGACAGTATTTTAAAGGCTCTCAGAACACGCGGAGTGCGGATTTCTCTGGGATATTTGTCGAATCAGAAGGAGGAGGCGCTGCTGGGACAGGAGACCTATCAGGAAAAACTGGCGGAGGGAATTGTAACGGCGATCGCGGAGACCTGCGATATATTGCGGGAATTGGAAAATGAGTGACGATAAAGCTGCGTTGGCGGCGGAATGGGAGATACTATGAGCAGAATCGTATTTGCGACGGGAAATGCAGGAAAAATGAGAGAAATCAGATCAATTCTTGCGGATCTGGGACTGGAGATATTATCCATGAAGGAAGCGGGAGTTGCTATTGATATAGAAGAAAACGGAAGTACATATGAGGAGAATGCGCTGATAAAAGCCAGAGCTGTAGCGGCTGTGACAAAGGACATTGTGCTGGCAGATGATTCGGGGCTGGAAATTGATTATCTAAACGGTGAACCGGGTGTCTACTCGGCACGGTATCTGGGTGAGGATACTTCCTACAGTGTCAAGAATGCAAATCTCATGAGCAGGCTGGACGGGGTGCCGGAGGAGAAAAGAACGGCCAGATTTGTCTGTGCCATTGCTGCGGTGCTGCCGGACGGACGGGAATTTACCACCAGGGCAGCCATAGAGGGAAGAATCGGTTATGAGGAAAAAGGTGAGGGCGGCTTTGGCTACGACCCGATTTTCTATGTACCGGAATTCGGAAAGACAACAGCGGAATTGACAGCAGATGAGAAAAATCAGGTAAGTCACAGAGGAAAGGCACTTCAGCTTATGAAAGAGGAACTGCGGAAGCTATGAAAATACTGGTTGTCAGCGATACCCATAAAAAGAACAATAATTATTTTGAAGTACTGCAAAGAGTCAGACCGGATATGGTAATTCACTGTGGAGATGCGGAAGGGAGCGAATACGCCCTGACGGAAAGTGCAGACTGTCCGGTACAGATTGTGTTGGGCAACAATGATTTCTTTTCTTATCTGCCCAGAGAATTGGAATTGCAGATTGGTTCCCATAAGGTCTGGGTCACGCATGGACATAATTATTATGTTTCCATGGGAAATGAGAATATCAAGCGGGAGGCTCTGATAAGAGGAATGGATGTTGTGCTGTACGGACATACCCATCGGCCGGTAATTGATATGGATGGCAGTGTCATTGCGGTAAATCCCGGAAGTATTTCCTATCCCAGACAGGAGGGAAGACTTCCGTCCTATGTGATTATGGAATTGGATGAGGAGGATAAACTGCATTTTGATATTCAGTACCTTGATGAAAATTCTTGACATCAGCGGAGGTAATGGAATATAATGTGCAAAGTGCAGTGACTGTTCGCATTTTTGTTTCGGGGTGTGGCTCAGTTTGGCTAGAGCGCCTGGTTTGGGACCAGGAGGTCGCAGGTTCGAATCCTGTCACC
>JBJEJG010000213.1:0-32616 GCA_051877795.1 Acetatifactor sp.
GCATTGTCCCATGGAAATGCTTTCTTTGAATAACTGCGCTGCATTCCAGCAGTAACCCGTTTGTATTCTCTGGATATGTACTGACTGCCACGATCAGAATGAATGATCAAAGGCTGATCAATTTTACGGCGGATTTTAGCTTTATTTACGGTTTCAATTACGCAGGATACGTCCATGGAATCGGAAAGTGTCCATGCAATAATTTTTCGGGAATATAAATCCATAATGCTGGTCAGGTATACAAAACCATCTCTTGTCCAGATATAGGTAATATCGGAACACCAGACAGCATTTGGACATTCAGGATTAAACTGCTCATCAAGGATATTTTGTAGTTTACTGCTGAAATCAGAATCTTTTGTAGTGATAGTCCATGGCTTTACCCATTGGGCCCGGAGCCCCATCCGACGCATGTAATTGCCGACAGTCCTCTCAGAGATGACTTCGCCGGATTTTTGTAATTCTACAGTGACTTTCGGAGCACCATAGTTTTGCTTGGATTCATCATAAATATTCTGTATTTTCGATTTTATTGCATTACGTCGCTTCTCTGTCTTCGAAGGCACGTGATGCAGCCAGGAATGATATCCTGAACGAGAAACGCCTAAAAATTTCAACATTCCGGAGACAGAAACTCGGCGTCTGGCCTTCCTGGCAGCTTCCGTCTTCTCAGACACTTCGAGATAAATGTCTTCCGTCATTTTCTCAGAATGTTGATGGCTTTTTTTAATACATCAAGGGCGTCCTGAGCATCGCGCAGTTCGTGTTTGAGACGAGCGATTTCTTTCTGTTCCTCAGAGCAATAATTGCCAGAACCGCGAACAAGAATATCGCCAGATTCACGGAATTCCTTTCGCCACTTTGTCAGCGTGCTATATCCGATGCCAAGGTTTTCTGCACACCCGCGTAAGCCCAATTCTTTATGATCCTCATAGTACTGGATTGCATCAAGTTTAAACTGCTTATCATGTTGTGTTGCCATATGAGATTATCCTTCAACTGGTACGTCCATTGTACCATGCATTTATATATTCCGGACTTCTCATTTTGACTTGTACTATTTATATTCTAACAGCAAATCTACTTTTTTCATCGCTGTAGACCTCCTGTATACAAGTCACGCACTAAGCGTGCTGCCTTCATTATACAGAGATTCAACAGGTATGGCTCACCTCCGGCAAAGGAGTGGCTAAAACTCCGATGAAGTGTGGCTGAAAGTCCGTGCAGATGTGGTTCATGGTGCGGTATTTACACGGGCTGTTGGAACTTGAAAATGTTACTATTCAAGAGTATAATGATGTAGATATATTTGTCTGTAAATATAGCAGTCTGCTAGGAGGGTCTACATGAGCACACTTTTTTCCAAGCAACTGAATACAGCTATCACATTCGAGGAATATCTATCGGCTGGGTGGTCTGCTGAGGATTATCTGGAATATCTGGACAAATGCGCGCATGTTCGTGCGGCCATTATTGTCAATGAGCAGCGCCCTGAGCAGGAAATTGCAGCAATTATACGGCAAGAGGTGGCGGAGATTCTGGTAATGTATGGGGCTGTGACCGAGGCACCCGTTGTCCCTGATTACGATGTTGCTTATGTATTAGCTATTAACATCCGCTATCTGCAGCACGATAATTATGATGGTGCTGGAGTGCTTCCATATTTTTATCGATCAGAAACCGATTTCAGATATCTGATAGAGCAGCAGGTCTATAACATCATAAACGGAAATACTGCTGTTACTATCCAAGAAATTCCATTCTGCGAAACAAAGGCAAAAGCCCTGTCGTTGAAGAATGATTATGAAACAGAGCGTAAGCGCCTTGTGGATGCTCTGGAGTTTGCTCTGCCTGAGGACACTAACGAGATTACCTTATATGCTTGGGCAAGGAACAAGGCGGAGATGATTCACAGAATTGAGGATATTGATGATCGGATAGCAATGATTCTAAACCGAATTGAAGAATTTGAAAATGGTGGGGAATTCGATCCTCAGAGCAGTACACTTTATGTATATAAAGGAAGGATTAAATGTGAGCGGGAGCATCACAACATCATATGTGTGAATGCGTTGATTCCAACTATCGGCAGACGGAGCGTATCTATAAACGTAAACTACTGTACAAACTGCAGGCAGTTCTTCATCAGTTATCCGGAATACACGCATTATATGGCCCGATATGGGTCTTTGATTGCGAAAATTGTGCTGGTATCTGATGATAACCAAGGTAATTTTGCAGATCAGTTAGCAGAGGAGTCTCCGCTTAAATTGTGTGGATATTCTGTTTCTCAGGAGAAGGGATTTACCCAACAGGAACGTGAGGAACTACTTGAGAATGTAATCAGAAACGGAATCATGCGAAAGCCGGAAGTAATAAAATACTTGACATGGTTTATTCAGTTGAACGGGCAGCGGTTTGGCAACGAAATAGCCCGCAGTAAATGGAGCAGAGATCTGGCATTTGTGCGAGATCTGCATTGCGAGGAACAAAGCACATATAGCATAACAAGTGTGGCTCCCTATCCAGGATATGTCAGACTATCAGGAGGTGGAACTAAGTGAGCCCGCAAACAGTTCCTAAAATACATTGTCTTGGCTGTCAGACAGAAATCAAAATACGCACAAGCAGACCAGAGATAATCATAGTCTGCAAAAAATGTGGGAAGAAAATGTCGGTCAAGATACCTGAAAAATACAGATACAAAGTTGGCGAACTGGCTCAAGATCCTTCGTTCGAATATGTGAGCAGTCTCTCCATTGTACAAAAGCCCCAGTCTTCGGTAGCAAAAAAGCCTAACCAGTCAACACCAAAGAAAAAATCTGACAAGAAAAAGTCCAAGAAGGACGGGAAAAATCGGAAATCGCAGAATGGCAAGCGAAACGGGGGCAATACTTTCAAATATGAGATTCCCGGGGTGAAGCAACCTGTATCCGTCGATAAATCTGTATATATCACTGTCAGTGACAGGAAAGTCTCCGAAATGCTGGCCTATATCAGTTCTCAATATCCTGAACTGCTCTCGGGGTTCCAGGCCAATTCAACGGATTATGATGCTGTTAATATGCTTGTAAAAAAGGTCTTTACTGATGGAATTACAAGCAAATATATTCTTTCAAACCTTATCTATGAAGGTTCTGATGGAAAAAACAAAAATACCATCGCTATCAGATCAACGGTCAGCGGGTATCTCAATAGTATAATAGGCAGCGGTCATCAAATGCGGCTGTTTGGACATATCGGGCAACGCAGTAAATTTTATGTTGAAAAGCTTGAAATCGTTCGTGAAACCGTTCCTGCCGCAAATGAACAAGAGGTCAGTTTTCAAGTCCGATATTCAGAACCCGCAACATCGAATACATACATTTGGACGCTTATTAACTCAATTCCAAGCTATGTTGATGGAGCAAAGGATGAACTCCAGCATTGGACTGAGTATCTGGATTGGAAACAGAAACTGACAGCACTGAAAATTTGTGGCATAAAGTATATTGGCTTCAGAGTTTTGCTTGATGAAGATGAACCGGATGGAATTTCTTTTCTTTGTGTTTCTCCGGATGAAGCATCCTTCCGATCTGTTCGGAGAGCTTTCCAAAAAGAACGTGATCAAATTGCGATTTATTCGAATCAGGTTTCGAAGAATCGTTGGCTTTTCAACTATGATATGGCCTCCAGCAACAAGAGTGAACGGGGAATGTTGTTGACAATTGCGGACATTACAAGATATGCTGAACCAGATTACGTATGGAGTGATTATTCCGGATTTGCAAGGAAATCAAAATCTGAAGAAACGCCGAACTATTCCGTTTCGGAAGCCAAAAGAATTATTGAGCGTGACAGAAATTATCCAGATCCAAAGTATTTTGAAATCACATTTGAAATCCCAGTAGATTCACAAGAGTATATTGATCGCAACGGCTTGTCTGCCGATGATGCTGTTCAATTCCTTGCGAAAGATGTGTTTTCTTATATCTATTCTGACGGATTTATTGCAACATCGCGAATTGGTGATTTCGCACTGAATCATCGACTGAAACGAGGACTCTCAGATTTGAGAACTGGTCAGGCGGTATCCAGCAATCTAGGAAACTGGATCTTTGATATTACAAAGGCACGTAGTAGTGATAAATCTCCGGAGTTCATTGCATGGAGTGATTGGGGCGCAGAGCATTTGAATCCTTCACAAAAGCAGGTTGTACAGAGAATATTGAGTGCCCCGGATGTGTTTCTGTGCCAAGGTCCTCCGGGAACAGGCAAGACAACAGTAATTGCTGAAACGGTGTATCAGCTCACTCAACGCGGTCAGCGTGTTATTATTGCATCTCAGACGAATCTTGCGGTTAATAATGCCTTGTCAAAATTGTTGTCATATCCCAGTATTCGTGCGATAAGACTGGGCTCAGAGAGCAAAATAGATGACTCTGTTGAAGCTATAACAGACCAAAGTATTCTTCGAACTTTTTTTACTGGGGTACGGGACGATGTAGTAAAAAAGTATCTGAAACCGTGGCATCTTCAAGACGAGCAAATTGCAAAACTGCAGCAGGATCGCGATTATGCGACAGAACTCCTTCGGCAGGTGCATAAGCTTTCCGACAAACGAGCAGGATATGAAATCGGGTTGCGCAAAGTAACTGCTCAGATTGAAGAGATGGTCACAAAGACAAGCTTAAACAATGGCGAGAATAATGAGTATAAAGAGTATAAGGCAGCATTATATCAGAGTTTTGCCGGTTCTCTCAGAAACGGTCGTATTCCAGCCCAGAAAGCACAAATTACCACCGAACAGGCTGAAACGCTTTATCAGAAACTCAAGATTTATATTCAGAAACTTTATCAAGCAGGATACAGGGTGCTTCCTGAATATACGACCCCAGATGATGGTTTCCGGAGTATGACCGCAAAAGAGGTTGCGTTTGCGATTATTGATCTTGCAAGTTTTTGCCTGATGGCGACATATGGGCTTCAGGCAGATGCCGTTAGCGAGAAAAAAGATGATACGCTGATCAGGAAGCTGAAGATTGAGTTGCGTGAACTCGAAGAATCTGATGATGATTCATATGAGACGTTCCAAAGGCTCAAAGAAATCAAAGCTCAATTAAAACAGATGGAATGCGGGACTGGACAAAATCAGGTTCCTTCTTCTGTTATAAAAATGCTCCCAGAGAATCTCAGACAGGGTGTGGATGTGGAAGACATTTGCAACCAGCTTAAATCTGATGTTGAGTATGCTGCTGAAATTATTACTGTTCTTGCCAACTTTTATGATCAGCTGGGGTGTGAACTGCACGCAAGTATTTCTGCGGCCGAAGAAGAACTTAAAGCCTTGAGAGCTAGACAAGGTGAGTATAGAACAAAAATCGATGGGGTTGAATCAGAGATAGAAGAGACAGCTGGTAAATTGGATGAGCTCTTACAGCAGTATGAGAGTACCGAAAGCAACATTTTGAGTTTTCTGGATGAGCAGATTAAGCAAATCAAGAAGATGTCGGCAGAACTGGATCGTGATGATTTCAGTGATTTTATCTCAGGTTTTGTCGATTATGTTGATTCCGTTGAAAATGACTATTCCCTTGAAAACGAAATCTATTTGACATCCTTTGTGAATGCCTGTAATGTTGTTGGCATCTCCTGCACGGAAAGTTCCTATACCCTGACCGAAAAAGGCTTTACCAACTTTGATGTTGCAATTATAGATGAGGTAAGTAAAGCAACTCCGCCTGAGATACTTCTTCCATTACTGTTAGCGGAAAAAGCTGTTCTGGTCGGCGACCATCGTCAGCTTCCGCCCCTGTTTGGGGAACATTATAACTCCTATCAGGAATGTCTCCGGGATTTGGATGAGGAAGATGTTGAAGGCCATGCTTTACTGACCGACGATAATTTCACCCGTTTTGAAGAGCTCGTAACAAATTCTCTGTTTAAACGGCATTATGAACAGGCATCCGTAGCTAATAAAGGCGCACTTCTGACCCAATACCGTATGCATCGCGAGATTATGGATGTTGTCAATATCTTCTATGATGGAAAACTGGAAAGCGGTTATTCCGTGGAGGATGAAGCACAGTATAAGACACATCATGCAATTATTAACAGCGCTTACGGCCCGGCAAGACTTGTCTCGCCGGAGCATCATGCATACTGGATTGATACCTCATCATACAGAGGACGAAATATTTTTGAAGAAAACAAAGGGACTTCAAAATATAACAGGTTTGAGGCGTTTACAATCGTTGAAATGCTGAGACAGATAGATGAATCCTATTCTGAGGCAGGCGTCCAGACTGTCGAAGTCGGCGTGATAAGCTTTTATGCGGAACAGGTTCGCCTGATCAGGGAACTGGTGCGAACCAGATGCAGATTCAAAGTGGTAAAGTGTGATATTAATACTGTTGACCGTTTCCAAGGCAAAGAAAAGAAAATTGTAGTTGTCAGTCTGGTTCGAAATGTTCCCATCGGAAGACATTTCGATGCTACATTCGTCAAGGATTATCGTCGGATTAATGTTGCAATGTCTCGTGCACAGGCGCTCCTTCTTGTTGTTGGAGCAAAGGATATGTACGCGGAACAAGAAATTGTTATCGAAAATATGGATAACGGAAAGCCGCTCCCTCCCAAAAAGGCATACCGTGATATTATTGAAATGCTGCACATGAGGGGATGCTATATTATGGCCGAGGATGTTCTTGGAGATACCATAGATGAGGCACTGTTCCCGGAAGGATGAGGTGATTATTACGCAAATTGCCGAAAAATATATTAGGACACCATATAAAAAGTACTCGATTACTGTGAAGAGCAACGTCATGCGAAAACTCACGATTATGGAATGGACGTTGCTACATATTGTAAGTGATTTCTCCAATCGACCCAAATTTGCGAATTACCGACTTGAGTATTTTTTTGAAACTGTTTTGGGGATTAACAAAAGCGAGTTGTTAATCCGCCCTTGTCTGGAATCTCTGATTCAAAATAAGATCATTGTTATTGACGACTATACTCAATTTACCGTAGTTGCAAAGATTTTCATTAAGAATATCCATCTGACGAAATATGGTGTGGAAACTGTAAAAAGGGGATATGTACCTGGTGCTGATAAGGAATCAAGCGAAGTTCTTTATTATGATCTGCTCCGAGAAAAGGTGTATGATGTGCGTGTTGACCTTGGCCCGCACGAAGAATCAGTAAAAATTACAGATGAAGCCGAATTTCCTGTAAAATTTCCTGCGGAAGCAATTCTTGTAGGATTGCAGAAGGGCATCCTGCTGCCTGATAAGTATCGTAACAACAGCACTGAGGCTGAAGAAGTTTCCTGTAATACAGAGGATACCGAATGGAGAACTGATCTACTGACGGTCGACCTTTCGGACGCACAGCAGTTAACCTGTAATCTTCCTGCAACGCAGGAGGTGAGGAAACTCCTTTTCTTGATGCTCGGAGAGCAGTTTGAACCTGCGACAGCATGGCCGGTATTGGCACAACCAGATGCGCTTCCTGAAACTTTTGCCATAGGTGAAGAGGTTCTAAGTGAAATTGAATTGTGGATTCGACTCGAAGATTATGCCTTCTTTGATAACCGCGTCTTCGGGAAACTGAGCAAAAGATTTGTTTCGACGCTATCAGGAAAGACAGTTGTTATCTTTAGCTGTGATGAATTTTGTGTAAAAGCGGGAAAATGGACAGAAATCCGAGTTCCGTTTTCCGGGCCTGCAAAGCATAGTCTCATAATGGATGACAGTGGAGACTATCTTTGCGCTGCTGTACTTCCTGTTATGCTGGAAGACGAAAAACTTAACATCTGGTTAGCGTATCAAGCAGAGGACACAATTGACCTGAGAAACTGGTTTGCAACACAGCTTGACCAGGCTGTTACTCTTGACCCAAGCATGGCTGTACTTTATAAGCTTCCCTTTGTTGATTCCGGTGAAGAGCGGTGCGAGAGTATCGTTTGCCAGAGACTTGCCCAACTGAACTCATCTATCAGACAGGTTGCCTTTCTGAAGGAAGTTAATGAACGCTGTATGGCTATTTCTGTATCTCCGGTTGATGCCGTCAAAGTCATACCTGCTTTGACTACCTACCATAGCGGCAATACTGTAGATGAACGCAGAGAGGATATTGTTACATTCTATACTGAATTCTTCAAGGCATATAAGCCGGAGATATATGAGGATTTTGTAATTACAGCTGTCAGTAATGCTATGCCAAACAATATGAATGATTTGCTCTTTCTGTTGTCCGCGGTAATGTATTGCGAAGCTGTTAATGTAGAGCAATTTATCCGCAAGGCTGATGAAGTATTCCGGGATCAGATATCTCCTTATATGATTAATTTGATGTTTGCAAAGATCCTTACAAAAGATTCGATGTATCCGCTTCCGAAACTGTTAAGTTGTGCGGTCGCATACAATGATATACGCCAATCTGTCCACCAGATTGAAACCCTGCTACCTAATATGGACTTTACAGTCGGGAACGATCAGGATGTCATTGCCGGTGATCTGATTGAATGTAAGGATTTGTCTGCTGTAAACGAGCAAATCGAGATTATTGCAGCAGCAATTGAACAGGCATCGGGGTGGGGGGTATCCGTATTTAACGAAAAGGGACCGCTTTGCGTGGTTTCCAAGAATGTCCGGCTTTTAACACGCTTGCTGAATATGTTTATTCCAAGTCAGGATGGCATTGCAGACCTTTATCTGATTGATACCTGCGTTTTTTTGCACACCCCGAATATTCTGAAATATTTCACTGATAGCGAGATTCTACGTATACCGTTTACGGTCCTGCGAGAATTGGATTATCATAAAGATAATAATGCAGATTCGATCTTAAAAAAGAGCGCTGCGTTTGCGTGCAAACAGATCGAAAAGTACTTGGACAAAGCTACCGCAGATGAGTTGCCTCGTTTTGCAGTGGAACCGCAGGACTATCCTGAACTACTTCCTCCCGGTTTCTCAGACCGCAAACACGATGATTTGATTCTTTCTGCCGCTTTCCGCTATAAGCTCCTGAATCCAATTGTCTTAACTGATGACACAAACTTCAGAAATATAGCCAGAAGTCAGGGGATTCGTATCAAGGCATGGAAGGCTTTTATTGCAGAGCGTGGCGGCGTAGCAAAGCAAACAAGCGACACAACAATTGATGGCGAACAGAAAGCTGCTGGTCAAAAAGTAACTCTGGAAGAAACTACTCCTACCGAACCGGGTAGCGTAACAAAAGCACAATTTCTGGGCCAGTCTGTTGATTTTTTAAAACAGCCGCCGTTCAATCTTTCCACCAAAAAGGTAAAATCTCTCTCTGCAGCCGGATTCCAGACCCTGCAGGAACTTTATGGTGCTACAACAGCTGACATCAACCAAAAGTGCAAGGCAGCCTCCAGCAGGGTAACGGCCAGACAAGTAATTGATAAACTTCGGGCAAAGGTTGATGCGGAATTCCTTGATTGTTAATCAGTTATATATCGAATAACAACTAAGATTTGAGGCCTGCGGATTTCTCGTTGGAGATTTCCACAGACTTAGGGGTGCCTTTTCCGCAAAGTACTGGATGTAAGCCTAAACTCGAGCGGCAACTGGAAGATCAACAGTAATACCGCCGGCTCATGGCAGACCTGAGCATTGGCCCGCCCAAGGCACATCATACGATTTAGGATAGCCGTTTTTTAAATGTTGTCCAGCGTTAGGAGCTATTATATTCCAGCGGTAACATGCTTTGTGAATTCACAGAGTGATTGTTTGATGGTTCTGGATTGCACAGTTATTTATGAGTTAATTTCTGTTTATTTTTCGTGTTATAATGTTTTTTAACTGTTTGAAACGGGAAAAATCGAAAGGCTAAAACATGACAGGAAACAAAGATAACGATACGCCGAAATAATCAGCCAATCTGATCGTTTTTCAAGAGAGCGGTGCAGGAATGGAAGCGGCTGAATTGCTGGAAAAGCGTAGGCATAACACAGGACAAGCTGACGCAGAACAGGCCGATTTAATACTTAGGCTGGATGTCCATGATCTCTCACTGATAGGTGGGGGAAAGGTGCTGCGTAGCGATTTCACCTAGATAATGCCGCGACTCAGGTCTGACAATCTGTAGCGTCAACTCCTGATGTGCGCATTGAAAATGAAAAACGCAAGTAATACTCCAAAACAGCAATTGACGCCACAGCTGAGACTGCGCTGGTAAAAGCAGTCATTGCGGTCCATCTTCGCAACATGGTCATCAGAACAACACTCAAAGGGAATGCCATTCGCTTCGACTGCCTCGTTTTACGTGAGGCGGAACACTTTGACAGCGCATGTGTAATCAACTGTGCAGGTGGAGAAGCAGTATGCGTGTTTAATACGTAGCGCTCTCATCTTCTGAAAAAAATAGCTATATACATAAATGCGTCCAAAAAATCCGGTCTAAATTTTGCTTTATTCCGCCAAAAAGTATGCTCACATTTATGCATATATTTTGCAAAAATATTTCCGAACGAATTTCTGAGGACAACCGGACACACAACAGCAGAAATTTCAGCATAAAAAAATAAACGCCAAACATAAAAAAATAAACGCCAAAATTGTTCAGAAACTACATTTCTGACAGCAATTTTGGCGTTTTAACGTGAAAATTATTTGACTGTTCTCATAAGCAGAGCGACAGTCTCGACGTGCGCTGTCCTAGGAAAAAGGTCAAAAACCTTATATTTCTTTATCTCATATCCTTTTTCGGCTAACAGTTTGACATCTCTTGCAAGTGTTGCCGGATCGCATGAAACATACACAAGTCGTTTCGGCTGCATTTGTCCAATTGCATCTATTGTTGCCACATCAATGCCTTTTCTTGGAGGATCAACTACAATAACGTCGGGACGTGTACCCTCGTGGGCAAGCATAGAAGCGGCCTGACCTGCATCGGCACAGATGAATTTTGCATTTGTGATATTGTTTAGCTTTGCATTTTCTTTTGCATTTTTGACAGCCTGCGGGACAATTTCCGCACCGATTACAGATTTTGCCTCACGCGCAAGTGCAAGGGTAATTGTACCAGCACCACAATAAAGATCAAGTGCGGTCTGTGTTTTGTCCAGCGCAGCATAGTCCAGTGCTGCCTCATATAACCGTTCTGCCTGCGCGCGATTGACCTGATAAAAAGAAGCAGGGGAGAGGCGGAAATGATTGCCACACAGAACATCTTCCAGAGTATCACTGCCCCAGATAGTAACGTAAGAGTCTCCGAGTATTGCATTACCGGTTTTTTTGTTGATATTCAGTACAATACCGACCAGTCCGGGGACAGCTGATTTTGTTGCTGAAATAAGAGCATCCATTGCGGGAAGTTTTGGGCTTTTGGTAACAATACAAAGTAAAACCTGGCCGGTTGCAAAACCGGTGCGTACATAGATGTGACGAATTAGACCATTGTGTGTCGCTTCATTGTACGGCGCAACATGATTATCAGTCATCCATTCACGTACACAGCGGGCAAGCGTATCTGCTGCTTCGGTCTGAATGAGGCATTGTTCCATTGGAATGATATCATGGCTGCGCGCACGATAAAATCCGGTGATAATACCGGCATCATTGCGTCCGACAGGATACTGTGCCTTATTGCGGTAATGATAGAGACGAGCAGAACCGCAAACATCCTCGGGTTCCAACTTCACACCTCCGATGCGCTGCATAGCATCCTGTACTTTTAATCCCTTTGCACGAAGTTCTTCCGAATAATTCAGATGCCAGTAACAGCAGCCACCACACTTAACTGCGTACGGACATTCCGGTTCAATTCGATTTTTCGATGAAACAATTATTTTTTCAATGCGCCCGAATGCATAGTTTTTTGCGACTTTGACAATACGGATATCACATTGATCTCCGACCGCGCCTCCGGGGACAAAAACGACCATATCATGAATTCGGGCAATGGAAGAGCCATCACCGGAATAGCCAACAATTTCTGCCCGATATATTTTATTCTTTTCCATACATGCCTCCGATGAAAAAACTGTTCATTGATATTATTATACCATGGATATAGGGCAGAATAAATCATTTGGATACGACTTTTTACAGAGATAATACCGACTGTATTGTGCGTTGACAGGTTCGGCGTACTTTGATAGAATAGAGAAACGGATTCTGTGTATAGAGGAAGCCGCCGGTGATGCGGTGGCAGACTGTCCGTGAATCTGTCGGTGACGCGGCAGGTTCTTTCAAAGCAAAACAACCGCCGACACTTTTGGTTTTGTGCCAGCGGTTGTTTTTTTATTTTTTCAGTATTTCTATGGTAGATTTAATATTCAATGCAGCAAAATCTTCGACCGCATACAACGGATAGGTATGAATATCCCTGTAAACATAGAGTGCGGTCAGGCAGCAGTAGACTGCTCCGCCAAGCAAACAGGATGCGATGTCGCAGATAATATCGTAGGTACCCGAAGCATTCTTAAAAATCAAAAACATTGCAGTTGTTTGGAACAATTTCCAGATCGCAATGACAGTGATAGAAAAACAAAAACAAAACAGGTTGGAAAACCGTATATTTTGTTTTTTAGGCCGTTGCTTCATAAACAAGCAAAAGAAAGTGGATGCAAAGATACAGAGAAGAAATCCTCCTCCAAAATATATCAGTTCATCATACAGCCGAATTTTGCTGAAAAATGATAGGACGATGCCAACGGAATAGCAGAACAGGATAAATATGTAATAAAAAAAAAGCAGGAGCTGACCGGGGCGCAAATGCAATGCATGATGAACTATATATGGGAGCACAAGCCAAAACAGCGTACATACAGAAAGCATGGCATGGGTCAAATTACCTGTGAACAGATAATAGACACCGAGTGCAACACTCAGCGGAGCATACAAAAGCAAAAAGATTCGATTTATACTGAGAAATAACTGCTGTCTTTGTCTCATCAGCCGATATCACTCCTTTCCGAACTGGAATCATTGTATCTATAGTATAACACATATTGAAGAGAAACGCATCATATCTTTTGCAGGGGGGATGCTATGTGGATACAAGTATGTGGAAACAAAAACGCATTATTTTAGCAGCAATTGCAGTCATTGCAATACTGGCGGCGACACTGACGTACCGGGATGTTTTTCAGGTCATCAGTGCATTTGCACCACACAATTACCAGAATATTCTGGTTTTAGACGCCGGGCATGGCGGATGATGATTGCGCACAAAATAAATGTAGAAAAATCAGAAAGGAAGGCAGCTGCTGTACCTGCTTACGACAAATGTCGACTGAAAAATTGTTACATAATCTAATGATCAATGACTGGTTATACAACCAGAACAAGGCCTTATCGATACCTCCCATTCATGCTGGCACAAAGTATGACAGTTATCTGTATCTCCTAGGTGTTCCGGAAAAGAAAGATTGATAAAACCCGGCGTGACTTTACTTTCGTCACGCCGGGTTTGCCGGTTTTTCGTTTGCTATATGTTCTGTGCAGATTCAAAGCGCGTTGTATGCTTCCGCATTGACTGGTTCCAGCCATTCACTGGCAGTCTGTTCTCCGGGCACTTCTACCGCCAGATGACTGAACCAGCTTTCCTTTGCTGCACCATGCCAGTGCTTGACGCCGGCGGGAATGGTGACAACATCGCCGGGATGGAGTTCCTGTGCTTCCTTACCCCATTCCTGATACCATCCGCAGCCATTGGTACAGAGCAGGAGCTGTCCGCCGCCTGTTTTGGCGTTGTGAATGTGCCAGTTGTTGCGGCAGCCTGGCTCAAAGGTGACATTGGCAACAAATACCGTTTGTTTGGGATCGGTGAGGGGATTCAGGTAAGATTGTCCCACGAAATAGTTTGCGTAGGCATCATTGGGTTCACCCAATCCGAAGAGACCGCCGTCCGTTCCGGCATCGTCCCGGTAAACCTCCACTGCCATGCGGAAGGCTGCCCAGGCATTGGGCCAGCCGGCATAGAAGGCCAGATGTGTCAGAATCTCTGCCATTTCACTTTTGGTCACACCGTTCTGCCTGGCAGTTTCCAGATGGTATTGAAATGAACTGTCAACCATGCCCTTGCTGACCAGAGCGGTAACAGTGATAATGGAACGCATTTTCAAAGAGAGCCGATCTTCCCTCGACCAGACTTCTCCAAACAGTACATCGTCATTTAATTCTGCGAATTTTGGAGCAAATGCTCCGAGGGAATCGCGGCCTGCTGTCTGCTTTACCATAGAAATCTTCTCCTCACTTTACAAGCTGCATGAACCATTCCACAGTTTCCGGATCCTGATGGGAGAAAAACAGGCTCTTTGCTGTGTCCAGAGCCTCAATGCGTGCCATTTCCTCCAGAGTGAGTGTGAAATCGAATACATTAAAGTTTTCCGCCATACGCTCTTTTTTCACCGATTTCGGGATGACCACCACGCCGCTCTGGAGCAGGAAACGCAGGGCGGTCTGGGCAGAAGTCTTGCCGTGAGCGGCACCGATCTCAGTCAGGACAGGGTTGCGGAACATATCATTTTTGCCCTCTGCAAAGGGGCCCCATGCTTCGATCTGTGTGCCGTACTTCTGCAAAACAGCCTTCGCTGTCTTCTGCTGCTGGAATACATGGGTTTCAATCTGATTGACGGCAGGGACGATCTCGCAGAAATTCGCCAGATCAATAAAACGATCCGGATAGAAGTTGGATACACCGATTGCCCGCACTTTTCCGGCGCGGTATGCTTCCTCCATAGCGCGGTAAGTACCGTAGTAGTCATTGAAGGGCTGATGAATTAACAATAAGTCAATATAATCAGTTTTCAGCTTGCGCAAAGATTCGTCGATGGAAGCCCTGGCGTTTTCATAGCCCGCATTGGTGATCCAGACCTTGGTGGTAAGGAATAATTCCTCACGGGGCAGGCCGCATTTTGCAACAGCAGTGCCCACGCCCTCTTCATTGCCATAGGCCTGTGCGGTGTCGATGCTCCGGTAGCCCACCGCAAGCGCATCCAGTACACAGCGCTCTGTCTCCGCAGGGTCAACCTGATATACGCCATAGCCCAGCATGGGCATTTTGACGCCGTTATTCAAAGTGATATATTCCATTTGTCAAACCTCCGTGAAATGATTCAGCCCACTTTTTCAAGGCGGAGCCTGCCTTTGCGGCGGAACTGCCGTGGATTGCCAGACCGCGTTCTACCTTTGCGCCGGGACACAGTCGCTGGATATCAGCTTCACTGCGTCCCATGCCGCTGCCTTCATGCGTGCAGAAGGGCTTAATGGTTTTGCCTGTGAAATCGAATTTTTCCAGAAATGTGAACACTGGCATGGGCATCGTGCCCCAGTAATTTGGATAGCCCAAATAGATGGTATCATAGTCATGCAGGCTGTCCGGGTATGTTTTCAGTTCCGGGCGGGCATCCCTGCGCTGATCCTCCTGTGCCTGAGCGATACATTCGTTGTAATCCTTGGAATACGGCTGAATGGGATCAATCTTGAACAAATCTGCCCCGGTTATTTCCTGAAGCAGCTTTGAGGCGATCTCAGTATTGCCTACCGTTACGGTTCGCAGGGCCCCGCCAAAATAGTTCTCATCTGCCCGCGAAAAATATGCGATCAGTGCATGCATTGCCATGACCTCCTTTTAGAGCGCATCTGATGATTTCACTCATATTGTACCGCAGATATTCTTGACCGGGAAGAACAGATATGGTAACATCGCATTAACCAAAAGGCAAAGCATCAACCAGTTGTTCAAACAGGAGAGAGCTGTATTATGTTAAACCCCAACTTAAAAACCTTTTTGTGTGTAGCGGACTGCGGCAGCTTTAGCAAAGCCTCCGAAAAGCTGTACATTTCCCCGCCATCAGTGATGAAGCAGATCAATGTTCTGGAAAAGCATTTGGAGCTGAAGCTCTTCGACCGCACCAGTCAGGGGATTCGCCTCACTCCGGCGGGACGGGTGATTTATCGCCACACAAAGACGATGGAGGAATCTGCCGCCCAGGCACTCGCGGAAGCACGCCGGGAATCCGAACGGGCAGAGACAACGTTCTGCATCGGCAGTTCGATTCTGAATCCCTGTAAACCGTTCATGGATTTGTGGTATCAGGTGAATCAGGCATTTCCCGGCTATAAACTGCATATCGTTCCGTTTGAAGACGACCATCAGGGCATTCTCTCCGAGATTTCCGCTCTGGGAGAAAAGTTTGATTTTCTGGTCGGCGTATGTGATTCCAGACAATGGCTGGACCGCTGTAATTTCTATCAGCTGGGCACGTTTCAGCACTGCTGTGCCGTGTCCAGAGAGCATCCATTGGCACAAAAAGAACATCTGAGCATAGAAGACCTCTATGGCCAGACGCTGATGATGGTAAAGCGCGGAGATTCCCGTGTAGTCGATCAGATTCGGGAGCAGATTGAACGGCATCCGCAGATTCGGATTGAAGATACCCCGCAGTTTTACGACATGGAGGTGTTCAACCGCTGCGCACAGACCGGCAATGTAATGGTCACGCTGGAATGCTGGCGGGATGTGCATCCCTCGCTGGTGACCATTCCGGTGGAATGGGATCATGCCATTCCCTATGGACTGCTGTATGCAAAGAACCCTTCGGCGGATATCGAACGGTTTTTAAAGGCAGTCCGTGAGTTGCGGGCAAAGGATATGTGTTGAATGCCGCGTATAGCTTTCCGTTATTTTCAAGGGAATATGAAAAAGCCGTCCGATGAAAAATCCATCGGGCGGCTTTCCCTTTAACAATCCATTCCACAGGCGGCCGCAGATTCAATCAGACAGCGATCATTTTTCACCGCATCATAGAACCGGAAACCACCTGCAAAGTTGTAGCAGGCAAAGTTGTGTCCCGCAAGAATCCGGGTGGCGATATAACTGCGGAGACCGCTCTGGCAGATAACATATACCGGCTTTCCTTGTTCGATTTCATTCAGACGTTCGCGCAGCTCGTCCACAGGAATGTTTTTGAATCCATCTATGTGGCCGGATGCAAATTCAGCCGGTGTTCTGGTATCCAGCAGAGTAACGCTGCCATCTCTCGGCAGCTGTTCCACATCCTCCAGAAACCATTGTTTCAGGATACCCTTTTCAATATTGTCGATGAGGAAGCCAGCCATGTTGACGGGATCCTTTGCAGAAGAATAGGGCGGTGCATAAGCGAGATCGAGCTCCTTCAGCTGTGTTGCCTTTAACCCGGCATGAATTGCGGTTGCCAGCACATCAATCCGCTTGTCCACGCCGTCATATCCGATAATCTGAGCGCCCAGCAGCCGATAAGTCTGCTTTTCAAAGACCACCTTCATCGTCATGACTTTGCCATCAGGATAGTAGCCGGCATGGCTCATGGGGGAAAGAATGACTTTATCCGTTTCAATACCGGCTTTTCTGGCGTTGGTCTCGTTGAGTCCCGTGGCAGCAGCGGTCAAATCAAAAACCTTGATCACGGAACTGCCCTGAGAACCGGTATATCGGCTGTCACCGCCGCAGATGTTGTCGGCGGCAATACGGCCCTGCCTGTTGGCAGGCCCTGCCAGAGAAATGAGGGCATCCTGCCCGCTGACAAAGTGCTTGACCTGTACGGCATCACCCACCGCGTAAATATCGGAAACAGAGGTTTCCATCCGGTCATTGACTACAATGCTGTCCTTGACGCCCAGTTTCAAGCCCGCTTCTTTTGCAAGAGCCGTGTCCGGCGTAACGCCGATGGCGAGAATCACGATATCAGCGTGGAGCGGCGCTTCGTCTTTCAGAAGGACATCGACACCGTCGGTTGTTTCCTCAAAGCCCTCGACTGTATGGCCCAACGCCAGCCTGACGCCATGCTTCCGCATTTCACTGTGGATGAAAGCTGCCATATCGGAATCAAATGGATTCATCAGCTGTTTTGGACGCTGGACAATGGTGACATCAATGCCCAGTTCCCGGAGATTTTCAGCCAGCTCCAGACTGATAAACCCGCCGCCTGCCAGCACAGCGGATTTCGGATGATTTTTGTTTATGTAGTCCTTGATGCGGAAGGTATCTTCCACTGTGCGCAGGGTAAAGAGCCTGTCCAGACCAACACCGGGCAGACGGGGCTGCGTGGGTTTTGCGCCGGGGGAGAGCAGCAGCTTGTCATAGCTTTCCTCGAATACCTCTCCGCTGATCCGATTGATAACAGAAACTGTTTTCCGTTCCGGATGAATGGCAGTGACTTCATGCCGGAGCCGGATATCCACCCGGAACCGGGAGAAAAAGCTCTCCGGCGTCTGGAGCGTTAATTCGTTCGGATCAGTGATGACATCACCGATATAATAGGGCAGACCGCAGTTGGCATAAGAAATATATCCCGACCGCTCAAATACAATAATTTCAGCCTGCTCGTCCAGTCTGCGGATTCTGGCTGCCGCCGTGGCCCCGCCAGCCACACCGCCTACAATCACAACTTTCATAGGATCGAACCACCTTTTCCCACAAATTTTTCATACTTTCGCTCTCTGTTTTGTCTGTATGCCTCGACAGTAACAGACTATTTTCTTTATTTTTCATTGTTTTCCCTGCTTTGTCAATAGCCTGCACGGGAATCCATGCGGATTTTTTTGCGGCAGTTTTTTTCCTGCGTGACGCTGTCATAAAATAAACGGGTACAGAGTTCTGATATGCTCTGCACCCGCTTTTTTCTGCCTGATTACAGAACCTTCTTGTTATCTGCACCGGGAGTGGTCACGATTACTTTTTCCGGGGTAATAATCAGTGCGCCTTTTGCGGTTGCAGCTCCGTTGAACATTTTTTCAACCATTGCCTTGAAGGTGTCGACAACTGCACCTTCGGTTGCATATTCCGCCGTGCCCTTGATCTGATAGCCCTCAAGGTTCTGTGCATCGTAGACAGAGATGGCAATTCTGCCGCCATTTGCCTTAATGTTGTTCAGGGTCGTTTCCAGAAAGACATCACCGACCACTAATTTTCCGTCTTCGGTTACATCCTTGAATGCAACCGGTACAACATTGGGTTCGCCGCCTGCACAGGTAGCCAGATCCCACATACTTGTCTTTAACAGCTTCAAAACAGCTTCGTTCATCATGAGAAATACCTCCAGTGGATTTTGTTGTTCGCTTGACTGAACTGTGCTCATTATATGAGATTGACTCATGACGGACAAGATATTAGGGAATTTATTAGCCACTATTAAATTTCATAGTAACTTGAATGGAAAAAGCATATTTCATATAATAAAGAAGCAATAGGATTTTTACAGAAAAGGAGGCAGGAATTATGTATCAACGAAAACTGGACAGGGACATTCGCTGCCCGTTGGAATATGGACTAGAGGTTTTCGGCGGGAAATGGAATTCCAGAATTATTTGTGTACTGGCAGCAAAAAAGGTTTTGCGATACAGCGAACTGCGGAAAGAGATGGGCAATATCACGGATGCGGTATTGGCGGCCGCTCTGAAAGACCTGATTGCAAATGAAATTATCGTTCGCAAATCGTACGATGAAATTCCACCGCGCGTCGAGTATTCCCTGACAGAAAAGGGAGCGTCAGTTGTCCCTATATTGCAAAGCATCTGCCAGTGGGCAGGTATTTTTTATAAAGAAGATTCGGGGCACATGATGGTACATTGCCAGAAATGCGATTATCGATGAGCTTTTGCCTGTTACGGTATACCGTTGGATGAAATACGAAAAAGAAAAGCTACTCATAAATTTCATAGTAACTGGTATTTGCTTTCTAAGAGAGGTATACTATTTTTGACATATGTCAGAAACAGGATGAGCCAATGAAAGGGAGCAAATCAAATGAGAATTGCAGTAACATATGAAAACGGAATGATCTTCCAGCATTTTGGACACACTGAACAGTTTAAGCTCTATGATGTGGAACACGGCAGGGTTACAGGTACGCAGGTTGTGGCAACCAACGGACAGGGACATGGAGCACTGTCCGGATTTCTGACACAGGCCAATGCGGATGTTCTGATCTGCGGCGGCATTGGCAGCGGCGCGCAGACTGCACTTGCAGAAGCTGGTATTCAATTATACGGTGGTGTAGTCGGTCTGGCGGATGAAGCGGTCAATGCATATTTGGCGGGCAAGCTGAGCTATGATCCGGATGTGTACTGTTCGCACCATGAGCACGGACATTCCTGCGGCGAGCACGTCTGCGGCGAGGACAAGCACGGCTGTCCCGGCAACGGAGGTGACACAAATGAGTGAAACATGTTCACATAACTGCTCGGAATGCAGCAGTGAATGCAGTGAACGCATTGCGCCACAGAGCCTGATTGAGAAGCTGAACGCAGCGTCCTCCGTGAAAAAGGTCATTGGTGTTGTGAGTGGCAAAGGCGGCGTCGGAAAGTCTCTGGTAACAGCTTTATTGGCGGCGAAGATGCAGAAAAAAGGCTATCAGACCGCTGTCCTGGATGCTGATATTACCGGTCCGTCCATTCCGAAGGTATTCGGCATTCATGGAAGAGCACTCGGAACGGACGATGGCATTTTACCTGCGGTGACCAAACGGGGTACAAAAATTATGTCGATCAATCTGCTGCTTGAAAATGATACCGATCCGGTGGTATGGCGCGGTCCGATTATTGCAGGCGCAGTAAAACAGTTTTGGACGGATGTTGTTTGGGGCGATGTCGATTATATGTTTGTGGACATGCCGCCTGGAACAGGAGATGTGCCGCTGACGGTCTTCCAGTCGCTCCCTGTGGATGGTATTATTGTTGTGACATCACCACAGGAACTGGTTGAAATGATTGTAGGCAAAGCGGTAAAAATGGCGGAAAAGATGAAGGTACCGGTGCTTGGCATTGTGGAGAACATGTCGTATTTTGAGTGCCCGACCTGTCATGACAGGCATCAGATTTTTGGCAGCAGCCATGTAGAGCAGCTGGCACAGGACTATCAGATTGATTCCGTTGCAAAGCTCCCGATTGCTTCGGAAATTGCCGCCTTGTGTGACAGCGGCAAGATTGAAGAAATCCAGGGAGACTGGCTGGATGAAATCGCAGACAAACTTTCTGATTGATAATAAAATGAGGTGAAATGAGCACAGATGAGCATTACTTTTACTGAAAACAAGAAATTTACACAGCAACAGGTACAGGAACTGTTTTTATCCGTAGGATGGGTGTCCGGTCAGTACCCGAGCCGTCTGTATAAAGCATTAATGCATTCCTCTACAGTCATTACTGCATGGGATCAGGATAAACTGGTGGGGCTGATCCGCGTTCTGGATGACAGTGAGCTTGTCGCCTATATGCATTATGCTTTGGTCCATCCGGCTTATCAGGGGGAAGGGATAGCCGGAACCATGCTGCGAATGGTAAAAGAGAAATATAAAGACTTTCTGTATATTGAACTTATGCCGGAAGAGAGCAAAAACGCCTCGTTTTATCAGAAATTTGGCTTCTCTGTCATGGAAGATGGCGTTGCGATGCAGCTTTGCAACTTCAGCGATCAGCGTTGACAGGTAAAGGGGAATAACACGATACTTTTGAAAAATTAACAGACACGTCAGTGGCTGGAAGCCTGTATCATCAATCCGTCAGCCGGTTCTGTGTAATCTCCAATAGGATATGGGTACGGAATAAGGAACATACGGCTGGGAGCTTTGGAATAGAGCTTCCAGCCGTTTTATCTTTGCGCATATCACTTGTTTTGAGTTTCCTGACAGGCAACTTTGGGTTTGGCAGGTTGCATGCTGCTCCCTTGTGGTTTGGTGTACTTATGGAGTATGATAATAAAAAGGGAGGAGGAATGAATCTGTGAACGAACTCAATATTGCGGGGAATATCATTCGCCTGCGGCATGAGCGAAAGGTTACGCAGAAGGAGCTTGCAGATTTTATCGGTGTCACAAAGGCATCCGTATCCAAATGGGAGAGCGGAAAAAGCATCCCGGATGTGCTGCTTCTGCCGCAGATTGCAGCTTTTTTTGATGTGACAGTCGATGAGCTGATGGGGTATCAGGTGAGACTTTCCAGAGAACAGATACAGAAAATATACGGAGATTTGTGCACGGTATTTGTAGACCAGCCCTTTGAGGCGGCAATATATGAGGCGAGAATGTACGTGCGCCGCTACTATTCCTGTTATCCATTTCTCTTGCAGATGGGCGTTTTATACCTGAATCACGCCGGTATGGCCGGAACAAAGGATGCGTGCAGACAAGTGCTGGAGGAAGCTGTGGGATTTATGAACCACATCATAGACAGATGTACGGATGCCAGTGTCTGTGAGGACGCTCTGTCAATGAAGGCGATGCTGTATTTACAGCTGGGAAAAACAAAAGCTGCGCTTGCTCTGCTGGAGGATGTGGCAGATCCGAGCCGGATTTCAAGCCAGAATGATATGATGCTGGCGCAGGCATACTGGCAGGCAGGCGAAATAGAAAACGCGAAAAGCTATGTCCAGATCAGAATCTATACGCACCTTTTGAGCATGATCAGCGGAGAGATATTGTTTCTGGCATTGCACGAAAGCGAGTTGGATCGATGTGAGGAAACGATCCGCCGTGTAAAGGGCATGATTGAGCTGTATCAGCTCAAGGAGCTGCATCCCAATCTGGCTGCACAGTTTTATTATCAGGCGGCACTTGTTTACGGAACGAATGGCAGGGATGAAGATGCTCTGAAAGAATTGAAAGATTTTGCGAACTGTACCTGCACCATTCTGAATGCCAGACAGCGGCTGCTCCATGGAGATAAGTATTTTGACCGGCTGGACGAATGGATTGACCGCTTGCCGCTCGGTGATATGGCTCCCAGAGACCTGAGTCTTGCCAGACAGGGAACACTTCAGGCATTATCGCATCCGGCATTTGCTGCAATCAAAAGCAGGGATGAGTTTCAAAACATTTATGCGCAGATAGCGGAAGGATAAAAAATATCTGATATAAAATCAGATTGTTCCGGTGGACGGAAAGGGGTTGCTTTGTATGATAATTCAGCAGAATATTTTACTGACAGGAACGGCAGCTGTGCTGTTTGTATTGCCGTTGGTATATCTGGCTTTCTGGCGGATGAAAAGTCATGCACATTGGAAGGCATTGTTTTTGGGTGCATTGGGCTTTATTGTATCGGCACGGGTACTGGAAGTGCTGGTTCACTTTGTCTTTCTGGTGTCTGACCATCCGGTTTCCAGAGCCATCAACGGCAGCACGCTTCTTTATGTCCTGTATGGTGTTACCATGGCCGGAGTATTCGAGGAAGCAGGCCGATGGGTTATGTTTACTGTTTTACGCAAGAAGTTGGATCATCGGGAGGATGCCGTCATGTACGGTATCGGCCACGGAGGAATAGAAGTGTGGAGCGTAACACTGCCTGTTATATTGATCTATCTGATGGTAGCCATTGGCGGAAATGGAATACCTGTCGAGACAGCAGCGGCATTGATGCCGTCTGTCGAAGCCTTTGGACTGGGAACAGCCTTCTGTTTTATCATTGAACGGATTTTCTGCATGGGAATCCACATTTCTCTTACGATAATTGTGTTCTATGGGGTACGCAATCAGAATAAAAAATATCTCTTGATGGCGATTCTCGCCCATATGTTGCTGGACACACTGCCGGCTTTGTATCAGCGCGGAGCAGTGAGCATAGCTGTTACTGAACTGTGGCTGGGTGTGTGCTGTGTCGCGCTTTGTTTTATTGCGCACAGGTTCTATCAAAAGCTGCGGGAAGAGAGTACGGCTCCTGCACGTTGACAACAGACAGTGGCAGATATATAATTAAAAAAACATGTAACCGTTGAGAAATAGCCGGACGTTGAGACGCAGTGCTGATTGTTGAGTCAATTCAGCGCTGCGTTTTTTAACTGTAGGGTAGAATGGAGGGAAATGCACAGTTATGAATAACGATTTTATCAATATAACAACAGAAAACCTTGCCAGTGAGCATTTGTGCTGCATCATACGCACCAGAAAGCCTCATCCGGGAATTGAAGCAAAGCGCAAATGGCTCGCTGAACGGCTGAAAGAGGGTCATGTTTTTCGGAAATTGAATGTCAAGGGCTGTGCTTTTATTGAATATGCTCCTGTTGAAACAGCATGGGTGCCTATTGTTGGCAGCAACTATTATTATATATACTGCCTGTGGGTCTCCGGCGAGCCAAAAGGCAATGGATATGGGCGCGCATTGATGGAGTATTGTCTGAACGATGCGAAGGAAAAGGGAAAATCTGGTGTTTGCATGCTGGGTGCGGAAAAGCAAAAAGCATGGCTGTCTGACCAGTCATTTGCGAAAAAGTTTGGATTTGAAGTAGTTGATACCGCGGAAAATGGATACGAATTGCTGGCATGTTCGTTTGATGGAACAATACCGCAGTTCACGCCAAATGCGAAAAAGCAGGAAATTTCCCGCAAAGAACTCACCATTTATTATGATATGCAATGCCCATTTATTTATCAAAGAATTGAGATGATCCGGCAATACTGCGAAACAAATGCAGTACCTGTGTCCCTGATCCAGGTGGATACATTGCAGCAGGCAAAGGAATTGCCATGTGTGTTTAACAACTGGGGCGTATTTTACCAGGGGAAGTTTAAAACCGTGAATCTGTTGGACATTCCCTCTTTGGAGAGGATACTGAGAAAATAAACAAACGAAATCAGGAAAATTGGGAACATGATGTGTTACATATTAGAGGAATTGAGAAGAACCTGGTTGGGAGAGCACGAGTAAAGAGCTCTCAATGGAATATTCGATCGGGAATATTGACTTTCTCATAAATCCATGATACTCTGACATTAGCGTATGTTAACCATTCAGATAGGACATTCTGACCTGAAAGGAAATTGAAAAATGACATTGGAACTTTGGAGAGGATTATTGCTCCCCTTTCTGGGGACAGTTTTGGGTTCAGCATGTGTTTTTTTCCTGAAGAATGCCATGAGTGACCGCTTGCAGCGGGCCCTTTCGGGTTTTGCAGCAGGTGTTATGGTAGCGGCTTCCATTTGGAGCCTGTTGATTCCGGCTCTGGAACAATCAGAGGCATTGGGAAAATGGTCTTTTCTTCCGGCAGCCATAGGTTTTTGGCTGGGCATGCTGTTTTTATTGTTACTGGATCATCTGATCCCCCATCTGCACCGAAATGCCGAGCAGGCAGAAGGTCCGAAAAGCCATTTGAAGAGGACTACCATGCTTGTATTGGCGGTAACCTTACATAACATTCCGGAGGGAATGGCAGTTGGCGTGGTATATGCCGGTTATCTGGCTGGAAATACCGGTGTTTCTGCTATGGGTGCATTGGCCTTGTCTTTGGGCATTGCGATTCAGAACTTCCCGGAAGGAGCAATTATCTCCATGCCGTTGCGGGCGGAGGGCGTTCGGAAAAGCCGTGCGTTTTCGTATGGTGTTTTTTCCGGCGCCGTAGAACCGATTGGCGCATTGCTGACCATTGCAGTAGCGAGTTTCTTCATTCCGGCCATGCCGTATTTACTTAGCTTTGCAGCTGGTGCTATGCTCTATGTTGTTGTGGAAGAGCTGATCCCGGAGATGTCTGCCGGAGAGCATTCCAATGTGGGAACGGTATTCTTTGCCGTGGGTTTCAGCATTATGATGATTTTGGATGTGGCTCTGGGTTGACAAAGCGATTTGTCTGCTTTTGAAGTGTGGAACGGAAAGAATAGCAAGCGCCCTGATGTATATACCGGATTTCGGTATGCAGCATCAGGGCGTTTTTTTGTTATTATATGGCTATTATCCCCAGACTTCCTCTGCAATTTCCTTCACAAGAGCGAGCTTTGCCCACTGTTCTTCTTCCGTCAGCTTATTGCCGATTTCACAGGAAGCAAATCCACACTGCGGGCTGAGATACAGACGGTCCAGCGGAACATAGTTTGCAGCCGCATGAATGCGCGCGATCACAGCATTCTTGTCCTCCAGCACCGGAGATTTGGTCGTCACAAGGCCAAGAACGACTTTTTTGCCGTCTGTTACATATTTCAGCGGCTCAAAGCCGCCGGAACGCGCATCATCGAACTCCAGATAAAACGCATCTGCGTTTTCCTGCTCAAACAGGAACGGTGCGATCGGTGCATATCCGCCGCTGCTCGCCCAGGTAGAATGGTAATTTCCGCGGCATACATGGGTGGTCAGTGTCAAATCCTCCGGCTTTCCTTCGATTGCAAGATTGTTCAGCCGCAGATATTTTGCCGCTTCTTCTTCCAGAGAAACACTTTCATGCTGTCGTGCGCTCCAATATTTTTCATCACAGAACATGCCCCAGGTGCAGTCGTCAAACTGAATATTGTGGCATCCGGCATCATACAGGTCGCGGATTACAGTGCGGTATGCAGCGGCAATATCCTGAATCAGTTCTTCGATATCGGGATAAATGACAGTCGTCTGTTTGCCGTTGTCCTCGCGGAACAGTTCTGCAAGCAGCTGGGCCGGTGCAGGAATGGTCTGCCGGGCAACCGTGTTTTCGTCCTCGAACTGCTTCACAAATTTGAAATGCTCCACAAAGGGATGATTTTCGCCGCTGATTTTTCCGGTAACTTCGATGGAACCGTGAGTGGTTTCTTCTCCATGGAAAAAGTATCCATGGTCTAGCTCAATTTCCCGGATTCCATGGAATCCCCACATGAAATCCAGGTGCCAGTAACTTCTGCGGAATTCTCCATCTGTAATGACATGGTAACCGGCTGTCTTCTGCTTTGCAACCAGCTTCGTAATTTCTTCATTTTCTACCTGCGTAAGAGCTTCTTTCGTGATTATTCCTGCTTTAAACTGTTCGCGCGCCTGCTTCAATGCTTCCGGGCGCAGAAAACTGCCTACATAATCATAACGGAATGGAACAGATAAATTTCCCATGGTGTCAAACTCCTTTTTCTCAACAACGTGAGGTGCTTTGTATTACAGCAATAGTGTAACTTTGCGCTGGACTTTTGTAAAATATGAAAAAGGAGCGGTTTGCCATAGATTGAGGCTATGGCAGGATAAAAAACTGGATTGGATCACCTTATTCCCATTCTTTTGTATATTTTTTCAGCGTTTCAATATACAGTCTGCCAAAATGCCCCGGAATGATTTTGGTGTGTGTGATGTAGCCGATTTCCATATAATCGTCGACTTCAAGCGGAATTGCAACAATATCTTTTCCGTTTAACTGTTCATTGATAATTCCACTGCAAATTGTATAGCCGTTGAGTCCGATCAGAAGATTGAACAGCGTTGCCCGGTCGCAGACCATAATGTCTTTTTTGCTTTCGAGCGTGCTCAGGATCTCTTCGGAAAAGTAAAAGGAGTTGTGTTCTCCCTGCTCATAGGAAACGCGCGGATATGGCATGAGATCATCCAGTGTCACAGTAGATTTGCACGCGAGCGGGTTAGCAGAGCCGACAAAAACATGTGGTTTGGCGACAAACAGTCGGTGGAATTTCAGATCATTTTCCCGCAGCGTTTTCCGCAGGACAGTTTCATTGAATTTGTTCAGATAGAGGATACCGACTTCACTCCGCAGTTTGGCGACATCTTCAATGATTTCATATGTCTGCGTTTCCCGAATGCGAAAATCATATTCTTCTCCGCCATATGTCTTCAGCAATTCAACAAAAGCCTCGACAGCAAAGGAATAGTGCTGTGCGGACACACAAAACTGATGCTTTACCGTGGCAGTTCCCGTATATTTTTCTTCAATCAGATTTATCTGCTCGATGACCTGCCGTGCATAGCCCAGAAATTCCTCACCCTCCGGGGAAAGAATAACACCTTTATTGGTTCGGTAAAAGATGACAATACCAAGCTCGCTTTCCAGTTCTTTGATTGCAGAGGTGAGACTTGGCTGCGCGATATAGAGCCGCTTGGCCGCTTCACTGATTGTGCCTGCCGATGCGACTGCGACGATATATTTTAGCTGCAATAAGGTCATATACAGTCCTCCTCCTGTGGAGCGTGCATGACGGCAAGAATTTCACCGTAACGGCTTATGATTGCATCATAGTTTTCCCGCAGATGGGGATATAAACACATACTGCAATCTTTATAGCCGTTCGGCAGATAGACAAAGTCCCCACCGCAGTCTTCGCCAAGTACATATAACGGGCAGTAGCAGAACAGGCAGTTGAAATTTTCCCGATCTGCGTGCGGATGGCAGGGGAAATACTCACACTTTTTGTGAGAAAAATAAGAATATGCTTTTGTCATGGTTCCTCTTTCTGACAAAAGAAAAAGCGTCTTCTCCGAAGAGAACACGCGGCGAAAAGGGCATTGCAATAACAATACCCCACAGACGCGTGTTTCCGGTTCCGGCAGAAACACCGTTTTTCTCTCACGTATCTGACTCATCCTTTGAAAAGGCTTCACAGTGACCGACTCGCTGGGACTTGCACCCAATTCCGTGTTCCGCATCAGCGGACAGAAAAAAACGTTTTTCAGTTGTCCATTTAATTATAACGGTTCATTCGGTTCAGGATTTGAACTGGCTGTTGTGCATGGCAGCGTTCTTGTGTTTATAATAACCCTTTAACCTATGGTTTATGCGATGGTACCATATTTGTTCTTCCATGTCAATCGTATGCAATGTACAATATAATTGTAGGCAGATCAAAACAAAGAGAGAAGGAGAGAACTTGACAATGAACAGGCCTTATATTTTCTGTCACATGATGACTTCCCTTGATGGGAAAATCATGGGCAATTATATGGAAACACCGGAAGGCATTGCAGCGGAAAATGCTTTCTATTCGATTGCTTTTGGCTCTGACCCGTATTATAAGCATCAGGGCTGGCTGTCCGGACGGGTGACTACAGATGACAACTTTACCTTTTATGAAAAGCCGGAACTGGACGAAAATGCTCCGGCTGTGCCGGAAGGTGATTTCATCGCAAAGAAAACCGATATGTATTATGTTTCTATTGATCCATCCGGCAGGCTGGGCTGGAAAAGCAGCACATTGACTTATATTGATACCACAGCCCATGTCCTTGAGGTGCTGACCGAAAAAGCGAGCAACGCATACAAGGCATTTTTGCGGAAGCTGGGAATTTCCTACATTATCGCAGGAAAAGACGCTTTGGACTATGGCCTGGCGATGAAAAAGCTGAAAGAGTTATTTGATATTGAAACTCTTATGCTGGGCGGCGGCGCGGTACTGAACTGGTCCTTCATTCAGGCAGGAATGTGCGATGAAGTGAGCGTGGTTATTACGGCAGCGGCTGATGGCTCACCAACGACACAGACTCTTTTCATGGCACGGGAAGGACTCAGTGATGAAACGCCGGTTCGATTTGCGCTGCAAAATGCAGAAATCAAAGACGGTGACAACATCTGGCTGCGGTACAAGGTAAAACAATAAATTCCGAGGAAAAGAATAACAGAATACAACAGAAAAATACCATGACAGAGTATACATGCTTTTTCGCAATCACCGGGCATGTATGCTCTGTCATCATTGTTTATTTGCAGTTTATACATTCGGCAGATTTTGGTGCTATAATCAGGATAAGAAGGTGGGACTGCATGACAATGCAAACGATTGTTTTGATCCTATTTTCACGATTCGGCTTCCCCTGATTGCAGCAGTGATCATTCGCCTGTGTGAAAAGACAGAAAAAGATCCGGCAGTTCCGCGCTGTATGGAAACGGTCAGGAATGCCGGTTATCAGTTTAAGGAGTGAATGTTATGTGGATTGTGTTTGCGTTGGGTTCGGCATTTTTTGCGGGTGTGACTTCTGTTTTGGCAAAATGCGGCATCCGGAAAACTGATTCCAACGTGGCAACGGCGATTCGCACGATTGTGGTACTGGTTTTTTCGTGGCTGATGGTGTTTGTCGTTGGCTCACAGGATCAGGTGGGTTCCATAGAAGGGAAAACACTTGTATTTTTGATTCTTTCAGGACTGGCAACCGGAGCTTCCTGGCTCTGCTATTTCAAAGCACTGCAGCTCGGCGATATCAATAAGGTCGTTCCCATTGATAAGTCCAGTACTATTTTGACAATACTGCTGGCTTTTATTTTCCTGCACGAAGAAATCAGTGTACCAAAGGCCATAGGCGTTGTGTTCATTGCCATCGGTACCTTTCTGATGATTGAAAAGAAGGATACTGATCCTCAACAGGTGAAGGGAAACAGCTGGCTGCTCTATGCCATTGGTTCTGCGGTTTTTGCAAGTCTTACCTCCATCCTGGGGAAAATCGGCATTTCCGGTGTAGAATCCAACCTCGGTACAGCGATCCGTACCGGTGTTGTGCTTGTCATGGCATGGGTTATGGTATTTGCCACAGGAAAACAGCATACCATCCGCGAAATCCCCCAAAATGAGCTTTGGTTTATCTGCCTGTCAGGACTGGCGACCGGTGCTTCCTGGCTATGTTATTACAAAGCGCTGCAGGATGGCCTTGCCAGCGTTGTCGTACCGATTGATAAGCTCAGTATTCTGGTGACTGTTGCATTCTCTTATGTTGTGTTCCATGAACGGCTGTCGAAGAAATCCGCTGCCGGACTGATTTCCATTGTTGCGGGTACGCTGGTCATGTTAATTCCGTAAACACACGGATACATATCAGATTTGCAGAAATATAATCCGTATTTCCTTTGCAGCTTTGTTCTGTAGAAATACGGATTTGTGTTATTTGATTTTATTCTTCGATGCGAATCAGATTGCTGATATATGGCCGCTTGCCTGCAAGAACCTCATCGTAGAAATTCTGCTTCCAGTCAATATAATCGACACAGTCTTCCAGTTCACGGATGGAAGCCCGCAGTGCTTCCTGTTTTTTTGTAAGCATCTCTTTTCTCTGAGGAATACTGGATTCTCCCTGCAGGCACAGCTCCAGATATGCTTTCATTTCCTGGATGCTCATACCGCATTTTTTCAGACAGACAAGATCCTTGATCCATTTTATATCCCGTTCGTCAAAGACACGGCGATTGTTGTTGTCACGCTTTACATTTGGAACCAGCCCTTCGTTGCAATAATATTTCAATGCCTGATAGGTCATGTTGGTTTCCCGGCAGACCTGCATCATGGTATACATCCTACATACCTCCTTGTTGTTGAGGAAAAATGTGATACTTTTCAAAAACCTCTTGACCGGTTGTTACAACCGGTTTGTATAATCGATTGTATTAATCGGTAACTGCATCCGGATTATAGCATCATTTCAATCATGGTGCAAGAGAATGTGAAGGAGGAAATTACAATGAATGATTTTATCTATTCCTATCCCACGAAGGTTTATTTTGGCGAAGATGCGGCGAAGAAAGCCATTACTACAGAGCTTGGCCGGTTTGGAAAGACCGTCATGCTGGCCTATGGCGGCGGTTCGATCAAAAAAAACGGAATCTATGAAGAAATCAAAACGCTGCTTCATGATGCCGGAAAGATAATTGTGGAGTTTTCCGGCATTATGCCCAACCCCACCTATGCCAAGGTACAGGAGGGGACAGCCCTTGCACGTGAGCATGGTGTGGACTTTATTCTGGCGGCAGGCGGAGGCAGTGTTATCGACTGCTGCAAAGTAATTTCCGCGCAGGCCATGCTGGACGAGGATATTTGGAACATGCAGTATGAAAAAGGCAAATTCCCGACCGCAGGTATTCCCATGGGTGCAGTTGTTACTGCTTCCGGTACGGGAGCGGAGATGAATGCGGGCGCGGTGATCACGTATGAAGAAAAACTGTGGAAGGGGCCGATTTTTGGCACTGTGGCGACCTTTGCCGTCCTTGATCCGGCATACACCATGTCTGTACCGCCTGTGCAGGTTCTCTCCGGCGCATTTGATACGTTGAGCCATGCCATGGAAACCTATCTTGGCAATTCCGACAGGGATAATGTTTCGGACGATGTAGCGCTTGCCATCATGCGCAATACAGTTGTGAATGTGCGCCGCGTGCTGTCCGACATGGAAGACATACAGGCCAGAGGAAATCTGATGTGGGATTCCGCCATGGCGGAAAATGGAATTTTAAAAGTAGGCCGTCTCACCGATTTTCAGGCCCATCAAATAGAGCATCAGTTGGGAGCATATACCGACTGCAACCACGGTCAGGGGCTTGCTGTGATTCAGCCTGTGTATTACCGGCATATTCTGCAAGATGCAGAAGAGAAGTTTACCCGCTTTGCGAAGGCAGTATTTGACGCAGATACTGCCGAAGCCGGTTTGGACGCACTGGAAAGCTTCATCCGGGAATGCGGATTGCCTGCGAAGCTGAGCCAGCTCAAGTCCAAAGTTAAAATTACCCCCGATGTGCTGCGAAAGGTAGCTGATACCTGCAATATCATCGGGTGCAATCCACGTAAACTCAGCCGGGATGAGGTTTATAAAATTTTAATGGAGTGTATGTGAGGGAGTAATACTATTTTTCAAGTAGAATACAAAAGACCCTTGGTATCTTTAATAAAGAATATCATCGTTTTTCCCTTTGTTTATGTGCCGCAAACAGACCTGTCATAACAGACAGGCCTGTTTGCGTATGTTTGGATACACAATAGAATCAGCAGGGGAGGGATACCATTTGCCGAAGATGGAATCTGTTTCATATACTGTTGAGCGAGAGTTTTTATCAAAGATTTCCGTGGAAGAGCTCTTGCTCCGCCTGATCGAATCGCATATACAGAACGATTACAGGTAAAAGGGGGGAAACGATGCAGAATCCAATCTTTGATACCGCTGCGTATGTCAGATTATCAAGAGAGGATGGTGACAAGGAGGAAAGCGACAGC
>JBJEJG010000214.1:0-6551 GCA_051877795.1 Acetatifactor sp.
AGATATTTTGCCCTCTCACTTAAACGCAGCAGTTCATTATCAGAATATTCACTGCACACGGAAAGCACTGTCTCCGTATCCCCCAGAGCCATGGCATTGTAATAGGTAGCAAGCAGGGTGTAAATCGCCTGGTCTTCGTTTGCCGCCAAGGGAACATCCTCCTGCACCGGCTGTACAACAGTCTCTGTGCTCTCCTGCGCAACGGAGCTTTCCGCCGCCTGGCTCTCTGCTTCCGCCTTTTCCCTTCTCGCTCCAAGAGCGGCTGCCACCGTAACTGCCACAACAACAATCAGAAGCACAGGAAAAATGATTTTACAATGTCTGACAATATAATCCCGGATTGTAGTCAATTTATCCTTCTGCATAGTCACACCTTTCTCAAAAACGCAAAAAGCCGCAAGCGGCTCTTTTAAAAACAAATTTGTTACAGTTCAGGGTGATGTAAATGCATCCGACAGGAATCGAACCTGCATTAAAGGCGTCGGAGGCCTCCGTTCTATCCATTAGACTACGGATGCATGCTTAATTGTTACAAATTTATTACATCACCCTGACTATAATATCATAAAAACCGTTGTATGTCTACCTTGAATTTTTGTAATTTTTTAGGAAATAAATTTGAGCTTTTTATCGACGAAATCGTAATAATACAGACTGTCGGAAAGGACCTCCTCCGGCGCAACCTGAGTTCTGTTCACATCATGTATCATATTTTTCAGTTCCTCCTCGGATTCGTCCCCCTTATCGGGAAGCAGAATTACCTCGTGAACAGAACTGGGTAAAATGTAAAAGCTTTTCCCATACTCTGCAGCCATTTTCTCAAGCAGGCCCTCATACAGCATACAGACTGCCCCCTGAATCTTCTGCTCATTGCTCAGAATTTTCATAGGAACAGCATCCAGAAATTCTTTGTACTCCTCCACCCCGGATAAAGGCTCGTTCTTCTGCTCCTGCAAGATGTCCTCCATCATCTCTTCCATGGAAAAGACATGACCGGGAAACAGTCTGGGGGTGTTCTTTTTGGCGAATTCCAGAAGTTCTAATGTATTTGTCTTCCAAAGTTCCATATGGGAATTGTGAATCAGAATACTTCCTTCTCCCAATTCAGGTCCGCTATACGCGTAGAAAAAGCAGATTGCAAGGTCGAGGAAATCGATATGCGGTACATCCGCAAGCAGTGCTTCGTTCGTCTTCCTGCCAATCAGCCGGTAGCAGATTCTGTCCTTCACCTTCCTAAAATCATGAAAGAAATCCATATTGATGCTTTTTCCGCATGTTTCTTTCCGGTATATTTCCACAAGCCGGCTCACGATTTCCGCGAAGGTCACACCTCCCTCGTAAGCCTCCCAAAAGGAATCCAGATAAATGGTTGGTATCACATTCCGTTCCTTTGATACAATCAGAAGCCCATGGAGCATTACTCCGTTATTTTTCCGAACCTCTTTTAATTCCACCCGGTATTCCTCTCCGAATTCTTTTTCCATTGCTCTGCGTACTTTTCCTGTAAATTCATTTAATTCCATACTTTCCTCTTTCTGCACTGTCTGAAGATTTGTTTTAAGAAGTTTGTCCGGCTGTACGACAGCGCCAATGCCGCCGGAACAGATAAAATAATAGAAATGGAAGAAACAAAAAGGCAACGACACCCGGATAAGTGTCATTGCCTTACAAGTCTTGATAGTATGAAAATCATGCAGTGCGTTTATACGCGGGACAGATATTCACCGGTTCTGGTGTCAATCTTAATCTTGTCTCCCTGATTTACAAACAGAGGAACTGCAACCTGTGCACCTGTCTCTACAATTGCGGGCTTGTTGGCGCCTGTAGCGGTATCACCCTTGAAACCGGGCTCGGTCTCAGTAATCTCAAGCTCAACAAACAGAGGCGGCTCAACAGAGAATACACTTCCGTTATGAGAACATACCTTACACATCTCGTTCTCTTTTACAAACTTCATTGCATCCCCGATTGTCTCTTCATTCAGAGCTATCTGCTCATAGTTCTCTGTATCCATGAAATAATAAAGTTCTCCATCTTTATACAGATACTGCATATCTTTTCTATCAATACGCGCCTGAGGGCACTTCTCAGTAGGACGGAAGGTTTTCTCAACAACACCGCCGCTCTTGATATTCTTCAGCTTAGTTCTCACGAAAGCTGCGCCCTTTCCAGGCTTTACATGCTGGAATTCAATAATCTGGTATACGTTATTATCGTACTCAATGGTAATACCATTTCTGAAATCACCTGCAGAAATCATATTATATTCCTCCTAATTTTGCTCACAAAATAAATTCTTTCTCAGTTTAATATAAAAACGTACAAATTTCAACTGTTTTTGTAAATTTTTTTATTATAGTTCTGCCACAAAATGCTGAAACCATAATCACTTATTTCCCATTTATAATAAAATCAATTGCCTGCAGATATCCGTCCAGCCCCTGGCCGTAAATCTGTTTGTCACAGACAGGCGCCGTCACGGACACCTTTCGGAATTCTTCTCTCTGTGTGATGTCTGAAATATGAATTTCCACCTTGGGCACCGTGATGCTGGCAAGTGCATCTCTGATAGCATAGCTATAGTGCGTATAAGCGCCCGGATTGATGACAATTCCTTCCGTTCCGTCAAAACAGGCCTCCTGAATGCGGTCTATGATTGCTCCCTCGTGATTGCTCTGAAATACAGTAATGTCATTTCCCGTCTCCTCTGCCTTTTTCTGAATCAGATTCAGCAGATATTGATAATCCTGCGTCCCATAGACGCTCTTTTCACGAATACCGAGGAAATTGATGTTTGGTCCGTTGATGACTAAAATCTTCATTTCTTTCATCTCCTTATATATCCTTTTCAAAATGGATTCCATATCCAGTTCGTCCACATCTACAATCACATCCGCACAGGACTCATAGGCTTCCTTTCTGCTTTCCAAAAGCTCCCTGATTCTCTGCAGTGGGTCTTCACATTGCAGAAGAGGCCTGGTAGTATCCCCTTTCAGACGCTCATACACTGTCTCCGGCCGAATTCGCAGATAAACTACTGTTCCCAGTTTCTTCAGGATTTCCCTGTTTTCCGGGCGAATCGGCGTACCTCCTCCGACGGAGTAAATCATCTTCTGCTTCTTCTCTGACAATTCCAGCAAAAGTGCCGTCTCCTGTTGCCTGAAGTATTCCTCTCCCTCTTTTTCAAAAATATCGCTGATGCTTCTGCCTTCACGGCGCTCAATAAGCTTATCCGTATCCTCCACAGGCATCCGCAGCCTGTAGGAAAGCTTTAAACCGACGCTTGTCTTGCCACTCCCCATAAAACCGATTAAAATCAGATTTTTTTCCTGTTTCATTGTATCTTCATCGCCCTTTTCATCTCATTGTACGCCTTACCAGCCAGTTCACCGGAAATCTCTGCTCCTGTCCACAGTTCATAAGCAATGATGCCCTGATAAAGGAGCATTTTCAAGCCATTGAAGGCTTTTCCGCCGCCTTTCCTTGTCAGCTTCATAAATTTCGTCTCCGCAGGATTAAAAATCAAGTCGTAGCCTGTATGTACCTTTCTGTAAAATCCGTCATCCTCAATGACCGCCGACTCTGTATTGGGAAACATACCCACGTTTGTAGCCTGAATGGCAAGATAGCCTTCCTCCTCCGGGAGATCTCTGTAAGCATCGATTGCAAGCGCCCTGACTATTTTTCTTCCAAGATAGCTGTTCACTTCATCCGCTATTTTCTGCGCCTTCTCCACCGTCCTGTTAAAGATGATGATTTCCGCTGCATTTTTATCCGCCAGAAGCATCGCCACAGCTCTTGCCACACCGCCTGCGCCCAAAATAAGAACCTTTTCTCCCGCGATTTTTACACCGTCCTCACACATGGCGCGATAGAGCCCCGGCATATCGGTATTATAGCCCTTGAAGCCACCCTCTGTCCGGACAAGTGTGTTTACGGCACCGATTCTTTCTGCCAGCGCATCCATTTCTTTCAGATGGGGAATCACTTCACTCTTATAAGGGACTGTCACATTGCAGCCCAGCAGATTCAGGGCATAGGCTCCCTCGACTGCCTCTTTCACATAACCCGTCTGCACATGAAAAGGTACATAGACCAGATTTTCTCCCAGTTCCTGCGCCAAAGTATTATGGATTGCCGGGGACATGGTATGCTCCACCGGGTTGCCGATAAGGCCGCAGGTACGGGTATAGCCGTTAATCTTCATATGTTGGAATCCACCTTTCTGCCTTATAAATATTTACATCTTCCTGCAATTCTTATGATAAAAATACAACACAATCCGCTCCAGTTTGCGCTTCAGCACAATCTGAATTTCCTCCTTGGGGTGGATGGGCCTTACCAGATAGGTAACGATTCCCGCCTTTTTCGCTCCCCACACATCCGTAAAAAGCTGATCACCTACAAAAAGTGTATTTTCCGGCGTGGTTCCCAAAAGCTCCATTGCCTTTTCATAACCATCCCTGCCCGGCTTTCCCGCCTTGAAAATGTATCTTGACCCAACCCTGTCATTGAACATCTTCACTCTCGGCTCTTTATTATTGGAAAGCAGAAGCGTTCCATAGCCTATCTTGTGGAGGCGCGCAAACAATTCCACTGCTTTGTCATCTGCCGGAGCACCGTGCGGCACCAAAGTATTGTCTATATCAAAAATAATCCCACGATACCCTTTCTCATAAAGCCCTTCGTAATCCAAGTCGTAGGCACTGTCTATCTCGTTGTCAGGATAAAAACGCTGCAGCATAAATTCAACCTCTCTATACTATCAAATCCGCCTCTTCCCTGATGCGGAATGCTTTAAAATAATTTTCTTCCATGGGAATCCATTCACTTAAGAAACGCGCGAGCCGTTCTTCCCCGTTGCGCTCCCGTATTCGGCGGTGCTGTTCCTCCGGCTCCACCTCGCCAAACACCCTCAGTGTCATATAGCCTCCGAATCGGGGATGACAGCTGTAGGCTCCTTCCACAATGCGCAGCTTTCCCGCCGGTATCACGCAATTCTCTCCAAGTTCCATCCGGCTGCAGTCGAAGCGCCTGTACACAAGGGGCTCAGTCTTTTTCAGATATGGCAGCACTTCTGCCGCAAAACGCTCGTAGTCTACATTTCCCCCCGCTTCTGCCAGCCGTTCCCTTGTCCGAAGCTCCTGTGGCAGAAAAAAATCATCCATATGAATCACACCGGCTCCCGTTATTTCGGAAAGCCGTTCTGCCAGGGTCGTTTTTCCCGAAGCACAGCGCCCGTCTATGGCTATTACCCGGACTTCTCCCGGCATAGCCTGCGTATTTCGCAATGCTTCCAATATTTTATCAATTCTGTCCTGCAATTTTCTCTACCGCTTCCTGAATATAGTCGCCAAGCTTTTTATCTGCTACCCCTACCACCTGTGCGTTGCACCGGCTCATGGGAATCAACAGAATTTTTGCTTCACTCGACGCAACGGCTTCCGCCATCCTCGGTGTAATTTCTCCCAGCATGGCATTGGCCATCACAATACCGATAGGCCCCACAATTACATCCGCCCTGCTGCTGTTGTACACCACCGCATTTTCTCCCGTGGCACCGATTGCAATGCCGCCGCGCATCATGTTTGAGGTAGCCGCCGCATTGGTCCCCACTGCAATCAGTTCCGCCTCCGGATATCTCTCATGTATCTCCTCCACAAGGCTGCGTCCCACACCGCCGCCCTGTCCGTCCATAACCATAATTTTCAATAAAAAAACCGCCTTTCTGAAACTCTTAAAATGATACCATGGCTGCTCACCATAATTCAAGTAGCTTTCACAAACTTCTTGACTTTACTGCTTTTTCTGATATGATAAAAAGGAAATTCGTTTCAGGAAGAAACGCGGCATTTAGAAAAATGCCTTATGTAATACAGGGACAGGGAACCATTATCACCAATACATAGAACAATCACTGCCAGGAAGGCTGATTCTCCAAGAAGGAGAATTCTGTTTTTGTGGCTTTTTTATTTGTCAGGATATGTGTTCTGCGATCCCAAAAGAGAAAGGGAAAAAAGATATGAAAATGACATCTGTTACAAAATGTGTCACCACCGCTGTACTCATGGCACTCTGTGTCATCCTGCCCATGGCTCTGCACTTCATTCCCAACGCCGGTGTGCTCCTTTCCCCAATGCACCTTCCTGTCCTTTTGTGCGGGTTGATTTGCGGCTGGCCGTACGGTCTTGTTTGCGGACTGATTGGCCCCTTACTTTCCGGCCTGATTACCGGTATGCCGCCCATGGGTCCTGTACTGTACGGCATGATGATTGAGCTTGCCGTTTACGGTCTCGTAACCGGGCTTTTAATGAAGCTGATTCACACCGGCAAGCTGATGGCTGACTTTTACATCAGTCTGGCGGCTGCCATGCTGGCAGGACGTATTGTAGGCGGACTTGCCAAGGCGCTGATTTTCTCGGCAGGCTCTTACTCTCTCAAGGCATGGGCAACAGCTTATTTTGTTTCCAGTCTTCCCGGAATCGTTCTACAGCTGCTCCTGCTTCCGGTACTGTATCTGGCATTGCAGAAGGCTCACCTGATTCCTGCCA
>JBJEJG010000215.1:0-31845 GCA_051877795.1 Acetatifactor sp.
CTTTTCAAGGCCTGCAAGGATTTTTCGCTTATTCAACTGTTAAACTACCGTGTCAGTTTTGTCAAGGGAGAGAAATAAAATCTCTTTCAGAAGTGCTTGTGCTATGGTATAATATTATCGACCGTTTATTTACTTGCAGAAAAGGACAGAATGGAAGATGAAGGAATATTTGCAGAGGATAGGCTGGCGAAGAATTGTCATGATGTTCATGGGAAATGTATTTGCCGGACTGGGAATTGCAATTTTTAAGCTGTCGGGATTGGGGAATGATCCCTACAGCGGCATGACAATGGCACTGTCAGGCTGTGTCGGAATGGCATATGCAAACTTTCAGGTGCTGTTTAATCTGGCTCTGTTTGTTATTCAGCTGATTTTTGGAAGAAAGTATATAGGCATCGGAACCATTATCAATGCCTGCCTGCTCGGCTATATTGTTACTTTCTTTTATAATATCCTTCTTTGCGTTGGAATGCCACAGAGTATGGTGCAGAGGCTACTGGTACTTTTCGTAGGCGTTGTTGCCTGCAGCTTTGGATTATCTCTCTATCAGACCTCCGGCCTGGGAGTATCTCCCTTTGACAGTATTTCCCTGATTACGAAGGAAAAGCTGCCGAAGATTCCTTATTTCTGGCATAGAATGGCAGATGACGCCATTGCTGCGCTGGTCTGTTATCTGGCGGGAGGTATTGTGGGAATCGGAACTGTGGTGACAGCCTTTGGCTTAGGGCCGTTTATTCATTTTTTCAACGCGCATTTCAGTGAAAAATTTGTGCAAAAGCAAAAATATAAATAAGAGAGGTAAAAACTATGAACAAGAGTGCACTTTATCAGTTATCCTATGGAGTTTATGTGGTGAGTACCTGGGACAAGGGACGGGCTACCGGCTGCACGGCCAACAGCGCCATGCAGATTACCTCCAGCCCTGCGACCATTGCAGTGAGCATTAACCATGACAACTATACAAACCAGTGTATTCAGGACACGGGCAAGTTTGCACTTTCCATTTTGGGAGAGCATACGGATCCGGGTGTTATCGGAACCTTTGGCTTTTACAGTGGAAGGGATACCAACAAATTTGAGAAGGTGGAGCCGGTTATGAGGGAATATATGCCTGTTGTACCGGATGCATGTGCATATATTGTGTGTGAGGTGATTGACAAGATGGAGACATCCTCCCATACCGTATTTTTGGGCAAGGTAATTGATGCGGATGTGCTGAAGAAGGACGATCCCATGACCTATGCTTATTACCACAATGTGATTAAGGGCAAGAGTCCTAAGAACGCTCCTACTTATCAGGGAGAGTAGAATTAGGAATATGTTTGGCTGTCATGTACAGGGTAAAGAGCAGCCATGGATTTATGAGGGTGGAAATACTTGAAGATAAAAATAAAAGAAAAGAAGTATGAGGATGTTCTGGCTATGCGGGTGGGACGGCATCAGGAACCGTTGCGCCCGAGCATCCTCTTTCGGACACTTTTGAAGGTGCTGTCATCTGCTGATTTAAAGGCGACGCACTTTACATATCGTGAGATTGGCATGGAAAATCTTGACAAAAAGGAACCCTGCCTGATTCTGATGAATCACTCCAGTTTCATCGATTTGAAAATAGCAGCCACGATTCTGTACCCCAGACCATTTAATATTGTCTGTACTTCAGATGGCTTTGTGGGTAAGAATTGGCTCATGCGTGCAATCGGCTGTATTCCTGCAAAGAAATTTGTCACAGATATGGTGCTGGTACGGGATATGCTCTTTGCGTTGAAGAAGCTGAAAAGCTCTGTCCTGATGTTCCCGGAGGCGAGCTACAGCTTTGACGGGACGGCGACTCCCCTGCCGGAAAGTCTGGGGAAGTGTCTGAAAATATTGGGCGTCCCCGTTGTTATGATACGTACCTATGGTGCGTTTGCCAGAGACCCGCTCTATAATAACCTGCAGCTGCGTCAGGTGGATGTGTCGGCTGACGTGGAGTATCTGCTTTCACCCTTTCAGATTATGGAAAAATCTGTGGAGGAGCTGAATGACATTTTAAAAGAACAGTTTTCCTTTGACAATTTCCGTTGGCAGCAGGAGAATATGATTCGCATTGAGGAAGCTTTTCGGGCTGACTGCCTGAATCGTGTGCTGTATAAATGTCCGCAATGCCACAAAGAAGGCGGGATGCAGGGAAAAGGAATCCGGATTTCCTGTAAGTGCTGTGGAAAGCAGTATGAGCTGACTGAGTACGGGTACCTGAAGGCAGTGGAGGGGGAGACGGAGTTTTCCCACATTCCTGACTGGTACAGCTGGGAAAGAGAGTGTGTCAGGCTGGAATTGGAAGCAGGAATGTACAGACTGGATGTCCCTGTAGATATTTATATGATGGTAAATACGAAAAGTATTTACAAGGTAGGAACAGGAAGACTGACACATACCAGGGAGGGCTTTCATCTCACGGGATGCAATGGAAAACTTGACTATTCCCAAAAACCTTCTGCATCCTATAGCCTTTATTCTGACTATTTCTGGTATGAAGTAGGCGATATGATTTGTATTGGCAACACGGAAGCGCTCTATTATTGCTTTCCTCGGGAAAGCGGAGATGTGGTGGCAAAGACAAGACTTGCCGCCGAAGAACTTTACAAGATGAATGTAAAGCGGAAAGTGCAGGAAATCAGGGTGGCTTCCCGGACAAAGTGACCATGCTGCATCGAAAGGTTACATACGATTTTTCTTGACAGCTTGTCGTGAGTATTGTAGACTGAAAAAAAGTGAAGTGAGAGGTAATTTTTTGTTAACTGTAATTGTAGAGGTAATGCGTACAAAATAAATATCGCATGGGTTGACTTGCAGGATTTCTCTGTAGAAGTCTGCCCAAAAGTCAGTGTAATTCGCTGATAACTACCCTTACAATGTGCTAACCATAGTTTACCTGGTATATATGGATTATGAGAGGAAAGCATGGCTGTATGGTCATGCTTTTGTGTATTATAAATCTTATTATGTGGATATTTGGGAAACCATGAGTCGTGTCCTTGAAGGGCGGCTTGTGGTTTTTGTTTTGCAGACTGTGATACAGGTATAAACAGGGATATTTGGCGGAAATTTTTATCATATTGTGCAGCCGACAGATTGCTGCAAGGATATCCTTGTTGGAGAAAGGAATGGATATAATAATGAGAGATGTTGAAAGAACGTTGGAATTTGACAAGATTAAAGAAATGTGGATGGAATTCGCTTTGACAACAGCCGCAAAGGATGAAATTAAGAAAACAGTGCCGATTCTGTCAGAAGGTGAACTGGAAGCAAAACAGAGGGAGACGGCGGAAGCCAAAATTATGCTGGAGAAGATGGGAACGCCGCCGCTTACGGCTATGGAGGGTATTCGGGAACTGCTGATGGTAGCGGAGAGAGGAGACTGCCTTACTGCAGCTCAGCTGGAGCAGATAGAGTTTTCCCTGACAGCGGTGAAACGTCTGAAGGAATATCTGAACCGATGCAAGCAGTTTGAACTGTCTCTGCCCTGGTATGAGGAAAATCTGGAGGAATTGCCCGAAATCCGGGATGCAATTCACGTGCAGATTCGCGGCGGCAGGGTGGACGACTATGCTTCTAAACGGTTGCATTCCCTGCGAAGTGATATTGTCAGGATGGAGGAGAAAATCAAGGAAAAAGCGGACACTGTCATTCGGAGCAATAAAGAATGTATGTCCGACAGCTTTTGTACTCTGCGGAATGGGCACCTTTGTGTGCCGGTGAAGAAGGAATATAAATTCAGAATAAACGGCAGCGTCATCGACAAGTCTTCCACGGGAAGTACCTTGTTTATCGAGCCTGCAGCTGTGGCGAAGTATAACGAAGAACTACAGCTGCTGCGTATTGATGAAGAGAATGAAGAGCGCAGGATTCTCTATACACTGTCTGCCATGGTGGCGGAAAATTACGAAAGTATGGAACAAAACGGGAAGACGATGGAGAAGCTGGATTTTGCTTTTTCCAAGGGGAAGCTAAGCCTGGAACTGAGGGCTGCTGCACCGGCCATTAATACCGAAAGGCGTATTGCCATGAAAGGCGCGCGTCATCCTCTGATGGACAGGGCGGTCTGTGTGCCACAGGATTTCACCATTGGAGAAGGATACCGTGGGATAGTGATTACAGGACCTAATACGGGCGGAAAAACCGTGGCAATTAAAACCGTGGCACTGAATTGCATGATGGCTCAATGCGGATTGCATGTTTGCTGCGAACAGGCAGATATTTGTATGAACAGTAATTATCTTTGCGACATTGGGGACGGTCAGAACTTGTCGGAGAACCTGTCTACCTTTTCTGCCCATATCACCAACGTTTTGGATATTCTGAAGCAGATGGGGCGGGAGAGTCTGGTCATCATGGATGAGCTTGGTTCCGGCACTGATCCGACAGAAGGAATGGGGATTGCCATTGCCATTCTGGAGGAACTGCGGAAGAGTGGCTGTCTGTTTTTGGTGACGACACATTATCCCGAGGTAAAGACTTATGCGGACAGGTCACAGGATATTGTCAATGCAAAGATGACTTTCGATAAGGAGAGCCTTCGCCCTCTTTACAAAATGGTTATCGGTGAGGCGGGTGAAAGCTGTGCCTTTTATATTGCAGCCCGACTCGGCATGGATGAGGATATGCTGCGGACAGCGGCCAGAGCGGCTTACGGAGAATGCGACAGACAAGGCGAAGCTGGCTTAGAAGAGCGAACAGAGGATGGATTTTTGGGCAGGAGCCGGACGGAAGGTACAAAAATCCGAAAAAAGAAGAAATATGTTCCACGTGAAGAGCTTTCGGAAAAATTTCATCGGGGAGACAGCGTCATGATATATCCGGACAAAAAGATTGGTATCGTCTGTATGCCGGTAAATGAGAAAGGCGTGCTGCAGGTACAACTGCCCAATAAGAAAATCTGGATAAACCATAAGCGGGTGAAGCTTCATGTGGCGGCAGAAAAACTGTACCCGGAGGACTATGACTTTTCTATCATTTTTGATACCGTGGAGACCCGAAAACTGCGGCACAAGATGGAGAGAAAGTATGTAGAAGAGACGTTGGTGCAGGAAGATTAACTGCTTTGAGGAAGGGCGGCATAGAGGAGACGGAGGCGAATTATGCTTCCGCTGCTTTCCGCGCTTCCTTCTCGGCCTTGTTTCTGACGCGCAGTTCTGTGAAAAAGGTCTTCAGCATGTCGCTGCATTCTTCTTCCAGAACACCGCGGGTGACCGAGACCTGATGGTTGAATTCCGGCATTTCCAGTATATTCAGGATGGAACCGGCGCAGCCGGCCTTGGGGTTCATACAGCCCATAACCACTTCGGGGATGCGGGCCTGCACGATAGCACCGGCGCACATCTGGCAGGGCTCCAGGGTCACATAAAGAGTACAGCCCTCCAGCCGCCAGTCGCCGATAAATTTGCTTGCCTTGTTAATTGCGGTAATTTCTGCATGTGCCAGCGTGTTTTTATCCGTGTTGCGGCGATTGTACCCTCTGCCGATGATTTTGCCCTCGTAGACGATAACACAGCCGATGGGAACTTCTCCCAGCCGATATGCCTTTTTTGCCTGTTTCAGGGCTTCCTTCATGTATTTTTCCTGAATGCTTTTGATGACAGCCATAATAGTCTCCGTTGACTTTTTTTTTATTACCCTATATCATAGTATAGAATTAAAAACACGGAGCGTCAATCGGAATTGACCGTCTCAGATTGTACAGGACAGAAAACGTATTCTCTGGAAACACGAAAGGAAAACAGTAACATGGTATCCATAAAGGAAGTGGCAAAACATGCGGGAGTGGCGATTTCCACCGTCTCGAAGGTGCTGAACGGATATCCCAACATCAGCGAGGAGACAAAGGAAAAAGTAAATAAAGCAATCAAAGAGCTGAACTACATCCCGAATTCAATTGCCTCCGCACTTTCCTCCAAGCAGTTTGGACGGATTGCCCTGATTCTTGACCCAAAGCGGCAGACCCAGGCTATCGACCAGATTTTCATGCAGTATCTGCTGGGGGCCTTAGACAAGGCGAAGGAGTTAAACATAGAGGTGGTAACCATTTTCACCAGTATGATTGCAGGGATGGATGCGGAGGAAATTACCCGCTATTTTCTGTCACAGAGTATTGCCGGAGTGGTAATTTACGGTATGTCCAAGGAAGACAGGGTGCTCCGGAAGCTGATTGAGGAACAGCATTTTGCCTGTGTGGTGGTGGATGCCCCCATTGTGAATGCGCGGACGACAGCTGTCGGCGTGGATCATGAGCAGGCACAGTATGATGTGGCAAGGAAAACGGTTCTGGATGATAAATGCGGGAGTATCCTGTATATTGCAGGCCGCAGGGACGGGTATGTCACGGAACAGCGATTGCGGGGGATGAAGCGTCTGGCGGAGGAATTGGAATTGCCGATGCTGGTGCGACAGGGAGATTTCAGCGAACTTGCAGCCAGAAATATTGCGCTAAAATATGCAAGGAACAAGGACTGCATTGTCTGCGCCTCCGACCTGATGGCAATCGGTGCCATGAACGCTCTGATTGATATGGACATCTTCCGCCCTGTGTGCGGCTTCGACGGCATCACGCTCATGGGCTATGTGGGAAAGCAGATGAACACAGTAAGCCAGAATTTTTACGCTGTTTCCAGCAGAGCGCTGGAGGAAGTCAAGCTGCTTCTGGACGGCGGTGAGGGACATCAGGTCATCATGCCGCACAGTATAGTGAAAATGTACTATAAGGACATTATATGCTAATCTAATTTGCACAAAATTTATTTCACCTATTGCGGAAAACGTTTTCCTGTGATATTCTTAAGCCACAGAGGGAAAACTTGAGTTTGAACGGAGGAAATCCAATATGAATCTTGAATTGAAATTAAATGAACTGACAGGAAAGATGTATGGAAAATCCATCGCTGCATGTACGGATGTACAGCTTTATAACAGTGTGCTGCAGCTGACAAAGGAACAGATGGAGGAGAAGCCGGTCATCACCGGAAGGAAAAAAGTGTACTACATTTCCATGGAATTTTTGATTGGAAAGCTGCTGTCCAATAATCTGATTAATCTCGGAATCTATGACGAGCTCAGCGAAATTCTGAAGAAACACGGAAAGAATCTGGCAGATATTGAGGAGGCGGAGCCCGAACCTTCTCTGGGAAATGGTGGTCTGGGACGTCTGGCAGCATGCTTCCTGGATTCCATTGCCACTCTGGGACTGCCCGGAGACGGAATCGGTCTGAATTATCATTACGGTCTGTTTAAGCAGGTATTCAAAGACCGTCTGCAGAGAGCAGAGAAGAACGACTGGATTCAGGAGAATTCCTGGCTGACCGATACCGGAGTGAAGTTTGAGGTGGCTTTCGGCGACAGAAAAGTAACTTCTGTGCTTTATGACATTGATGTCATTGGCTATGAGAACGGATGCAACAAGCTGCACCTTTTTGACGTGGCTTCTGTGGATGAGAGTCTGGTGAAGGAGGGCATCAGTTTTGATAAGACTGCCATTGAAAAGAATCTGACGCTGTTCCTCTATCCCGATGATTCCGACGAGGCGGGCAACCTGCTCCGTATTTATCAGGAATATTTTATGGTCAGCAATGGCGCCCAGCTGATTATTAAGGAACTGAAGGAAAAGGGCTGTGATTTACATCACATGGATGAGTATGCTGCCATCCAGATTAACGATACCCACCCCACTATGGTAATTCCTGAGCTTATCAGAATTCTGACCTGGGATGAGGGCTTTACCATCGAGGATGCTGTCAATGTGGTGAGCAGAACCTGTGCATATACCAATCACACCATTCTGGCAGAGGCACTGGAGAAATGGCCTCTCTCCTATATTGAGAAGGTAGTTCCGCAGCTTGTTCCCATTATCAAGGAACTCAGTGCACGTGTGGCAAAGAAGTATGAAGACCCCAGAGTACAGATTATCGACGAGAACAAGCGCGTACACATGGCGCACATCGATATTCACTATGGCTACAGCGTCAACGGTGTTGCTGCAATCCACACGGATATCCTGAAGGAGACGGAACTGCACCACTTTTATGAGATTTATCCTGAAAAGTTCAACAATAAGACAAATGGAATTACCTTCCGGCGCTGGCTGCTGTCCTGTAACAGAGAACTGGCTGCCCTGCTTACAGATACCATCGGGAATGGCTTCAAGAAGAATGCGGATGAACTGGAGAAGCTGCTGACAAAGATTGATGATGAAGCCGTGCTGGATGCCATCGAAAAGATTAAAAAGCAGAAGAAGGAAGAACTGGCTGCCTATATTCAGGAGAAGGAAGGCATCACGCTGGATGTAAATTCCGTTTTTGACATTCAGGTAAAGCGTCTGCATGAGTACAAGCGCCAGCAGATGAACGCCCTGTATATTATTCACAAATATCTGGAGATTAAGGGGGGTAAAAAGCCCGTCAGACCTATGACCTTCCTCTTTGGTGCAAAGGCGGCTCCCGCGTATGTGATTGCCCAGGATATTATTCACCTGCTGCTGGTATTGTCTGAGATTGTGAATAACGACCCTGAAGTCAGCCCTTATATGAAGGTTGTTATGGTAGAGAATTATAATGTAAGCTATGCCGAGAAACTGATTCCGGCATGCGATATTTCCGAGCAGATTTCCCTGGCTTCCAAGGAGGCATCCGGTACCGGCAATATGAAGTTTATGCTGAACGGTGCAGTGACACTGGGAACAAGCGACGGTGCAAATGTGGAAATCCATGAACTGGTCGGGGATGACAACATCTATATTTTCGGTGAGGACAGTGATACCGTTATTGAACACTATGCAAAGGCAGATTATGTGTCCAAAGACTTCTATGAGAACAGTCCTGTCATTAAGGAGGCGGTTGACTTTATCATAAGTGAGGAAGCTCTCGCGGTAGGACATAAGGAGAATCTGGAGCGTCTTTACAAGGAACTGCTGAACAAGGACTGGTTCATGACGCTGCTTGATCTGGAGGATTATATTAAGGTGAAGGATCAGGCATTTGCCGATTATGAGGACAGAGCAAAATGGAAGAGAATGATGCTGACCAATATTGCGAAGGCAGGCTTCTTTTCCTCTGACAGAACGATTGCGGAATACAACCGCGATATCTGGAAGCTGAACTAAACGGGAGAGAATGGACATGAGAGCGAGTGGTGTTTTGCTGCCGGTGGCGAGTCTGCCGTCAGCCTATGGAATCGGATGCTTCTCGAAGGAGGCATACGAGTTTGTTGACAAATTGAAGAAGGCGGGGCAGACCTATTGGCAGATTCTGCCCCTTGGTCCTACCAGCTATGGTGATTCGCCCTATCAGTCCTTCTCCACTTTTGCCGGAAATCCATATTTTATTGACCCGGAAGACTTGATTGAGAAGGGATGGCTTACAAAAGATCAGTGCGACAGCTACGATTTTGGAGACAATGAGGAGTATGTAGATTACGCGAAAATCTATGAGAGCCGCTTTCTGCTGCTCCGGGAGGCCTGGAAAAACAGTAATATCTCAGAAAATGCAGATTTCCGGAAATTTGTAGAGGAGAACAGCTATTGGCTGGAGGATTACTGCCTCTATATGGCGGTAAAGGTATCCTTTGATAATGTGTGCTGGGTGGAATGGGATGAAGACATAAAGACCCGCAGACCGGAGGCGCTGAAGCGTTACAGAGAAAAGTTTGCAGAGGAAATGGAGTTTTACCAGTTTCAGCAATACATGTTCCGGGTTCAGTGGGAAAAACTGAAGGCGTATGCCAATGAGCAGGGAATTAAAATTATTGGTGATATTCCTATTTATGTTGCATTCGACAGTTCGGATGCGTGGGCAAACCCGAAGCTGTTTCAGTTCGACGAGGATTGCAATCCCACGGCAGTAGCAGGCTGCCCTCCCGATGCTTTTTCGGCTACCGGGCAGCTTTGGGGGAACCCTCTCTACACCTGGGAATATCATAAAAAAACAGGTTACGACTGGTGGATGAAACGTCTGGCGGCGTGCTTCCGGCTTTATGATGTGGTGCGCATCGACCATTTCCGTGCCTTTGACGAGTATTATTCCATTCCGGCAGGCATGAAAACCGCTGAAATCGGCTCCTGGGAGCCGGGCCCCGGCTATGCGCTTTTTGAAACAATGAAGGAAAAACTTGGGGAGCGGAATGTCATTGCGGAAGACCTTGGATTTTTGACACCTTCTGTGATAGAATTGGTAAAGAAGACAGGTTATCCCGGCATGAAGGTATTACAGTTTGCCTTTGATTCCAGAGAAGAGAGCGATTATCTGCCGCATAACTACGAGCACAACTGTGTGGTGTACACGGGAACGCACGACAATGATACCACCCTGGGCTGGTATGAGAAACTGGAGAAAAGAGACAAAAAGTTCTGCAACCGTTATCTGAATCTGAAAGGGTGTAAAAAAGATAAGCTGAAATGGGAGTTTATCCGCGCTGCATTTGCCAGCGTGGCAGATATGGCGATAATTCCCATGCAGGATTATCTGGGACTTGGCTCTGAGGCGCGCATCAATACACCTTCCACTCTGGGCGATAACTGGAAATGGCGCATGAAGAGAGACGCGTTTACGGACGAACTGGCGGAGAAGATGTATAAAATGACGGAGACCTACGGCAGAGTGCCCAGAACATCCGCAGAGGAAGCAGAGAATGGAGATTCACGGATTTAACAAGACAACACTTTTAGATTATCCCGAACATGTAGCAGCCACTGTATTTACCGGTGGCTGCAATTTTCGTTGTCCTTTTTGCCATAATGCCTCTCTTGTGCTGAATCCCGGAGCATGCTGTGTTATTCCGGAGGATGAGGTGCTGGCTTATCTGAAAAAAAGAAAGGGGATTCTGGAGGGAATCTGTATTACCGGTGGCGAACCTACCCTGCAAAAAGATTTAAAGGAGTTCATCTGCTGTGTCAGAGATATGGGGTATCTTGTGAAGCTGGATACCAACGGCTATCGGCCGCAGGTTTTGTGGCAGCTTCTTCAGGAGGGGCTGCTTGATTACGTGGCTATGGATGTAAAGGCATCTCTGGCTAATTATGCAAAGGCGGCGGGCTGTGCGCACATGGATTTATCACGAATAGAGGAGAGCATTGCCATCCTGAAAAGCTGTGCAATTCCCTATGAATTCCGTACAACGGTGGTGAAGGGAATTCACACAGTGGAGGAATTTGAGGAAATCGGAAAGCTGCTTTCAGGCTGCCGTGCTTATTACCTTCAGAGTTACCGGGACAATGAAAATGTGATTTCAGAAGGGTACACCGACTATCCTGCACAAATCATGCGTGATATGGCAGACAGAGCAAGAAAATACATAGACAAAGTGGAATTGCGCGGTGTAGAATAGAGAACGCTGTATTAGGAAAGAGAAGTATTTGAGAGAGGACGTGCAGGCCCAGGGGAGTTGAAATGAGTCTGAGAAAGAAATTATTCGGAGATAAGGCCTTTTACAAGATGGTTCTGGGAGTGGCGGTGCCCATCATGATTCAGAACGGTATCACTAACTTTGTGAGCCTTTTGGACAATATTATGGTGGGGCGTATCGGAACGGAACAGATGTCCGGTATTGCCATTGTAAATCAGCTTTTATTGGTATTTAATTTGTCAATTTTCGGTGCAATATCCGGAGCCGGTATTTTTGCGGCTCAATTTTACGGATGCAAAAATCACAAGGGAGTACAGCAGACCTTCCGATATAAGCTGTATATCTGCGCGGCAATTCTGCTGTTGGGAATTATTGTGCTTCTCTCCCATGGTGACAGCCTGATCTTAATGTATCTTCATGGGGAGGGGAATGATGCAGCTCTTGCGGCAACGTTGGAATACGGCAGGAAGTATATGCTGGTGATGCTGGTGGGGCTGCTGCCCTTTGCACTGGAGGAGGTGTATGCAGGCACCCTGAGAGAGTGCGGCGAGACGAAGATTCCCATGATTGCGGGCATTATTGCCGTATGTGTAAATCTCGTGCTGAACTATCTGCTGATTTTCGGCAAGTTTGGCTTCCCGGAGCTGGGCGTGGTGGGCGCTGCGGCGGCAACGGTTATTTCAAGATACGTTCAGGCAGTGGTAGTGATTGTGTGGACGCATACCCATTCCGAGAGAATGCCTTTTATTGTGGGCGCTTATCGGGAGCTGCGGATTCCCGGGCAGCTGGCAGGCAATATTATAAAAAAGGGTACCCCCCTTATGATAAACGAAATTATGTGGGCAGCTGGCATGGCGGTTCTTAATCAGTGCTATTCCATGAGAGGACTGGATGCTGTGGCAGCTTTGAACATCACCACTACAATTTCAAACCTGTTCAATGTGGTATTTATGGCAATGGGAAGTGCTATTTCCATTATCGTGGGGCAACTTCTGGGTGCAGGAAAAATGAAAGAGGCAAAGGAGACGGATACGAGACTCATTGCTTTTGCAGTTGTATCCTGTCTGATTCTGGGCGGCATTATGTTCCTGCTGGCTCCGTTGTTCCCGCTGATGTATAATACCAGCGATGCGGTGAGGACGCTGGCGAAAAATCTGCTCCGCATGGCAGCCTGCTGTATGCCGCTGTGGGCTTTTATGCATGCAACCTATTTTACACTGCGGACAGGAGGAAAAACGATTGTTACATTTCTGTTTGACAGTGTGTTCCTGTGGGTGGTCACCACTCCGGTTGCCTACGTGCTCAGCCGCTATACCGGTATGCATATTCTATACCTTTATCTGTGCTGTCAGCTGCTGGACATTATCAAATGCATTATTGGATTTATTCTGGTAAAAAAGGGAGTCTGGATTCAGAATATTGTTGAAACTGCAAAGAACTGATGCTTTATTTCGTTGCAATGAATGCAATGAGGTTATATAATCAAAACATAAGGGACGCGTGAAAAGGCACAGCGTCGGATTGACAGGAGGTTACGAGATGATTAAAGGTTTTAAGATGAAGCTCTATCCCGGGCAGGAAGCTGAGTACGAGAAGAGGCACAATGAACTGTGGCCGGAGATGCAGGACATGATTCATGAACATGGCGGAAAGAATTACACCATCTTTCTGGACAGAGAGACACTGACACTGTTTGGCTATATTGAGATTGAGGATGAGGAACTGTGGGCAAAGGGCGCTGATACTGCCATTAATCGTAAATGGTGGGATTTCATGGCGGATATCATGGAGACGAATCCTGATAACAGTCCTGTGAGCATTGACTTAAAGACGGTGTTCCATTTGGATTAACAGGAAGAGAGAATAGCGCAGAGCCAAATGTCAGATTTGGCTCGCGATTCCTCTGACGCAAGAGCGTCTGCGGAATGGAGATTAATTATGAGAATAATGCGAAAAAAAGAAGCGGCAGTTGCCGCAGACCGGAATACGGAAATACTTGATGAACTGGCAGGAAAAACCAGAGAAGTGCTGAGTACTACGAGCAGGCTGAGCGACTTCGATGTGCAGATGCAGCATGTAAACAGACAACTGACTGACTATACAGGGCAGATGCAGGATGTCAGTGAAATGAATCTGGCTGTAGTGGAAGAGACAACCGCCAGTATGAGCGTGGTAAACCAGACGGTGAGCAAGGCTGCTGAAAATCTGAAGACAGTTGCGGGGACAGCGGCAGAACTGGCGGAACAGAATCATGGAAACCAGCAGCTGCTACAGGAGACCGTAGCACTGAAAAATGAAGTGTCTGAGAATTCCCAGACAATGAGCGTGAACATTGAGCAGCTGTTGACCCTCAGCGCGGAGATTGACAGGGTGGTAGCCAGTGTGCAGGAAATTGCTTCCCAGACAAATCTTTTGGCGCTGAACGCTTCCATTGAAGCAGCCAGAGCAGGAGAGCAGGGCAGAGGCTTTGCTGTGGTGGCAGAAGAGGTACGCCAGCTGGCAGAGGATACAAATAAGAATCTGGAAAACATGCGTGACTATGTAAAGAATGTAAAGGAAGCCGCTGCACAAAGTAAAGACAGCCTGCAGAAGACCCTGAGCTCCACGGAGGCGATGGAAGAAAAAATTGAGGCGGTACATACCACAGTGACGGCGGAAAGTATTACCTTAAAAAGCGTGGTGGAACATATACAGGCTGTTGATGAGGAAATCCGGGGAATTACGCAGGCTACGGCAGAAATTGACAAGGCCATGGAGCAAAATGCGAAGGACGCCCAGAATCTCAGCAGTATGGCGGCCATGCTAAAGAAGAGCGCATCGATAAATGTGGAATGTGCGACACACGTGTCGGAAATTGATGATGAACTGGCTGAGAATACGAGACAGATTTTCCTGAAGCTCCATGCTGCCGGCAGAGTTATGAACCGGGCAGAATTTACGGGAGTCCTGGAAAGTGCGAAGGTGGCACATAAAGCATGGATTGACAAGCTGAAAAAAATGACAGCTACCATGGAAATCATTCCGCTTCAGACAAACGGCGAAAAATGTGCATTTGGTCATTTTTACAGAGCGGTTGCGCTGGATGATGAAAAGCTGTTAGAAATCTGGAAGGAAATTGGTACTGAACATAAGCAATTACACAGCATAGGTGCCAGAGCCATGGAGGCAATTCTCAACGGAACTCAAGGCAAGGCACAGGAATACTGTGAAGAGGCTGTGAAATTGTCTGAACGGCTGCTGGAAAAGATGGCTACGGCGGAAAGAATTGCCGGGGCGGAATAAATTGCCGGGGCGGAAAAAATTGTAACGGAGGCATTTGAACTCAAGGCATAGAGCCTTGAGTTCATTTTACTTCATTGGCATTTTCCTTTCCTGCTTCAAAATCCAGGGCATTCTGCAGGGTGGTTTCAGCAATAGCTTCCAGTGCCTCTCTGGTGAAAAAGCCCTGATGGGAGGTAATCATTACGTTGGGGAAGGAGAGAAGTCTGGCAGTGGTGGAATGCTCCAGAATTTCGTCGGAGCGGTCCTCAAAAACATTATTTGTCTCCTCTTCATACACGTCCAGTCCGACACCTGCGAACTTGTGCATACGGATACCCTCAATTAAATCTGCGGTTTTTACCAGGGCGCCTCTGGAGGTGTTCACCAGAATGACGCCGTCCTTCATCTTTTTGATGGTATCAATATTGATTAAGTGATAAGTGGAATCCATCAGCGGGCAGTGCAGGGAAATCAGATCACTTTCTGCCAACAGCTCATCTAATGACATGTATGTCACAAAATCCTTCAGAGCAGGATTTTCATAGACATCGTAGGCGATAACCTTCATACCGAAGCCGTGGCAGATGCGGCACATGGCAGCGCCAATTTTTCCGGTGCCGATGATACCTGCTGTTTTTTGATAGAAATTAAAGCCCATGAGTCCGCTTAAGCTGAAATCATTTTCACGAACCTTGTTGTAGGCCTTGTACAGGCGACGGTTACAGGCCAGCGCCAGTGCCATGGCGTGTTCCGCAACGGCTTCCGGGGAGTAGCCGGGAACGCGCATGACGCGGATGGCATATTTTTTTGCCGTATCCATGTCCACATTATTGAAGCCGGCACAGCGCATAAGCAACAGTCGAACTCCCTTGCCGTGCAGAATTTCCAGTGTCTGCGTTCCGGCATCAGAACTGACAAAGGCACATACCGCATCAAATCCCTCAGCGAGGGCAGCTGTCCTGGGGTCAAGGTCGGATTTCGTATATTCGATGGTGATGCCGGGAAATCTTTTCAGGGTTTCCTGAAAGGATTCTCTGTCGTAGTTTTTTGCATCATAAAACAGAATTTTCATTTTTGTCCTCTTTTCCGCGCGCGGCGCTTTTTCTAAATATATAGTATATCATAAATTAATTTAAATATAAAAAAGAAACGATGAGTGAATCACAAATAATAACAAAAAGGAACCGGAGTAATCCGATTCCTTTTTTGGAGAGTTATATGTATGCGGGACAACTGCTTATCCCATGGTAATAACTACATTGTATTCTTTCTTTCCGGCTTCGTAGGGGATGATGTGCCCGTCTACCGCCTTCCCATCAACGCTCATAGAGACGATACCCTTTTGCACGTTGTTGGGGTTTTGTACCTGAATACGATAAATGCCCTCACGGAATTGCCTGGTGATGCTGAAATCTCCAAAGCCCTCAGGTACGCAGGGGTCAACGGACAGACCTGTGTGAGTGGGATATACGCCCAGAATATACTGGGAAATATTCACGAAAGTCCATGCGGCGGTACCGGTCAGCCAGCTGTTCTTTGCCTCGCCATGAAACTTTGCATCGCGTCCGGCAATCATCTGTGAATAAACATAGGGCTCGGTGCGGTGAATTTCACTGATGTCCTCGGTATATGCGGGGCAGGTTTTTTTATAAATTTCAAAGGCTCTGTCGCCTCTGCCGATGACAGTCTCCGCAATGGAAACCCAGGGGTTGTTGTGACAGAAGATACCTGCATTCTCCTTGTATCCGGGGGGATAGGAGGAAACCTCGCCAAGCTCCAGATGGTATTCTGTATAAGCGGGCTGCAGTATCATGACACCGTATTCCGTATCAAGACGTTCCTTTACGGAATTCAAAGCCTTTTCTGCCAGACCCTCCTTCACACCGACACCTGCCAGAACGCAGAAGCCCTGAGGCTCGATGTAAATCTGTCCTTCCCTGCATTCTTTGGAACCGACCTTGTTGCTGTATGCGTCATAGGCACGCACGAACCAGTCACCGTCCCAGCCTGCGTCCAGAATCGTGTCATACATAACGGCTACTTCTTTGCGGGCGCGCTCTGCTTCTGCCTTATCGCCCAGAAGCTCGGCAAGCTGTGCATATTCTTCGCCGTATTTTACGAACATGCCGGCGATAAATACGGATTCTGCCACAGGACCTTCGCTGGGGCCAAAGGTCTGGAAGGATTCGCCGGGATGCGCGGAGAAGCAGTTCAGATTCAGACAGTCATTCCAGTCCGCACGCCCGATTAACGGCAGCCCATGGGGGCCTTTGTGGGTCAGTGTGTAATCAAAGGAGCGTTTCAGATGATTCATAAGGGGTGTTGCAACGCTCATATCATTGTCAAAGGGAACCATCTCCGTCAGGATGGAGGTATCGCCTGTCTCACGGACGTAGGCACTGGTACCTGCGATGAGCCACAGGGGGTCATCATTGAAGCCGCTGCCAATGTCAGAATTGCCTTTCTTGGTGAGAGGCTGATACTGGTGGTAAGCACTGCCGTCCTGGAACTGGGTAGAAGCAATGTCAATGATGCGCTCTCTTGCCCGGTCGGGAATCAGATGTACGAAGCCCAGAAGATCCTGGCAGGAATCGCGGAAGCCCATACCACGGCCAATGCCGGATTCGTAATAGGAGGCAGAACGGGACATATTAAAGGTAACCATACACTGGTACTGATTCCAGGTGTTTACCATTCTGTTTACTTTTTCGTCCTTCGATTGAACACTGTATTTAGCAAGAAGCTGTTTCCAGTAGGCCTGCAGCTCGGCAAACGCCTTGTCTACACCCTCGTCGGAATTGTATTTGTTCAGCATTTCCCAGGCTCTTGTCTTGTTGATGACACCGTAGGATTCCCACTTTTCGTCCTCGGGATTTTCAATGTAACCCAAAACGAATATATAGCTTTTGCTCTCTCCGGGTTCCAGTGTGATATTCAGCTGATGAGAAGCGATGGGGGACCAGCCGCTTGCCATGGAGCTGGTACAGCTGCCGTTTTCCACTGCTTCCGGGTTATCGGCACCGCGGTAAGCACCCAGGAAAGCATCCCGGCTGGTATCGAAGCCGGCAATGTCAGCATTGACGGAATAAATCGCATAATGATTGCGGCGTTCTCTGTATTCTGTCTTGTGGAATATGGTGGAGCCCTGAACTTCTACTTCACCTGTGCTTAAATTACGCTGGAAGTTTTTCATATCGTCATCTGCATTCCAGAGACACCACTCCACATAGGAAAATACAGAGAGCTCTTTTGCCTGGGAGCTCTCATTTGTCAGAGTCAGGCGGGATATCTCGCAATTATCGTTCAGAGGAACAAAAGAGAGTACGGATGCCTTTACCTGATTTTTGGAGGAGGTAAAGCGGCTGTAGCCGATGCCGTGGCGGCATTCATAGGAATCCAGCTCCGTCTTTACGGGCTGCCAGCCGGGATTCCACACGGTGCTGCCATCTTTTATGTAGAGATACTTACCGTTGACATCACAGGGGACATTATTGTAACGATAACGGGTCAGACGCAGTAGCTTGGCGTCCTTATAGAAGGAATAGCCTCCGCAGGTGTTGGAAATGAGACTGAAAAACTCATTGCATCCCAGATAATTAATCCAGGGAAGAGGAGTTTTGGGTGTGGTAATTACATATTCCTGATTGGAATCATCAAAAAAACCGAATTTCATAATCACTCTCTCCTTGTCATAAGATTTATAAAAAGAAAACGTTTAAGTACAAATGATTGTAAAATGAATTATACAGAACAAATGCAGAGATTGCAAGAAGAATATCTCTGTTAATAATGACGAAAGGGAAACAAATTTTTTGGCAATTTGTGTCAAAATGACGTAAAAGACAAAAAACAAGTTGATATTCATTGGAAAATAGCTTATATTTATATAAGTGAAAACGATTAAGTTGCTCAAAACTGAGCAGGAGGATGCAAAAGTGGTTTCCATGAAGGATATTTCGGCGGCGTGCGGCGTCAGTGTTGCGACGGTGAGCAAGGCGCTGAATAATCAAAATGATATCAGCGAAGAAACAAAGCGCCACATCCGTGAGGTTGCCAAGGAAATGGGATACTCTCCCAATGCGATGGCAAGGGCTTTAAAGACAAACAGAACTTATAATATCGGAGTCCTGTTTGCGGATGAGGCACAGAGCGGGCTGACGCATGACTTTTTCTCACACGTGCTGGATTCCTTTAAGAGGGCTGTGGAAGAGAAAGGGTATGACATCACCTTTTTAAACAGAGGGATAAAGGGAATCAGCAGAATGTCTTATTTGGAACACTGCCGTTACCGCGGGTTTGACGGGGTGCTTATGGCATGTACTGATTTTTATGATCCTCAGGTGCTGGAGGTGATACGCAGTGATATTCCCGTTGTCACGATTGACCATGTTTTTGACAACCATATCAGTATCGTATCGGACAATGTGGGCGGCATGAAAATGCTGCTGCAGTATGTCTATGACATGGGACACCGGAGAATTGCGTATATCCATGGAGCGCAGTCCTCTGCAACGCAGGCGAGAGTGTCCTCCTTTTACAAAAACATGGAGATATTGGGCCTGGAGGTTCCCGCTGAATATGTTCTGGAGTCACCTTACCGTGACACGGAATCCGCGGCGCAAATGACGGAAAAGCTGTTAAGACTGAAAAAACCGCCTACCTGCATATTGTATCCGGATGATTTTGCATGCTTTGGCGGAATGAATGCCATCAAGGAACACGGATTGCGCATCCCGGAGGATATCTCCGTAGCGGGATATGACGGCATCCGGGTTGGACGGCATATTGAGCCACAGCTCACCACACTGAAGCAGGATGCGAAAGCGATTGGCATGCAGGCGGGAGAGAAGCTGATTTCTCTGATTGAGCATCCCAAGACTACAATTATTGAGATAGTGACAATCAGCGGTGCGGTATATCCCGGCAAGACGGTGAGACGGATATGATATACGTAAACGTTTCGGGTGTTTAAACAGCGAAAACACAAAAACAAAAACAAAATTCCTATACAAAATAGACAAAATTATGGTACCCAAAACTGTATATAAGTGATAATGCTCATTAAATTTCAAAACAGGTATTGAAATTATGTGCAAAATGATGTATAGTTTATAACGTAAACGATTAAGGGATTTGCAAAGCAAAATATCCTGATGGCGAAATAATTTAAGAAAGAGGAAGGGCCTATGAAAGAATTCTTTAAGAATACATGGAAACACAGAGCACATGTTGTAATGGCTTTGCCGGTATTCCTGATTTTGTTTTTTATCATGTATGTACCTATGGCCGGCCTGGTAATGGCGTTTAAGTCATTCGACTATTCCAAAGGTATCTGGGGGAGCCCGTGGAACGGACTTGAAAACTTCAAGTTTCTCCTGACATCCAAGTCCACTTTCCTTTCCATCACGAAAAACACACTGTTTTACTATGTGATTTTCACCGGACTGGGAACCTTCCTGAATGTTGTTCTCGCCGTTGCGATTGATCAGTGCGTATTTAAAAAAGCATCAAGAGCCATGCAGACGATTATGATTATACCTGTATTTATCTCTTATGCGGCAGTTCAGTTTATTGTTTACGCATTTATCAGTTCCGACACCGGTATCCTGACTCATTCGTTGGGAATGACTACCCGCTTTTATTCCACACCGTCTGCCTGGCCGTGGATATTGACGATTGTTAAGATGTGGAACAGTGTCGGCTATGGCTCCGTGCTTTATATGTCCGTACTTGCCGGAATCGATACGGAACTGTATGAAGCGGCAGAGATTGACGGCGCCAACAGGTGGCAGAAAATCTGGCATATCACGCTGCCGGCACTGATTCCGATGATTACCGTAATGTTGCTGCTTTCCGTGGGAAGCATTATGAGGTCGGATACAGGTTTGTTCTATCAGGTAACCCGTAACAGCGGCATACTTTATCCTACCACACAGGTTATTGACTCGTATGTACTGAATGCAATCTTTAAGAATTCGAACTTCGGATTCACAGCGGCAACCAGCTTCTTCCAGTCCGTTGTCGGTCTGCTGATGATGCTGTTGGCAAATGGTCTGGTTCGCAAGATTGCACCGGAAAACTCTTTGTTCTAAATTCAGAAAGGGGAAAATCAGATGAGCAAGAAAAAGGGTAATGCTGCAGATTTGGCACCGTCCAGAAGAGAGCGGGCAGGAATCGGTCAATATATTCTCGGCTTTTTCCTTCTGTTGTATACATTGTTTTGTGCCTTGCCGGTAGTACTGGTATTTATTTCAGCCTTTACAGACGAGCAGGCAATCAACAAAAACGGTTTCAGCTTCTTCCCGGAGAAGTGGTCAATGGCCGGAATGAATATGGTACTGAAGTATGGAAAACAGCTGCTTACTTCATACGGAATTACCATTCTGGTGACGGTTGGAGGAACTTTGCTGGGACTTCTGGTAATGAGCATGTTTGCTTACTCTATCAGCCGAAAGGGATTTAAACTGGCCGGATTCTTATCCGTTTACCTGTTGATTCCCATGCTGTTTAACGGAGGACAGCTTTCCGGATATATCATATTTACAAGATACTATCACCTGAAAGACAGCCTGTGGCTGCTGGTTCTTCCGCTGTGTGTGAGTACAATGAACGTAATCATTCTGAGAACCTTCATCGTGAACAGCATTCCGAGTGAATTGATGGAGGCAGCCAAAATTGATGGCGCGGGCGAGTACCGGACATTTTTCCAGATTACACTTCCCCTGATGAAGCCCTCACTGGCAGCCGTAGGATTTATGATGGCTACCGCATACTGGAATGACTGGCAGAATGCACTGCTTTACATAACCAGTGACAGCAAAAAGCCGTTGCAGCTGCTGTTGGTAAATATTCAGAAGAGTATTGAATTCCTGCTGAATAACAACAATGTGCCTGCTGCTGCAAGAGCGGCAATGGGAGGAAATATTCCTCAGTATTCCTCTACCATGGCAACAGTTATTGTCGTAATCGGACCTATTATGGTGGCTTATCCGTTCTTCCAGAAATATTTTGTAAAGGGTCTTACGGTAGGATCTGTTAAAGGTTAAAACATTTTAGAAAAATTGATATTCAAGTCGCGGCAATAACGCCTGCGGCTTTGATATAAAAACTCAAAAGGGAGGTTTTTATTCTATGAAATTCAAAAAAATTATGGCTATGGCACTGACAACTGTCATGGCAGCAGGAATGCTCACCGGATGTGGCGATAGCGCAGAGACAACCGGAAGCAGCGCACAGAGTAGCGCAGAAAGCAAAACAGAAAGCAAGGCTGAGAGCACCCAGTCAGGAGGGGCATCAAGCGATGCGGTAACCATCAATGTAACGAGAGCTACCTTTAACCTTGCAAACCCTGATTCTGCTCAGGTTGACAAGGTAGAAGCAGCTATCAATGACTATATCAAGGATAAGATTAACGTACAGATTAATCTGACCGATATTGGTTCCGGTGAATATACAGACAAGGCAAACTTGGCTCTGGCTAATGGAGAAATCAATCTTCTCTGGACAGCTTCCTGGGAGAGCGTTATCGGTACCAACGATCTGGTTCCCAAGAACGCAGTATATGATTTGACTGATTTGATTCAGGGTACAGACCTTTACAACTCCATGGCTGAGGGCCAGTGGGAAGCTACCAAGTACGACGGAAAAATTTACTTCATTCCCGTATATAAGGACAATGTAGAAGGCTACGACCTGATGGCTCGTAAGGATTTGGTTGACAAGTACAACTGGGATTTCGCTTCTGTTAAGACACTTGCAGATATCGAGCCCATGCTGGCTGATGCAAAGGCAGAAGGTCTGAAGTATCCTTACCTGACCCAGAAGACGGCTATGTTCTACAGATATTACATTAACGATTTCGATTTCTTTACTGCTGATGCTACCGCTAACTGGGTTGCAGTTGACAGAGATACCAACGAAGTTGTTGACACCATTCTTACCGATGAATACAAAGAGTTCTGTACTTTGATGGCTAAGTGGGCAGAGGCCGGATACATCTCTGAGGATGATGTAACAAAGACCACTACCGATACAACTACTCAGAGCCAGGATTGGGGTATTTCCTGGTGGACAGATATCCCTGTAAACGCAGAGGCAAACAGCCGTTACGGTCAGGAAGTGGTTATGGCTCCTGTTACTGACAGATGGGCACATTCCACATCCGCTCTTGGTTCTTGCTACTGTGTAACCGCAAACAGCACCGAGGAGCAGGCAAAGGCTTGTATCGACTTCATGGGTCTGCTGTATACCGACAGCAAGCTGGCTGATATGTACACCTTTGGTATCGAGGGTGAGGATTACACCTATGATTCCAACGGCCAGGTTGTACAGACAAGTGAGAAGTACAATCACTCCATGTGGGAGTCCGCTTCCGCTACCATTGTAACTCCTGTAGCAGGAGAGCCTGCTAACAAGGCTGATTTGTATGATGAGTTCAACGGCGGTGCTAACACCTCCTGCGCAGCAGGCTTCCGTCTTGACAAGACACCTGTTGAAGCACAGTTCTCTGCTTGCCAGAACGTATTTGAAACCTATGGCTTCCCTCTTGAGAACGGCGGTATCGCATCTGCTGATGTAGAAGCTACCATCGCTGCTTACCAGGCTGCTCTGGATGAGGCAGGCTATCAGGATATTCTGGCTGAGTTTAAGGCACAGTATGATGCTTGGAAGAACTAAATAATTTGCAAAATAACAATGGGCGCTCCGTTATGGGGCGCCTTTTTAATGGTGCCTAATGGAGAATAGTGGTAGAATAAAAAAACACCCAGACAAACGCCTGGGTGTCAGCGGAGCCGGAGGGATTCGAACCCTCGTGCCCCGGAGGGCAAACGCATTTCGAGTGCGCCCCGTTATGACCGCTTCGATACGACTCCGGATTTCACAGCCTCTTTTAAGACTGCCTATTTATTTTATAGTATCTGAACTCGTTTGGCAAGAGCAACTTTTTACGGATTACGTATTGTTCCGGTTGCAAATTTGGCTCGAAAAGGGTAATATTCTATATATAGTATTGGGAAAACGGGGTAACAATAGATACAGCGAATATAATTCGGGAGGAAGAGCACATGAAGAGAATCGGTATGTTGACCAGTGGCGGAGATTGTCAGGCCTTGAATGCAGCTATGAGAGGTGTTGTGAAGACTCTTGACAACAGCAAAGAAGAAGTTGAAATTTATGGTTTTCTGGACGGCTATAAGGGTCTGATTTACGGAAAATTCCAGATGCTGACGGGGAAAGATTTTTCGGGTATACTGACAAAGGGCGGAACAATTCTGGGCACCTCCCGCACGCCTTTTAAGACGATTCAGGACCCGGATGAGAACGGTCTGAACAAGGTGGAGGCAATGAAGCAGAATTATTACAAGCTGCAGCTTGACTGTCTGGTTATTCTGGGTGGCAACGGCACCCACAAGACGGCGAATCTGCTCCGCGAGGAAGGATTGAATATTGTGACTCTTCCTAAGACTATTGATAATGATCTCTGGGGTACTGATATGACCTTCGGTTTTCAGAGCGCAGTAAACATTGCGACAGATGCGATTGACTGCATCCATACAACCGCAGCGTCTCATGGCAGAGTATTTATTGTGGAGGTTATGGGTCATAAGGTTGGCTGGCTGACCCTGAATGCGGGTATGGCAGGCGGAGCGGATATCATCCTGATTCCAGAGATTCCCTATGACATTGACAAGGTAATTGAAAAGATTGAAGAGCGCGACAGAAAAGGCTGTCGTTTTACCATTATAGCGGTGGCGGAAGGCGCTATTTCCAAAGAGGATGCAGCGCTTTCCAAGAAAGACTACAAGAAAAAGATGGAGAAATATCCATTCCCGTCCGTGTCTTATGAGGTGGCGGCAGCCATTCAGGAGAAGACGGGGAGGGAGGTTCGTGTCACGGTTCCCGGTCATATGCAGAGAGGCGGCAGCCCCTGCCCTTATGACAGAGTATTTGCCAGCCGTCTCGGCGCGGAAGCAGGCAAGCTGATTCTGGACAATCAGTACGGCTTCATGGTAGGCTATAAGAATCGTGAGATTGTCCGCGTGCCTCTGGAGGATGTGGCGGGCAAGCTCAAGACTGTTGAGCCGGACGCTACCATTGTTCAGGAAGCGAAGCTGCTCGGTATTTCCTTTGGGGATTAATATGAATTGCGGCGAAATCTCGCAAATTATGTTTTTTTAGAAGGGACACTTCATGTCATACACAGCACTATATCGAAAATTCAGACCGGATACCTTCGCTGATGTGAAGGGGCAGGAACATATTGTTACAACCTTGAAAAATCAGCTGAAGGCTAACAGAATCGGTCACGCCTACCTTTTTACCGGAACCAGAGGAACCGGCAAGACGACGGTGGCAAAAATCTTTGCGCGGACGGTAAACTGTGAAAATCCGACGGAGGACGGTCCGTGCGGGGAGTGCCGCAGCTGCCGCGCAATTGCGGCGGGCGCCAGTATGAATGTTATTGAGATTGACGCGGCATCCAATAACGGCGTTGACAATATCCGTGAAATTGTGGAAGAGGTTTCCTACTCGCCTGCGGAAGGAAAGTATAAGGTTTATATTATTGATGAGGTGCATATGCTCTCCATAGGAGCTTTCAATGCACTTCTGAAGACATTGGAGGAGCCACCCTCCTATGTCATTTTCATTCTGGCTACGACTGAGGTACATAAGCTGCCAATCACCATTTTGTCCCGGTGCCAGAGATATGATTTTAAGCGTATTTCCATTGATACCATTACAGGCAGAATGCAGGAACTGATTCAGGCTGAGAATGTGCAGGTGGAAGAGAAAGCCTTGCGGTATATTGCCAAAACAGCAGACGGGTCCATGCGTGATGCGCTGAGCCTTTTGGATCAATGCATTGCTTTTCATCTTGGCAAAGAGCTTACCTATGATAAGGTGCTGGATGTACTGGGAGCAGTAGACACGGAGGTGTTCAGCCGTCTGCTGCGCCATATCCTGGACAGAAACGTGCTGGGATGTGTGGGACTTCTGGAGGAGATTGTGATGCAGGGACGCGAACTGACACAGTTTGTTACTGACTTCACCTGGTACCTGCGAAATCTGATGCTGGTACAGGCGTCAGACAATCTGGAGGATGTCATCGATATGTCCACGGACAACCTGAAGCGGTTGAAAGAAGAATCTGCCATGGTGGACATGGAGCAGATTGTGCGCTACATCAGGATTTTTTCGGAATTGTCGGGACAGATACGTTATGCGGCCCAGAAGAGAATTCTTGTGGAGATTGCACTGATTAAACTGTGTAAACCGGAGATGGAGACAGACAGGGAGGCAATCCTTGACAGGCTTCGGCAGGTGGAAGACAAGGTAGAAAATGGTGTGGTGGTTGCAGCAGAGGGCGCGGTACAAAGCACGGGGGAGACTGCGGTAAAAAAGCCGAAACCGGAGCTGCCAAAGGCCATACCGGATGATATCAGGCAAATCGTGACAAAATGGCCGGCCATTGTGGGGAGCGCAGAGAATCCCATGAAAATCTATATGAAATCGGCAGACCTGAGTCTCGGCAACGACAATAAACTGATGGTTGTGCTGGAGGACGGCATGGCATCCGATTATTTCATGCAGCATCCTGAAAATCAGGAACGGCTGAAAGAACTTCTCTCCGATTTTTCCGGGAAGGAAATTGAAGTGAATTTCCAGACGGTAAAAGGCCAGAGAGAATTTGAAGAAAGCTATATTGACCTCGCTCAGATTGTCCGAATGGACATTGAGGAAGAGGATGAGGAATAACAGGAGGAAAGAAAAATGGCAAAAAGAGGTGGATTTCCCGGAGGTGCAATGCCCGGAAACATGAGTAATCTGATGAAGCAGGCGCAGAGAATGCAGCGTCAGATGGAGGAAGGGCAGAAGGAACTTGAGACAAAGGAATTCGTTGCAAAGACCGGTGGCGGCGCTGTCGAGGTGGCGGTGAACGGCAAAAAGGAAGTTCTGAGAATTACTTTGTCGGAGGAGATTGTGGACCCTGAAGATATTGAAACGCTGCAGGATGCGGTGATGGCAGCAGTGAATGAGGCTATGCGTCAGGCAGATGCGGCCAGCGCTGAGCTAATGGGCAAGATGACCGGAGGCCTGGGAGGAATGCCTTTCTGATGGAGCTCTACAGCGGATATATCAATAAGTTAATAGAAGAACTGGCGGCATTGCCCGGTATCGGGAATAAATCTGCTCAGAGACTTGCATTTCATCTGATTAATATGCCTCAGGATAGGGTGAACCGTCTGGCGAATACCATTATCGAGGCGAAGGCTAATGTGCGTTACTGCAAGGAGTGCTACACCCTGACGGACAAAGATGTTTGTCCGGTCTGCGCCAACAAAAACCGAAATCATAAGATGATTATGGTGGTGGAAAACACGAGAGATCTCGCTGCCTATGAAAAGACCGGAAGATATGAGGGAGTTTATCATGTGCTTCACGGTGCAATTTCTCCCATGCTTGGCATCGGCCCGGGAGATATTAAGCTGAAAGAATTGATGGAGCGTCTGCGCGGAGATGTGGAGGAAGTCATTATCGCCACAAATTCCAGTCTGGAAGGTGAGACAACTGCCATGTATATCAGCAAAATGATAAAGCCGACGGGCATCAGGGTGACAAGAATTGCCAGCGGCGTGCCGGTGGGCGGAGATTTGGAGTATATTGATGAGGTGACGCTCCTTCGTGCATTGGAAGGAAGAGTGGAAATTTAAAACTTTGGAGGATAGAAAAATGGGGGTAAGTAAAAGCGTATTCGGAGAATATCCCGATGGGCGGGACATCATGCTGTATACCATTGCAAATAACAATGGAATGCAGGCAGCGGTAACAAATCTGGGAGCGGTTCTGGTGAAATTGATTGTGCCGGACGGAAGCGGAAAAGCGGAGGATGTTGTGCTGGGTTTTGACCGTGGGGAAGATTATCTGGAAAACAGCAGCTTTTTTGGGGCGGTGATTGGACCGAGCGCTAACCGCATTGCGGGTGCGGCATTTGCAATCGATGGAGTAACTTATCAGCTGGATGTAAATGACGGACCCAACAATTTACACAGCCATAAGGAAAAAGGTTATCATAAGCAGTTGTGGAAGGCGAAAGAAAACGACAACAGCGTCACTTTTTCTCTGGAGGATGCCGACGGCAGTATGGGCTTCCCCGGTAATAAGAGAATCAGCGTTACTTATACTCTGGATGACAATAATACGCTGAGGCTTCACTACCATGCAGTCAGCGACAGAAAAACAGTACTGAATTTAACCAACCATTCCTATTTTAATCTGGATGGGCATGACAGCGGCAGGGTGGAGGAGCATGAGCTTTGGCTTGGGGCTTCTACCTATACACCTGCGGCACCCGGCTCCATTCCGACCGGAGAGATTGCTCCTGTAAAGGGAACACCCATGGATTTTACTTCTTCTAAGAAGGTGGGACAGGATATTGAGTCCGGTTTTTCCCAGCTGCAGATGGCGGGAGGCTACGACCACAACTGGATTATCGACGGCTGGGACGGTACATTGCGTCATTTCGCAACCGTGAAGGGAGCAAAAAGCGGCAGAGTAATGGAAGCCTACACAACCCTTCCCGGATTTCAGTTTTATGCCGGAAACTTTATTAGTGAGCAAAAGGGAAAGGGCGGTGCGGTATACGGACCTCGCAGAGGGCTTTGCCTGGAAACGCAGTACTATCCTAATTCCGCAAACCAGCCGGAATTTCCGTCCTGCATCTTCGGAGAGGGAAAAGAATATGATTCTGTGACGGAATATCGGTTTGTATTTTAAAGCAGTAAAAATTGTCGAAGATTTCTTTGAGAGATGCGACAAAGATTGATAAAATACCTCGCACACCAATGCTATCATGTTGAAATAACCTTATTGTAATGATATAGGTAGAAAGGTGTGGGAGGTGTTTTTATGGATTTACCGAAAAATATAACGCAGATAGGAGAAAGTGACCGTTACTGCAAGATATATGCGGAGGATTATGTCATTTCCTATATGAAGCAGCTGAACCGGTATGCCGGCGACAAGGATTTGGCAGTGGCATTGTATGGTGTGCGTAAAGAAGAGGCAGGCATTACATATCTGTTCTTTTATGGCGCAGCCAAGTTGAATTTTCTTCAGCGGGAATGCAGACATTTGTCTCAGGCTCAGTTGCAGGAGATTGAAAAAGTAAGACAAAAGTATTTTTCGGAGTATGTCTTTCTGGGCTACCGGCTCTTAAACGGAGAAATGGTGGAAGGCTTTCATGTATATGAACAGGGTGTCTGCCGGTATATAACAGGATATGCACAGTTCTATGAAAAAAATGACAGTATGCTTGCATTTATGCTGGAGGAGCGCCAGGAAGAGATAAAACCGGAGGAAGTCAGTCAGGAAAAATATGAAGCGGTAAAAAAGCGACAGGAGGAGAGAAGAGCACAGGTTATCCCCTATCAGACGGCAAAAAAAAAGACGCAGGAAGCAGGACTGCGCAGAATGAAGCTGACGGCAGCCGCGGTATTTGCTTTACTTTGCGTTGCGGGTCTGGCAACCCTGGGTGGAAGTGAAAAAATGGAAGAATTACAGGTGGCGGCCAGGCAAATGATAGAGGAAATGTCAGAGCAACAGCTTCCCGATGCAGTGCCTGCGGCGGCGAATGCTGCCAATGCAGGTACAATCGTGGCGGAGGACAAGCTGACAGAGGCAATTCAGCAGGAGAATGCGGCGGCGGAAGCAACAGCTGACGCGGAAGTGGCGCCTGAGTCTGTGCCGGAGGCTACTGTAGAACCAACGGAGGAGCCGACACCTGAACCCACACCCGAACCTACCCCTGAAGCGACGTCAGAGCCGACACCGGAGCCAACGTCAGAGCCGACGCCGGAGCCAACACCGGAGCCGGTTTCCTATACAATCAAGAAGGGAGATACTCTGATTGGAATCTGCATCCTCCGGTACGGAAATGATGCAAGGGTTTCTGAAATCTGTGCACTTAACGCAATTGAGAATCCCGACGATATCAAGGTGGGACAGAAAATCTTATTACCGTAACAGTTCGACCTAAAATGACTGGCTGAACTGTCAGATAAATAATATTGGCATCTGTACATAGGTGTTAAAGATATGCTATACTAAAAAAATCCGGTAGAGAGTAACGGCGGATTTGGAGGCAATATGGCAGATATCAGAAGCTATATGAGAGAAAAAGAAAAACGTGAGCAGAAGCAGGCCGGCTATAAGGAGAAAATCAGAAAACACAAGCTGACGTCAGTTTATCGTATTCTGCTTGTAATTGCGGCTGTGCTGGCATTGGCAGCGCTGATTTCTGTGCAGTATAAACGCCATGTTTACACGGACTATGACATAGTGGCTTCTGTAGACAGAGAGAGCGCCGGCGGTGCAGTTGATGTGAGACTTGGAAACGCTATTCTGACTTACAGTAAGGACGGTGCGCATTGTACTGATACAAAAGGAACAGTAACCTGGAATCAGACCTATGAGATGCAGGATGCCAGGGTTTCAATTTGCGGAAGTACTGTGGCAGTAGGAGACTATAACGGGAGAAGCATTTATGTTCAGAATGCGGAGAAGCAGTTGGGGGAAATTACAACCACTATGCCGATTCGGAATCTCGCGGTAGCCTCTGACGGAACGGTGACAGCCATCCTTGCTGACACAGATGTCACATGGATTAATACCTATAATGTAAAAGGTGAAATGCTTTACAAAGGGCAGACTCATATGAATGATTCGGGATATCCCGTGGCAATCAGCCTTTCTCCCAATGGGGAACTGCTGTGTGTGTCATATGTATATGTAGATGCCGGGGTACTGAAAACGAATATTGTCTTTTATAACTTTGGACCGGTTGGAGCGAACAACAGTGATTATATTGTCAGCGCATATTCTTATACTGATTTGCTGGTGCCTTATGTACAGTTTATGAATGACAGTACAGCTTTCGCGGTGGGTGACAGTCGCCTGATGATTTATACAGGAGGTCATCAGCCGGTGTTGAAGGCAGAATATCTTTTTGATGAGGAAGTTCAGTCTGTCTACTATAATGACAGCTACGTCGGTCTTGTTTTCCGTTCGGAGAACAGTGAGAGCAGATACCGCATGGATGTTTATGATGCATCAGCGTCCAAGGTGGGAAGCTACTATATAAATATGGAATATACAGACATTTTTTTTGACAAGGATAATTTTGTGGCTTACAATGAAACAGAGTGCCGGATTATGACACTGGAAGGCGTCGAAAAGTTCAATGGAACCTTTGCCAGACAGGTGAGACTGATGTTGCCCACATCCGGTGCGTACAGGTATATGGTAGTGACGGACAGCACGATTGATACCATACAACTGAAGTAACATTGGACGAAAGAGAAAAGAGTGAAGATTGCGAGGAAATATGAGTATCAATATATTGCTTTTGATTGTAATTTTAGCTGCAGCTTTTAAGATGACAGACGGGTATAAGAAGGGAATGGTGAAAGAGATTATTTCTCTGGTTTCCCTGGTTGTTCTGTGCGCGGTTGTTTCTTTGCTTGCCAGTGGCATCAGCAGCTATCACGAAGGAAGGTTTTTTAATGTAATTATCGTGGTAATCCTGTTGGCGATTCTCGGTATTGTGCATCATTTGCTTGGAGTGGTATTCTTTTCGGCAAAAGTAATCTCAAAGCTTCCTGTGCTGCATTTCGTCAACAAGCTGTTGGGAGTGGTGTTTGGTGTCCTGGAGGTTGTGTTTGTGCTTTGGACTGTTTATACATTTATTATGATGATGGATATGGGAGCAATCGGACAGGTGATTTTGTCTTTTACAGAGGAAAGCGAAATCTTGTCATGGATATACAGACATAACTGGTTGGCCTATGGGATTGAACGTGCGATGGAAGAGTTTAGTTTTGCCCCATTGCCAACCCTGTAGGGCATAAAAATTTCTTTCGGAACTGTTCAAAAATATTTCGCTAAATTTCCCTCAAAAACTTCTGAAAAAGTTGTTGACAAAGTATTTGGGATATGGTATCTTAAATAAGCTGTCGCTGAGAAAACAGTGAAACAGCGCAAGGCTAACTCGCAAATAAATTTGCCTGTAAAATCTGCCTTGCTTGTACCTTGACAAATAAACAGTAATGCAACCCTGAAGATTCCATAGCGAACAAAGTTCGCGTTGAAAAATTCAGAGAACGAGATTCAAGAGATTGAATGACTCGAACAACAGTAATGCCAGATAAATTCTGGTAGGAC
>JBJEJG010000216.1:0-6330 GCA_051877795.1 Acetatifactor sp.
TTAATGTAAGCGGGCGGTATTCTACATTCTCTGCCGCCTGGGCTTTCAAAACCAGAGGATTATTGATAGAACCGATGATTCTCAACCTCTCCAGAATATCTCCCATGAACTCATCAAAGTCTGTATATTTCTCTGAGTCAGCAGGATCAAAAGAATGTACCTTGCTTTCCTTCCACTCTCCGGCATACCAGACGGGATGATGTCTAAGCGGCGGCAGCCATCTTACCGTTGCAAACACAACCGGAAACAGAATCAGAACACTAAGTCCAAGGGCAGCTGCCCGTCCCAACAAAGCTTTCCAGCTCTTTCCCCAAATTCCTTTCACAACCACTATACCAAACAAAATCGTAATCACTGCGGAAATGGCCCACGCCGTGCGCGTCATGGTGAGAATTTGAAAATCAAGCAATCCCGCTGCACCTATAAAAAAAATAACTCTCCACTTCTTTGCGCTGCCCTTCATTACAAGAAAATGAAGTTTAAAAAGGATTGCCGTGTACGTCACAAGATAGTGCAGCGCCGTCATATTACTGTTTGAAAACGCCCCCAGATACCGCGCCTCATCAAAAGGCCGGTATCCATAGGCATAAATCTGCAAAATAAAAAAGGTTATGATTGTGCCATCCACCATGGCCTCCATCAGATTCAAAAAATCATTCTTTTCAAATCTCGTGAGATAAAACAACCCAAAAACGGCCAGAAACCAGATTGGCCAGACTGCCCGACAGGGAGAAAGCATCATAAAAAATGTCATAATTACTGCGAGGATACTGACAGCATTCCACTTAACCTGTATGGTTTTTTCCACGAATATCTTTTGAGACACCCTATAGGTCAGAATACCAATCAGCCACACATTTATCAAGGCAACGAAGGCTGTCCACTTATATATGCCAAATATATGCGCTTCCTGCCACAGAGCAGCAATAGCCATTAATACAACAAAAATCCCCGACCATATATAGGCAAAGCGCCCCTTTAGCTCCTTCAGCTTATATTGGCTTGCCGTTATCACCAGCAGGAGGATGCCTGCACAGTTTACCAACGGCCCCCACAATTCCTCCTGCTGAGTATGCCTGACAAAATCAATCAAGCCAAGCAAGATAAAACAAATGGTATATAAAGTTTTTTTCCTGAGAAACTTTCCCTTCATTGCTTCAAGCATCCCGTATCCCTTTTTCACAGACCAATGTGCCTTCTTTACTCCACTACAATTCCGCCCAGTATCTTGATACCCTGGCGTGAAACCAACTCCAGTTCGCGGGTAATTTCATCATACATTGTTGATGCCGCCTTCTCTACCAACACAACGCCTTTGGCTCCTCCCAGCTTTTCCATTGCTTCGGCATCATAAAGTACATTATCCAGAACCATAACAGAAATATTCTCCTGCTCCAGCATTTCCTTAAGCTTCCGGCACACTGTCTCAGCTCCGGCCTTCAAATCACACCCCATAAGGCAAATGGTATCCAGCTCCTGCTTTTTCGCCGAAATCTTAACGGCAGTGGCTGCCAGTTCAAGAGACTGCTCTCCGGTAAACTGACGCTTGTTCCGGTTTCTCAGTGCGTCAATCCATCTGTCAATAAAGAACTTTTTCTTTCCTTCGTCTTTTACAATCAACCCTAACTGTGAGATATGATACAATTTCTGCAGTTCGTCCGCAGCACGAAGCTTTCCGTTCAAAATATACAGAACAAAAAATACACCGGCATAGACAAAAGCAAACAGAACTGCGCCCACAACCACATACTTCTTGCTGATTGAAGGTCTTTGGGCAACTGTTTCCACCTCTGCCTCAGTTTCTCCGCCTTCCTTGTCTTCCTCTAAAATGCCGTCTTCCCCTCTTAACAGTTCATAATAAACCTGCTGGTTTTCCGTAAAAGCTTCCTTCGCTTTGGCACAGTTCGTCAAAAGAGTCATTTTCGTATTTGAATAGGATATCTGCCTGTCCCGTAACCCTGTATCCATTACGGTTCCTGCAGTTTCAGACAACAGAACAACCTCATGCGCTCCCAATTCCTGCGCCAACAACTCATGCTGCTGTTTGATATAATCCTTTACAGCACGGGCCATTTTCTCGCACTCTGCCTCATCGCTATGGAGAATAATCACCTTCAAACTGTCATTCCCCAGCTCTGTTTCCTGTCCTCCGTTCAGCACATAAACATTTGACTTGGCCTGAGCGGTAATCAGTTCATCCGCGCTGACGGCAGATATTCCGGTCTGTTCCTCCACCCACTGCAGCATCCCGACGCCATTGACCAGGTCTTCGTAAACCGAACGAAGCATATAGCTCTGCCCCATATCGTCCATCTGTATTTTAAAAAGCATCTCTATTCTGGAAATATTATAAGGATCTGCCTGCATTAAGACAGAATTTTCTATATATTGCTGATACTGGACATACTCCTGCTCATCGTCTATCACAGTACGCACTGCCATTACTTCTGAAGCTTTCAGCTGCTCCTCTAACTCAGTAAGACGCTTGTCCGGCGTTATTTCTTCCTCCGGTGTCATTTCTTCTACCAGTACTTCTTTTGCGCTCTGATAAGACCTCACATAGCTGAAACCTCCCATCAGAAGCGCACCGATTAACATGCATACCAGTACGCCACGCCAATGTGACAAGATATCCGCTATGAGGTCAATCAAATCAATTTCTCTTTCTTCCATTATAAATCTTCATCCTTCCTGCCATTTACAATAACGGCATCCTTTTTTCAGCTCACTGATGCTAAATAGTATTATACTGTATGTACTCGGCGCAATTCAATACTTTTATTCCCTAATCATAAATTCCTTTCCCTTTATGGCACTTTTTAAACTTCAGGCCGCTGCCGCACGGGCACTTTTCATTTGGGCCAATCTTCTTATGCGCTCTTCTGACCGTCTCCTGCTTTATCTCCGGAGGATAAAGATACTCATTCATTCTATACTCTATCAGATGACTTGCAATCTGCTTCGTCCCGGTATACTCAAACCAATTTTCCACCTCTGTTGAGGTTTTCAATAATTCAAAAAACTCCCCGAGCACTTCCTCACAATCAGCAAACCGCAGTGCAAGAGCATATGCCTTGTCTACATACTCCTTCGGTGCTTTCTTTTTATACTGGTACTCAAATGCGGTTTTCCATAAATCTATTGTTTTTTCTGCAAGCACTGCATTGTCAGGATATTTCTGCAGCAGCTCTTCAGCCTCCCGGAAATATTTCTCTGTAAGCTGATCGGTCATTGCATCGTCCATTCCCACCTTTAACGCTTTCGCCCCTACCAATAATCCGGAGAAATCTGAAATCATTACATTTCCTTCAATTTCCTCAATCACTCTGTCAATAAAACTGTTTGCATATGCTCCCTGATTGGCAAGCATACTTGATATCGAAACGGTTTCCAGCTGCATCAGTTTTGAATGCAAATAATAATAGTGGGTTTTATCATTAAAATATATCTCACGTGACTGACTTCCATAATCCTCTGCCAAATCCTGAATGTGGAAAGCAAAATCCAGCAGATGACTCCATTCCATCATATGCAGGCACTTTTTCGTCCCGGAAAAACAGAAATAAGCATAAAGTTCGACCTGTCTCTCGTCAGTCCAATCCAATGTACCGTAAATCTCGTCATGGATTCTCTCCGTTTCCTCCCATTGCCTGTTCTGAATAAAGGCCATCAGATATTCCCGCTGCAGAGTAAGCCGGTAATAGTGTCTCTCCTTCTCGTCCGGCACCTCCGGCAGCAGGGTATCTATGTATTTCAGCAAATCGGCCGCGCTGCGCACTTCGTTCTTCTCTGTCAGGTAGTGGGCAAATTCCATCAGGAAATGAATCTTATATGTAACAAGCTCCCCGGAGGGGAAGTCCGCTATTTTCTTGAAGGCAGCAAATGCTTCCTTTGCGCGGGACCACCCAACAAACTGATCAGCACTGTAATAATAACCAAGCAGCTTTATCCGCTTGACATCTATACTGCTGCCTTCATCAATCGGAAGCTTATCCCAAAACGCATACTCCGTATCGCTAAGTTCAATGAGTCTTGGCCCGTCTTCAAGTGTGTGTACAACCTTATTTTGCAGCAGTGAAAGTCTTACCTGCAAAGCATTTATGTTATGATAATCCTCTGAGGCTTTACGGATAAAATCAAGCAGCATCTGATTGCCATGAAAATCCAGGATACACCTGCTTAAAAATATATTGAATTCGTTCGGATGATTCAGCCATAATTCCTCGGCAATTTGATTCAGGGATTCTTCATCTGTATAATAGATGAACATATATTCTTTAATGATATCCGGATACAATGGCATAATGAATTCCGCTTCATTTTCAAGCTCCTGACTCGCATCAATCAGCAGAGACTGCAGAAATTCTGTTCTTTGTCTGCCCGCCATCGCATGACTTTTCGCAAATTCCCGGACCGTATTCCAGTCATCCATATACATATCGGGAATATCCGCAATTCTCATTCCGTCTGTAATACCGGCTCTCACCAGTAACCGTATCAGAGAATTGGCAGTTTTCGTATCCTGTTCCACAAGCTTTAAAATGCGCTCCTGCTCTCTCTGTATTACCACTTCAAGCAAATCGGCATAACTCTTATAGTCTATTTGAATACATCCATTATCAATCCATGCTTCCACATAAAGCTGTAAAAACAGAGGTCTGAATTTCAGCTGCTCAAACTTATCTGCATAACCTTCCTTCAGCGTTTTGTCTCTGTATGCATCATGAGGCAGGCCCTTTTTTGCACAAATATTGTCAATCAATTCAAGAACTGCGTCAGGGTCAAGGTCATCCAGATACAAAAAGCGGTGTTTTCTGGTGGCCATATCAATATTGTACTCACCTTCCGAAAACTCTCCCCTGTGTAAAACATCTATATTTCTCAGCAGCTCCTCATGCCATGACCCGGACATTAAAAGATTGTCTCTCTCCAAAAGCAGAATTCTGAGTTTATAAGCGGAGAGCCTGAACTTATCAATCAGGTGTACAATTGCCACAGCCACTGCTTTTTCATTCCCCTTTATATAGTCAATAATTACAAGGGTATCCGTAAAAGGCTTAAACTCATCTATTTGGGCCGCACTCACATTATAATTTAAGAAAAACCCAAAGAACGCTGCCGGCATATGACGCAGCAATTCATAGGCCAGCCTGCTCTTCCCGGCTCCTGCCTGTCCGGTCACAGCCCACCAGTAAAAAGGCCTGTCTGTTTCCAGAAAATTCCGCAGCTGCGACAATTCCACCTTTCGTCCGCAGAATTTCAGATATTCATTTGCGTAATGATACTCAGCCAAACCATAGGAGTCAGCCCTGCTCTCACTATACATCGTCCTCAGCACAAGCGGGTTGTTTTCAAGCCTGCTCCTTATTCTGAGCTGCGCCATATCCTCCAAAAATTCAGGAAGGTCGTCATAATCATCTCCGTACGGAATCGGCACTATATTGGATGGCAGACCGTCCACCGGTTTTTGGGTATTATACAGAAAATAATAGGTACAATCCATCTTCAGATACTTATTTGCAAACTGAATAAACCTTGATATGTTCGCATCTTCCGTTGTCTTTCCGCACCCGACAAAGATTACGGTTCTGGTTCCGAGGACTCCCTGAATAAACTGAGCTCCCTGATTCTCCATCACAGCATCATACTGTGCCTGATCTGCCACAATGCTGTCTTCTCCATGTGCAGAATCATAAACGCCATGTATATGCAGTACATGCGTAGATATATGTTTATCCAGCATAGCAAATGCCACATTGGGTTCGTTATAGGAAAGCGGATACAGACCGGTAGCCTGTTCAAGAAGCATATCATAATTTGTCGTTGCAAATACATCCTGTGTGACAAGAAGCTTTTTCAGAGTATCCGCCAATTTCATATTCGTAACCGGATTAGTCTCAAAAGAAGACTTCATCCATGCTTCGTAGGTTCCGTCTGCCTTTGTCGCGGATATTACCTTTCCGACAAGCTTTATCATGTTGGCGGCAGAATCATCCTTCTTGAGAGACTCTTCATAGCTTCCTGCCAAGGTGGAATCTTTCATGAAATGAATCCCGTCTGCAATCCACTGCCACCAGGAATAAGACTTACCCGTCAATGCCGAAGACATACCGGTTCCAAAGAGATATACCAGGGAATCATTTTTTATCGCACTGATAAAATCCGGATAAAGATTTATATTTGTCTTCATTACTCTGCCTCCGCTTTTGTCCTGCACTATCTATATTTCTGTTCCCCGGTTTAGTATATCAACATACTCTCCGAAGCAATAACGTTTACTACGCTGTTGGCCGGGTGTTATATCTCTTAAAATGCCTATGTTGACAAATT
>JBJEJG010000217.1:0-6323 GCA_051877795.1 Acetatifactor sp.
ACCGTCTGCTAAAGTCATGTAAGGGTATACCATATGTTTCACTCCCTTCTGATAGGAAAAGTGTACGACTGCCAATATGCACTCGTCACTAATTACGAACTAATTATATCATATATTACTTTGAAAGTCATTATACACTTCAATTTCTCATGTTTCACAACCCTACCACCCTATAAGCCTGTCCACCTTTCCTCATCCGCCGGTTCCCCACTTTCACCACCAGTTCCCGATACAAATACTTCCTCGTACCACCATTTCTTCTACTACTCAAAACTATTGGCTTCACTGTACCGGAACAAGGGCTACGACTTTACCATCACTTCCTCCACCGCCTACGATCAAAAGTGGGTATATGGCAGAAACATTTATGAAAACATTGACTATCTCGTGGACACTGTTTTTGCAAACTATCTGTCACGTCCCGGCGTAAGACAGCCCATCTTTACTGCTTACTGTGACGGTCAGCGGGTGACCTGCTCAGGGCTTAGTCAATGGGGCTCCAAATATCTGGGCGATCAGGGGTATTCTGCCATCGAGATTATACGGTACTACTTTGGCAATGACATGTATATTAACTCAGCCGACTTCATTTCTGGTGTACCTTCCTCTTATCCCGGATATGCACTCAGTATAGGCGCATCCGGCGACAAGGTTCGCCAGCTGCAGAATCAATTGAACCGTATTGCAAGAAATTACCCGGCCATCCCCACTGTCACAGCCGACGGCATTTACGGCCCCGCCACCGCCGAGGCAGTCCGGGTATTCCAGGGCATCTTCGACCTGCCGCAGACCGGCGTGACCGACTACCCTACCTGGTACGAAATATCCGATATTTATGTGGGAGTGTCCAGAATCGCTGAACCCGGCTGAAAAGCGCGCCTCCTAGATACGCAGCAAGGGGTGCCGTCTGGCGAACAAAAAATCCGGCACGGATATTCTATCCGCGCCGGTTTTCCAGGATTTGTTCTGCTCTTTTAACAACGCCAGCCTTTTCTCCAACATTGCCTTTGCTGCGGCATCTGCATATGCACCTCTTTGTTAAGCTTTGCAATTCTTTCCTTATCTTTCATTCTTCCACACAAGAATCGCATCCGTCACATGCCTGTCAATATCCATTCTTGCAGCCTTACACTCTTTCGGATAATTTCTTCCTGCGGCAAACGCTTTTGTAATCAGGTCTCCCGCCACTGGAAGAATTGTCTTCACCATGCTTTCCGGAAAAACAAAGTGTGTAGCATGTTCATATATATAGTCCTCCACTTCACAGGTGTGTTCCCGTTTTGCGAGACGTTCCTTCATTCGTCTGATATACTTTGCAGTGTCCCACAAAACGTCGTCCTCGGCACCGATGAGCAGGAGTCTGCCTTTTATCCTTTCAATTTTGATAAATTCCTCTTCCTGAATCGGATGAGCCTTCTCCGAAGCATCAAACAGCTCACGGGATGCTATCATATCTTTACCCTTTTTGGATTCTTCTTTTATTCTCATGCCGTACTCCGGATGTCTGTAGGCATAAGGCAGATAAGGCAGCGGCTTCCCTTTCCACGAAGCACTGGACTCACCATCTCCCGGCCATTCGCTCTGACCGTCCCGTTTTCCCTGATAAAAACCTTCCATCACAAAATCCGCCGGAGTCATTGCGATAGTAAGCGTAATCTGAGGATAATAGGAAGCGGCAAGAAGTGCATACATTCCTGTTGTGGAGGCTCCTGTAATTGCTATTTTTTCAATACCACGTGCCTGTAAATAGGAAACTGCGGCACCGATTCTCTCCACTGGCAGATTGTGATGGCTGTAATCCTTGCGTGCAGGACTTAATGTCAAAACGCTGATGTGAAACTTTTTTTGTAACCATTTCACTGCAGACTTTGCCATATAGTCTTCACAATCGTCTCCCAGCATGGCAATAATCGCACACTTGCTCCCTTCTACAGGCCAATAACAGCCATAAAACCCCTTTTCTGTTTCTTTCATCTTCTGCATATGCTTATCCTCTTTCTCAATAAATCCCTGTACTGCTCCCCAGAATCATAATCTTATTCTTGATAGTTCCCCGATACCAATCGTCCTATCCGAAAAGGTCTTCTAATTAGTTTCAACTAACTTCTTTCCAGAAAATAAGCGGCATCATTCGTTAGTTATCACTAACTCGAATCAATAATACCACTTTCCATTCGTTTGTGTCAAGGTGCATCCCATACAGTACTCCAGCCTTCCGCTTAGAGAAGGCGACAGAAAACACATATTTTCAATTTTCAAGATTAAAAATGAGCTCGTCCTGATCATTTCGATTTTCCCCATTTTCTGAGTCCATACAGAAAAAGAAACTTGACTTTCGCATGCCCCTGCCTCACAGTCTCTTTCAGCTTCCCGGTATTTTTGAAAGTCAGCACTCCGCCTATTCCGGATAGACCTCCCGGTAATGACCGGGAGAAACGCCGAAAACCTCACGGAAATTACGCAAAAAAGAGCTGTAATCAGTAAATCCTGTCATCTGATAGCTCTCCGTGACGCTTGCTCCCCTGCGCAGGGCCTCACACGCCTTAATCAGGCGCTTATTGATGAGAAAGGCATGGACGGTAACTCCCGTCAGTTCCTTAAATTTCCGCAGGAAATAATATTTGCTCATATGGGCCTGCTCCGCCAGAATATCCACTGTAATTTTTTCCGTAAGATGGCTGTCAATATAAGCGGCGGTCTGCTCCACGAGAGGATGGCTCACCGGCTCCTCCTGTGCAAAAAAATACTCTTTTTTCGCGCACAGGACATTCAGATACACAAAAAACATTGTCAGACACCCTCTGTCCATCACTCTTTTTGCCGCCATATCCCGGGACTCCTGCATTTCTGTCATAGCCAGCTTCATCAGGTAGCCCTGCAGCATCTCTTCATAATAGATGGGAAAATGAAAGGCACAGGACTCATTCCCATGAAAGCAGGAAGCCAGATCCATTTCTCCTTCAGACAGCTCTGCCAGCATCTGAGGCGTAACCCAGAGAATAATTCGTTTGGAGGAATCGTGTTTTTTCTCCACATAGTGGTACTTGTGCATCACATTCTGGTCAATCAGCAAAAAGTCGCCCTTCTTCATATGATAAGTACGATTTTCCAGCAGGGAGGAATATTCCCCTTCCAAAACATAAATAATCTCGTAGAAATTGTGGTAGTGAAAGGCCATGGCTCCCACAGGCGCCCCTTGTTTCTCATATACCTCATAATCCTCATTCATCATATACTGGCGTTCATCTGTTGCATCCAGAATACGGATACCCACCTTTTTGGATGTTCCGGCCTTCATTCACATTCCTCCTCTTATATGCAAGTATGGCTCTCCATTTACAATTCACGACTTTCTTCCATTCTATGGCAATTTTTGCACTATTTCAAGCAATATTTGTCCTTTTCGTGCATTTTGTTTTCCTTTATACTAAGAACATAAAGGCCGGAAAGCTTACCGGCCGGAAACGATTGCCGGGCAGACGCTGCCCGAGTAAAAACATACGGAGGGTTACATCATGCAGATGACATTTCGCTGGTACGGCAGCAAGTACGACACCGTAACTTTAAAGCAAATCAGACAGATTCCCGGAGTAACCGGCGTCATCTCCACGCTCTATGGCACAAAGCCGGGCGAGGTATGGGAGATGGAGGACATTCTTGCTCTCAAAAAGGAAATTGAGGATGCAGGCTTACAGCTTGCAGGTATTGAGAGCGTCAACATCCACGACGCCATCAAGGTCGGCACTCCCGACAGAGATATGTATATCGACAACTATATCACTACTCTGGAGCGTCTCGGTCAGGCAGGTGTCCATATGGTATGCTACAACTTCATGCCCGTGTTCGACTGGACAAGAACGGAGCTTGCCCGCGTCCGCCCCGACGGCTCCACTGTCCTTGCCTACACTCAGGAAGCCGTGGACGCATTAAACCCCGAGGACATGTTTGCTTCCATCAGCGGCGATTCCAACGGTGCTATCCTGCCCGGCTGGGAGCCTGAGCGCATGGCACACATCAAGGAACTGTTTGAGATGTACAAGGATGTGGATGATGAAAAGCTTTTTTCCAATTTGAAATATTTTCTGGAGCGCATCATGCCCACCTGTGACAAATACGACATTAACATGGCAATTCATCCCGACGACCCCGCCTGGAGCGTGTTTGGACTGCCCCGCATCATTATCAACAAGCAGAATATTCTGCGTATGATGAAGATGGTGGATAACCCGCACAACGGCGTCACCTTCTGCTCCGGCTCCTATGGAACCAACCTTGAGAATGATCTGCCCGACATGATTCGTTCTCTGAAGGGAAGAATTCACTTTGCCCATGTACGCAACCTGAAATTCAATTCTCCCACCGATTTTGAGGAATCCGCACATCTCTCCAGCGACGGCACCTTCGACATGTATGAAATCATGCTGGCGCTGTACGATATCGGTTTTGACGGCCCTATCCGCCCTGACCACGGACGCATGATCTGGGACGAGGTGGCAATGCCCGGCTACGGTCTTTATGACAGAGCACTCGGCGCGACCTATTTGAACGGTCTTTGGGAGGCCATTGAAAAGCAGCACAAAAAGGCATAATTTTCCGTTTTTCAGAAATACTACAATAGAAATCGCTGTTCTGCCGAGCGTGGCGCAAAAACAGCAGCAGGAACAGTCCACGCAGAAACGAGGAAACAATATGAAACTGACTTTAGCAGGCGTAAGAGCTGACCGCACAGCCTTTGAGGCCGCCGGTTACAGCCTCCCTTCCTTTGATTATGAAACCGTAAAGAAGAATACACAGGAAAGACCTTTCTGGATTCATTTTGGTGCAGGAAACATTTTCCGTGCCTTTCAAGCCAATGTCATGCAGAATCTGTTGAACGAAGGAGTTCTTGACACCGGGCTCATCGCCGCAGAGGGCTACGACTACGAAATTATTGAAAAGAGCAACCGCCCTCATGACAATCTGACCATTCTGGCAACGCTGAAGGCTGATAACACTGTAGAGAAAACAGTGGTGGGCAGCATCATGGAATCCCTGATACTGGACAGCAAAAATAATGCGGAATACTCCCGTCTGAAGGAGATTTTTGCCGCTCCCACTCTGCAGATGGCAAGCTTTACCATCACAGAGAAGGGGTACGCAATCACCGACGCAAAGGGCAATACTCTTCCCTCCATTGCCGCAGATTTCGAAAAGGGACCCGAAGCGCCTGACAGCTACCTCGGAAAGGTAGTCTCCCTGCTCTATCATCGCTATACAAGCGGAAAGCTTCCCATTGCCATGGTAAGTATGGACAACTGCTCCCATAATGGTGATAAGCTCAAAGCCGCTGTGCTCGCCTTTGCGGATGCATGGTGCGAAAATGCGCTTGCAGAAAGAGGCTTCGGCGCTTATGTACGGGATACCTCAAAGGTTAGCTTCCCCTGGACTATGATTGACAAAATTACGCCCAGACCAGACGCGAAAGTGGAAGCAATGCTCGCCAAAGACGGAATTGAGGAGCTTGACCCTGTCATCACTTCAAAGAATACCTATATCGCTCCTTTTGTAAATGCGGAGGAATGCGAATATCTGGTGATTGAGGATACCTTTCCGAATGGGAAACCTGCTCTGGACAAGGGCGGCATCATCTTCACTGACCGGGAGACCGTTGACAAGGTGGAAAAGATGAAGGTGTGCACCTGCTTAAATCCCCTGCACACAACTCTGGCGATTTTCGGCTGTCTGCTGGGCTACACTCTGATTTCCGAGGAAATGAAGAATCCGCTTTTGAAAAAAATGGTAGAAACCATCGGTTACGTGGAAGGACTGCCTGTTGTGGTCAATCCCGGCATCCTTGATCCGAAAGAGTTTATCGATCAGGTTGTGAATGTACGTATTCCCAATCCCTTCATGCCGGATACGCCTCAGCGTATTGCTACCGACACCTCACAGAAGCTGGCAATCCGCTTCGGCGAGACAATCAAGGCATATGAGAAGAATCCTTCCCTGAACGTGGCTGATTTGAAGCTGATTCCCCTTGTTTTCGCAGGCTGGCTGAGATACCTCATGGCGGTAAACGATGACGGCAATGCCTTTACCCCCAGCGCCGACCCTCTTCTGGAGGCTGCCAGCGCCTATGTGAAGGATTACGAACTGTCTGATGCTCCCAAGGACTTAAGCCGACTGGACAAACTGCTCTCCAACGAGAAGATTTTTGGTGTGGATTTAACTGCCATCGGCATGGCAGAGGCTGTGAAGAATTACTTTGCAGAGCTGTCAAGCGGCATTGGTGCTGTCAGAAAGACATTGGAAAAGTATGTAAAGTAAGACTTTCCTATGGAAGC
>JBJEJG010000218.1:0-2999 GCA_051877795.1 Acetatifactor sp.
CCGGGGAATCAGCAGTATGTATGCAAATGACGGCGGGATTATTGTGACTACGTAATCGCAGTTTGCTTATTCGAGGCCCTCTTCAATCCACTTAGCAATATTAGAGAAATCAATGGAAAGCTCTCTGTTATAAATTCCAACGGGAACCGGCTGATCCAATCCGTAAATAACGGGGTAGGTCTCACTTTCAAAAAAGTATACCAGAAGTTTACGCTGGGCGGCATCCAGAATCCAGTATTCCCGCACACCGGCGTTCATGTATTTGAACAGCTTTTTTGTATAGTCTTTTTGTTTTGTGGAAGGAGAGATTACTTCCAATAAGAAATCAGGCGCACCGTATATGCCCCATTTTTTAATCTTGTCCGTATCGCATATAATGCCCACATCCGGCTGCACCATGGTTCTTTCGTCGCAATCCAGCTGCACATCCACGGGCGCGATAAAGGGACGGCAGCTGCCGCCTCGTTCCATGATGAAGTTTGCAATCTGCCTGTGTACTTCTCCTCCAATCGACTGATGTCCGAAAGTGGGAGACGCCATATCATAAAAATACCCGTCAATCAGCTCCACACGCTGATCCTCCGGCAGGGCGCGATAATCCTCCACGGCATAGCTGCCGTTTCGGTCAGCGCGATATAAAGTCTCTTCCTTCACTGCAGGCATTTCCGTAAACAGCTGTTCCAGAGCCTGAAGCGTGTCGTAACGGGGGCTTTCCGTTTCGCCCGAAAAAATCTTCTGAATCGTTCCTAACGGCACACCGGACAATTTCGCCATCTGCGCATAGGTATAGCCCTTTTCTCGTTTTTTTTCTCTCATTTCCTGAATCGTCATGCGGACACCTCCGGAAAAACCCCATTACAATATTTACTTATATCCTATATTGATTATTATAAGAATATAATTTTCACTTGTCAACCGTTAAACATTATAATTATAACCGTTTAACGATATAATACCCGAAATTTAACCGTTTAGAACGGATTGCGGAAGAAAGAAAACAAATATTTTAATTTCTGCTCGTAAACCGAACGGAGGTCTGCTATAATAAATCTGAAGTTTTTGAGAACAAATCCGAGAAAAGAGCAGAAGAATGAAAAGGATGCTGTACAGCAGGGCTGCCTGTCTGGTTTTGGTAATTGCAATGGTTTTGCTGGGAGTGCATGTTGAGAATATCGACATGGATTCCTCTCTTGCGTGCGGCAACCAGGCTTCTTATGCAACGGGGATTCAGAGAATTGACAGTGAACGTCTGATTTCTGTTCTCTGTCAGAGAAAAGCGTTGGAACAGCCGGAGGAACTTGCCTTTGTAAGGCAGGCTGTGCGTTCCGTGACGGGAGTCAGAATCGGTCAGTGGCTTCTGTTTCTGCTCTTTTTCAGCAGCATTATTCAGCTGTCTGCTCTGCAAGAGTCATCATTTCTTTTATCCGATGCCTGCCGGAATCAATGCAGGATGAGAACTCTGGAATACATTCACCATAAGGACGGAAAAAAAGCATAGCTGCCATATGAAGACTTGTTTGAAACGCTTGGGGCAAGCGTCTTTTTTGCGTGCCCGAAAAGCCAAAAAGGAGTGACAACATATGGTTCAGGATATTGTTTTTGCAATTATGATGGTGATTGCCGTGGGAGCGGGAATCATTACCGCTGTACATGAGATAGGCGATAACAGAAAAGGCAATATGCCCGGGAATCCGGAAACAGCAGAAAACTCGGAAAAGGAAGGAAGCAACTGACATGAGTATAGGAATGTGGCTTATGATTATTATAGGAGGAGCTGCGGGGCTTCTCTCGACACTGTATATTGTTGTGTCAATTTTTGCGGTTATATTTTACAAGATTTACCGGAAGATGAGGTATCATATATCTCTCTATGATTAAAATGAAAGAGGGACAGACTTTGTCAGGTCTGTCCCTTTTTTTCTGCGTATTTTTCAAAGATTTCTTTTGCATAGGGTATACATTCCGAGGAAATCTTGAATATTTTTCCGTCGGTCATGATTACTTTATGAAATTTAAATCCGGTGATATGTCGGCCATTCAGAAGAACCTTCGTAGTCGGAACCAGAAAGGTGGGGAAGGTTTCCAACTGGGAAAACAGATTCAGTGCGTTGTCCATGGTGTGAATGACTCTGCCGTCTGCCAAGTAAATATCCATGAGCAGGCCATCCTGAATTGCGTACAGAATATCCGGCTCTGTTACGTAGTAAGTGTTTTTTTCTTCCCGGAGCTCAATCAGGGGTACAGCATTCGCCTTAACTTCCAGAGCGTGGTCAACGGTGACGGAAAGCTCTTCCGGCTTGATGGGCTTGTCCAGATAGGAAATATCGCCGGGCAGATTGAGACTGCGGTAATCAATATCGGAACTGCACAGAATGATGGGGACATGGATGCCCTTTTCCACCAGAGTGGTGACAATCTGTTCCACATTGACGCCGGGTGTTTTACACATATCAATATAAAATGCATCATATTGCATGGGATTTGCCAGAAGGGAATCAGCGTTGCCGAAAAGGTCGGCAAACAGAATGCCGTCTTTTGCTGCGCGGCGTTCGGATTCGCGCCGGATTAAGCGCTCGAACTGCTTACGGTCTGCTATGTTATCATCACATACGGCGATATGCATGGTGTGTCATCCTTTCCTGAAAGTAAGTATCGTCTTTCCTCTGCACCCTGCGCATATTATAGCATAATTTTTATTGTAATAAAAGCAGTAATGAAAGGAATTGCACGATGCAGATGGCGGGCATTCCGTATTTGAAATACCAATGCTTTGTCTTATGGTGAAAGTGCTGCATTCCGATGGTACAGCCCAAAGCGCCGCCCAAAAGGGCTGTCAAAAACAAAGAAGCCTCCGAGATGCGCCAGGCACCCCGGATGGCTCTTTTTTTGTCAATTCCCATCATGGCAAATCCGATTAAGTTAGCTGCAAGTAAGTAAGCAGTGAGAAACTTGATTAACATAGTAAATCTCCGTATTTCCAATGCCCTGGAAGAATGCCG
>JBJEJG010000218.1:3099-31365 GCA_051877795.1 Acetatifactor sp.
GAAGAATGCCGGAAGGCATTCTTCCAGGTGAGACTTAGTTGTTCTTAAACAGGGTATTTTCCTGTTTTAGAACAACTTCTCACCTTGTTCCTGCATCTTCATTGCACGAACCTTACAGGACAATCCAAACAGATTGATGAAGCCTTCTGCATCGTGATGATCATAGAGGTCGCCGGTGGTGAAGGAAGCGATGCTTTCATTGTACAGGGAATAAGGAGAGGTGGTGCCGGCCTTAATGATATTGCCCTTGTAAAGCTTGAACTTCACTTCACCGGTCACATACTTCTGTGTCTCCTCAATAAAGGCCTGCTCTGCCTGACGGAGAGGGGTGAACCATTTTCCTTCGTAGACAAGGCTTGCGAAACGGCTGCCCATTTCCTTCTTCATTGCATAGGTGTCACGGTCGAGAATCAGCTCCTCCAGCTGCTGATGAGCCTCCATCAGAATGGTCCCGCCGGGAGTTTCATAAACGCCGCGGGACTTCATGCCTACAACGCGGTTCTCCACGATGTCAATGATACCGATGCCGTGCTTACCGCCCAGCTCATTGAGCTTGTGGATAATATCAGACACCTTCATCTTTTCGCCGTTTACGGAAGTAGGAACACCCTTTTCAAAGGTCATGGTTACATACTCGCCCTCATCGGGAGCCTTCTCAGGTGTAGTGCCCAGAACAAGCAGATGTTCAAAATTCGGCTCGTTTGCAGGGTCTTCCAGCTCCAGACCTTCATGACTGATGTGCCAGATATTGCGGTCACGGCTGTAGGAGGAATCTGCGGAGAAGGGAAGGTGGATGCCGTGTGCCTTGCAGTACTCAATCTCGGATTCACGGGAATCCATGGTCCACTTGTCGTTTCTCCAGGCAGCGATAATTTTGATGTCGGGAGCCAAAGCCTTGATGCCCAGCTCAAAACGAATCTGGTCATTGCCCTTTCCGGTAGCACCGTGACAGATAGCGGTAGCGCCTTCCTTTCTTGCAATCTCAACCAACTTTTTGGCAATCAAGGGTCTTGCCATGGAAGTGCCTAAAAGGTACTTATTCTCATAGATGGCATTTGCCTGAACACAGGGAACAATATAATCGTCGCAGAATTCATCAATGACATTTTCAATGTACAGCTTGGAAGCGCCGCAGGATTTTGCTCTTTCCTCCAGACCGTCCAACTCCTCTGCCTGACCGCAGTCAACGCAGACGCAGATTACCTCATAGTCAAAATTCTCCTTTAACCAGGGAATGATGGCGGTGGTGTCCAGACCGCCGGAATAAGCAAGAACCACTTTTTCTTTCATAAGTAATAAAACCTCCGTTTTGAATATGTATTTGGTTTGTTTGTTCAATCTGAAAACACTATACAACAGAAGAAATAGAAATGCAAGAGGAAATGTGAATAAAAAAGTTTATTATTTGAATAAAATTAGCAAATATATTCATTAAAATGCATAATGTAAACAAAATATGTATAAATATGCCGATTGGGGAATGCCGATGGAGATTATAAGGGGGCTGTCCGGAGGGGGCATCGTTGCCGGAGGTATATTTCTTAAGGTTACCGGTAAATTTCAAAAAAAATCTGCGGCATATGTTTCAGCTGATGTATAGACATGCATAAATGGTCAAAACATGTGCATAAAATAATTTGAAAATGCATAATTAATGTATGAAATAAAAAATAGATGCATAAAAATAAAAAAGTAGTGGACATTTATGCAAAAAGTGGTATGATTACAAAAGACAGCATTACAAATGCGGAAGGAGAATTGCCATGATTAAGGTAGGTATTATCGGAGCGACAGGCTATGCGGGCGGCGAACTGGTGCGAATTCTGATGAATCACAGGGATGCGGAAATCGTCTGGTACGGTTCCAGAAGCTACATAGACAAGAAATATTATGAAGTGTATCAGAACATGTTCCAGATTGTGGAGGATGTCTGTAAGGACGATAACCTGCAGGAGCTGGCGGAGCAGGTGGACGTGATTTTCACGGCAACGCCGCAGGGCTTTCTGGCGGGACTTCTCACAGAGGAGATTCTATCCAAGGTAAAAATCGTGGATTTGTCGGCTGACTACCGGATTAAGGATGTGGCAGTTTATGAGAAATGGTACGGCATTGAGCACAAGTCCCCGCAGTTTATTGAGGAAGCGGTATACGGACTGTGTGAAATCAATAGAGACAAAATTACCGAAAAGACAAGGCTGGTAGCCAATCCGGGCTGTTATACCACCTGTTCCATTTTAACGGCGTATCCCTTGGTAAAGGAAGGGCTGATTGATGTGAACACCCTGATTGTGGATGCAAAGTCCGGAACCTCCGGTGCCGGAAGAGGTGCCAAGGTAGCCAACCTCTTCTGTGAGGTCAATGAGAACATGAAGGCTTACGGTGTGGCAAGCCACCGCCATACGCCGGAGATAGAGGAACAGCTGGGCTATGCGGGAAACTGCACTGTTACCATCAACTTTACACCCCATCTGGTTCCCATGAACAGAGGGATTCTGGCAACAGAATATGCGACGCTGAAGAAAAAAGCGGACGGGAGTCTTCCCACCTATGAGGAAATCAAGGCCGTTTACGACAAATATTATGCAAAAGAAAAGTTTGTGCGCGTGCTGGAGAAGGGTGTCTGCCCTGAGACAAAATGGGTTGAGGGCAGTAATTATGTGGACATTAATTTTGTAATTGATGAGCGCACGGGACGAATTATCATGATGGGCGCTCTGGATAACCTTGTAAAGGGAGCCGCGGGACAGGCGGTGCAGAATATGAACCTGCTGTTCGGGCTGCCTGAGTCGGAGGGACTTGAGCTTGTGCCCTGCTTCCCGTAAAAGGAAAACTGCCGAGAGAAAGGAACAGGAGCGGTATGAGTACAAAGACATATACTATCAGGACAATGACAATCGAAGATTATGACGGGCTTAAAGCTCTCTGGATGACGATTCACGGCTTCGGCATCCGCAGCATTGACGATTCCAGAGAGGGCGTGGAGCGGTTTTTGAAGCGGAATCCCGATACCAGTGTGGTGGCGGTGGCGGAGAACGGCGACATCGTAGGCGGTATCCTCTGCGGACATGACGGCAGACGAGGCTGCCTGTATCATGTGTGTGTACGGGAGGATTACAGGCGCTTAGGTATCGGCAAGGCCATGGTGGTGCATTGCATGAACGCACTGAAGGCGGAGGAAATCAACAAGGTCAGCCTGATTGCCTTCACAAAAAATGATGTGGGAAACGCTTTCTGGAATACTATCGGCTGGACAAAGCGCGCGGATTTGAATTATTATGATTTTACGCTGAATGAGGCGAATATAACAGCATTTAATAAGTAAATAGCCGCAGACAGAGATAAGATGCACTGGATAGTAAATGGTGCAGGAAGGGTAGGAATATGAAGATAATTGAGGGCGGTGTGACCGCAGCAAAGGGATTTTGGGCAGCAGGCGTGGAGGCTGCCGTAAAGTATCAGAACCGCAAGGACATGGCACTGGTGTACAGTGAGACGCCCTGTAAGGTGGCGGGAACTTTTACCACCAATGTTGTGAAGGCTGCTCCCGTACTCTGGGACAAAAAAATAGTGGAGGAAGCGCCTTTCGCCCAGGCCGTTGTGGTAAATTCCGGCGTGGCAAATGCCTGCACGGGAAAACAGGGACTGGACTGCTGCAAGGCAGAAGCGGAATATACAGGGAAGCTCTTAGGCATTCCCTCAGATTCTGTTTTGGTTGCATCTACCGGCGTTATCGGTATGCAGCTCCCTGTTGACAGGATTACAGCGGGCATTGAAAAGCTGGTGGCTGCGAAAACGGATACTTTGGAGGCAGGATTGGATGCAGCGAAGGCTATTATGACAACCGATACCGTACACAAGCAGATTGCGGTTCAGGTGGAAATCGGCGGAAAGATTGTGACCTTGGGCGGTATGTGTAAGGGCTCCGGCATGATCCATCCCAATATGTGCACTATGCTGGGCTTTATCACTACCGATGTCAATATTTCCAAAACGATGCTGCAAAAGGCAGTCAGTGCCGCGGTTGTGGATTCCTTCAATATGATTTCCGTGGATGGGGATACCTCCACAAACGATACCCTTCTGGTGCTGGCAAACGGGTTGGCCGGAAACGGGGAGATTACAGAGGAAGGCGCTGATTATCAGGCCTTCTGCGAGGCTCTGAACTACATTACAGTGTTCCTGGCAAAGAAGATGGCAGGGGACGGCGAGGGTGCAACCTGTCTGTTCGAGACGAAGGTAGTAGGAGCCGCAAGCAAAGAGGATGCCAGGACGCTGGCGAAGTCTGTTATCTGTTCCTCTCTGACCAAGGCGGCAATTTTCGGACATGATGCAAACTGGGGAAGAATACTCTGCGCTCTTGGATATTCCGGTGCAAAATTTGACCCGGAGAATGTGGATCTGTATTTTATGGGAAAGAGTGGTAAGATACATATTTTCGGCAATGGTGCAGCCTGTGACTATAGTGAGGAGGAGGCAACCCAAATCCTCTCCGAGCCCGAAGTGACCGTGCTGGCAGATATGCATATGGGCGAGGCGGAAGCCACCGCCTGGGGCTGTGACTTAAGCTACGACTACGTAAAGATTAACGCGGACTACCGCTCATAAGATTTCCCATGCGGAACCCGAGCCGCCCGCGCCCGGTATCTCTTTTTCGTAAGCAAAGACCTTAGAAAAAGAGATACCGTGGCAGGGCGGCGAGTCAGCCGGAACAGATGCAGGGCGGCGGGTCAGCAGGATATGTTAAACAGAAAGGATACAATAACCATGGAAAAGGATATGGAAAAAGTACTGGAAAAGGCGGAAGTCCTCATCGAGGCGCTGCCTTACATACAGCGTTTTAACCGCAAGATTATCGTTGTGAAGTACGGCGGCAGTGCCATGAGCAACGAAGAACTTCAGAAGAATGTTATCAAGGATGTGACACTTCTAAAACTGGTTGGTTTCAAACCCATCATCGTTCACGGCGGAGGAAAGGAAATCAGCCGTTGGGTGGGAAAGGTAGGAAAGGAAGCAAAATTCGTCAACGGTTTACGTGTTACCGACGAGGAGACAATGGAGATTGCCGAGATGGTGCTGAACAAGGTTAATAAAAGCCTTGTGACCATGGTGCAGGAGCTGGGTGTCAAGGCTGTGGGTATCAGCGGCAAGGATGGTGGTCTGCTCAAGGTGGAGAAAAAGTATTCCGACGGTCAGGATATCGGTTATGTGGGAGAGATTACCGAGGTCAATCCCAAGGTGCTCTATGACCTGTTGGAGAAGGATTTCCTGCCCATCGTAGCACCAATCGGAATGGATGAGAATTTTGCAACCTACAATATCAATGCAGATGATGCAGCCTGTGCCATAGCAAAGGCGGTAAATGCGGAGAAGCTTGCTTTCCTGACAGATATCGAGGGACTTTACAAGGATATCAACGACAAGTCCACTTTTATTTCCCGGCTGACTGCCAGCGAAGCGGATGAACTGATTTCCGGCGGCTTTATCGGCGGCGGCATGCTGCCCAAACTGAACAACTGTACCTCTGCGATTAAGAATGGCGTCAGCAGAGTGCATATTCTGGACGGGCGTGTGCCTCACTGTCTCCTTCTGGAGATATTTACCAAACAGGGTATCGGAACCGCTATTATTTCGGATGACGACAATCTGGCTACGGGTGCCAGAAGAGATAAGTTCTGTACGGAAAATGACTAAAAACGCACGGAAATGAGGAAAATTAAATGAGCATGAAGGAATATATTGAGCAGGCGGAAGGTGCACTGCTCCACACCTACAACCGTTTTCAAATTGTTCTCGACAAGGGAGACGGCGTTTATCTGTATGATACGGACGGAAAAAAATATCTGGATTTTTGCGCGGGTATAGCAGTATTTGCACTCGGTTATCATAACGAAGAGTACAATTCTGCGCTGAAGAGTCAGATAGATAAGCTGATTCATACTTCCAATTACTATTATAATATGCCTGCCATAGAAGCGGCGAAGAAGCTGAAGAAGGCTTCCGGCATGGACAGGGTATTTTTTACCAATTCCGGTGCGGAGGCTATTGAAGGAGCCATTAAGACGGCGCGGAAGTATGCGTATCTGAAGGATGGCAGTACTGACCATGAGATTATCGCCATGAACCATTCCTTCCATGGCAGAACCATGGGTGCGTTGGCGGTGACGGGAAATCCGAAATACAGAGAGCCCTTTGAGCCCTTAATCGGCAACATCCGTTTTGCGGATTTAAATGATCTGGAGAGCGTAAAGAATCAGGTGACGGATAAGACCTGCGCAATCCTGCTGGAGACGGTACAGGGTGAGGGAGGAGTTTTCCCTGCCACCGAAGAGTTCCTGAAGGGTGTGAGAGCTATCTGTGACGAGAAAGATATTCTTCTTATTCTGGACGAAATTCAATGCGGCATGGGCAGAACAGGCTATATGTTCGCGTGGCAGAAATACGGCGTCAAGCCGGATGTGATGACAACTGCCAAGGCACTGGGCTGCGGTGTGCCGGTGGGAGCCTTCCTGATGACGGAGAAGGTGGGACAAAACTCTCTTGTGGCGGGAGACCATGGTACGACTTACGGCGGCAACCCTTTAGCCTGCGCTGCGGTGGAAAAAGTGCTTGATTTATTTGAGCAGGACCATATAATAGAAAATGTGAGAGAGGTAGCGCCCTATCTGGAGAAGCGTCTGGATGAACTTAAGAGTAAATATAGCTGCATTACAGAGCGCCGCGGAGCCGGTCTGATGCAGGGGCTTGTGTTCGACAGACCGGTTGGAGAAATCATAAACCGTGCGTTGGAGAAGGGCTTAATTTTAATCAATGCGGGAGCGAATATCATCCGCTTTGTGCCTCCTCTTGTTATCACAAAGGAAAATGTAGACGAGATGATTTCCATTCTGGATAGCTGTATCGTGTGAGAGATTCACACAGGAGTTGATTATGCATTTCAAAAAAAGAGTTGTTGCAGTGGCAGCCGTGGTAGCCATGGCTGCCGCTCTTTTGTATGGGAGTACCCTGGAGCTTAACACTGAGGCCGGGGAGGACGGACGTTTGTCATGGTTTGGCCGGAAGGAGACAATTTATTTTTGGTATTCAGACGATGCCATGACAAATTTTATAAACAGTGCGGCGGTTTCCTTCGGGGAGAAGGAGGATGTGAGAGTGATTCCGGTGCTCACCTCGGACAGTGAGTATCTGGAGGCGCTGAATCAGGCCTCTCTTCATTCCGAACAGGTGCCGGATGCATATATCATCAGCCATGATTCTCTGGAAAAGGCATATCTGGCAGGGCTGGCAGGTGAAATCAGTGACACGGAAAATGTCTGTAACGGGGATAATTTCCCATCTGCTGCACTCTCAGCGGTTTCCTATGAGGGGAAGACGGTAGCATACCCGCTTTCTTATGAGACGAGTGTTCTTCTGTATAACGAGACCTATCTGGCAGAGTGGGCGGCACAGCTTGCCCAGAAGGTTCTTCTGAGTGAGGGAGAGGTAGAGGAGACACCGGCAGAGGATTCACAGGGGATTCCTGTGGATGAGGACGCTCTTGCAGCAAAGACGGTCGAGTATTTTGAGAGGGCAGTTCCTTCTACGGTGGATGATATCCTTTACATTGCAGATACCTTCGATGTGCCGGAAGGTGTGGAAGGTGTGTTTGAATGGGATGTGTCCGATATTTTTTATAATTACTGGATTGTTGGAAATTATATGATTGTGGGCGGAGATGAGGGGGACGAAAAGCTGCTTGACATTGACAACCCGGAAACAATTCAGTGCCTGGAGGTGTACAAGGCGCTCAATCAGTTCTTCTTTATTGAGTCTGACACGGTAGACTATGAGTCTGTGCTTCAGGACTTTATCGATGGAAAGACGGTGTTCACAATTGCTACCACGGATGCCGTAGCCAGACTGCAGGAGGCAAAGGAGGACGGAACGCTTGCGTTTGATTACGGCTTTGCTACCATGCCGGAGGTCAGTGAGGAGCTGAAAAGCCGTTCTATGTCCGTAACCAATGCAGTGGCGGTCAACGGTTATTCCGGGCACAAGGAGCTTGCCAATCGTTTTGCGGCATATCTTACCTCTGAGTGTGCGGATTCTCTCTATGAAATGACGGGTAAGACCTCAGCGAACCTTCATGCGGAGGAGGAAAGCGGACCGCTTCAGATTTTCATGCTGGAGTATGCGGACAGTGTTCCTCTGCCTAAAATGATGGAAACGGGAAATTTCTGGCTTCAGCTGGAGCGGCTGTTTGCGAGCGTCTGGAACGGCGAGGATGTGACGGCTATGGTTCAGGAACTGTCGAATCAGATGGCTTCTCAGGTGAATGCGGTTACGCAGTAATATGAAATATGAATGAAAAAACCAATCCATGGATATAATAGGTGCAGATAAGGCGAAAGGAAAGTATATCACATGATTGGTTTTTTTATTGCGCTGATTTCGGGAGCACTTATGAGCATTCAGGGAGTTTTCAACACACAGGTGACGAAGGCATCCAGCATCTGGGCAGCAAGTGCCTTCGTACAGTTTACGGCACTGCTTGTGTGCCTGGGAGCGTGGCTTTGTACGGACAGAAGCAGCCTGATGCAGGTTTTTCAGGTACAGCCGAAATACATGCTGCTTGGCGGTGCAATCGGCGCTTTCATCACCTACACGGTTATAAAGAGCATGGATATGCTGGGCCCTGCCAGGGCGGTAATGCTGATTGTGGTGGCACAGCTTTGCGTGGCATACGTTATAGAACTGTTTGGCTGGTTCGGTGTGGAAAAGCAGCCCTGGGAATGGCGTAAGGCAGTGGGTATGGCAGTAGCGGTTGCCGGTATTATTATCTTTAAATGGAAATAAAATTAAGCTTGTAAAAATATTGTGATTCCAGTACAATAAAAGCAATCAGCATAGAGAGGCAATCCTTTGAATTCCGGGCCCGTCTGGGCGGAAAGAGAGGGACTATGATGAGAAAACCGAAAAGAGTGTTTGTCCTGATAATGTTGAGTGTTTTCCTGTACGGCTGCGGACGCAGCGTGAAAGACACGGTGGTGATTGGGAGAAGCGAAGACAAGGCCGGAAGCGTACCGCTTTCAGCCTTAAATGAGGTTGTGCCGGAGGGAGAAGCATCCATATCGCTATCCGTGGAGGCGCAGCTTTGCGTGTATGTCTGCGGGGCGGTAAACAGCCCGGGGGTTGTGACACTGAAACCGGGGAGCCGCGTGGAGGATGCGCTGAAAGCGGCGGGCGGTTTTGCGGAGGATGCAGACAGAAATGCAGTAAATCTTGCGGACTGGGTTTCTGATGGTGAACAGATTTTTTTCCTGACGGTGGAGCAGGCAGCAGAACTGGAGGAAAGAAAATCGTCGGACGGCAGCGGCCTCGTCAATATCAATACGGCAGATGCTGCTGCGCTTTGTACGTTGCCGGGCATTGGGGAGACAAGAGCGCAGGACATTATTGAATACAGGGAGAAGAACGGTGGTTTTGAAACGGAAGAGGATGTCATGAAGGTGTCTGGAATCAAGACCAGCGTTTATGAGAAAATTCGTGATAAAATAACAGTAAAATAAAGGGGAATGTATACAATGGCCGGAAAGAGAGCTTTGGTAGTAGATGATGAAAAATTGATTGTGAAGGGAATCCGTTTCAGCCTGGAACAGGATGACATGCAGGTGGATTGTGCTTACGATGGCGAGGAGGCCCTGGAATATGCGAAAAACAACCAGTATGACATTATTCTGCTGGATGTGATGCTGCCAAAGCTGACGGGTTTCGAAGTCTGTCAGCAGATACGGGAGTTTTCCAGTGTCCCGATTATTATGCTGACGGCCAAGGGCGATGATATGGATAAGATCCTCGGATTGGAGTACGGGGCGGATGATTATATTACAAAGCCCTTCAACATTCTGGAGGTAAAGGCCCGCATCAAGGCGATTATGCGGAGAACCGAGCCAAAGAGAATAACCGGAGAGGTAGCTGCGGCGCCTAAGTTCATTGAGAGTGGTGACATGCGCCTTGACTGCGAGGGCAGAAGAGCGTATATTGCGGGGAAGGAAATCGGCCTTACGGCCAAGGAATTTGAGGTGCTGGAGCTTCTGATGATGAATCCAAACAAGGTTTACAGCCGGGAAAATCTGTTGCAGCTTGTGTGGGGAACGGATTACCCCGGAGATGTGCGTACGGTGGATGTACATATCAGACGGCTTCGTGAAAAAATTGAGCAGAACCCCAGCGAGCCGAAATATGTGCATACAAAGTGGGGTGTGGGCTACTATTTCCTGAACAGTTGACAATAAGGCGGTCTGTATATGATAGCGAAAATTGTGGGAGAGTTAAAATCTCTTGTTTCTTTGCGCAGCCTTCGTGCGCGTATCTTTGTAATCATTCTGCTGGTAGGTATCGTGCCCGGCGTGCTTCTTCGTTACGGAATTCTCAACAATTATGAGGAACGCGCCGTGGAGAACCGTATCTCCACTGTCCAGAATCAGCTGATGATTGTTGGAAATCATCTCATCAGCAACAATTATTTCACAAACGGAAAAACAGAGGTAGCGGTTATCAACGCAGAGCTGGAGATGATATCCAATCTCTACGAGGGCCGGGTCATGATTATCAACTCCGGTCTTAAGGTGGTTAAGGATACCTACGGCATCAGCGAAGGCAAAACAATTATTTCGGAGGAAGTAATTAAATGCCTTTATGGGGAGAGTATGTCCCATTATGACAGAGAGCACGGCTACATAGAGATGACAACTCCCATTGTGGATACAAGCACGGCAGACAGTACGGTGGTAGGTGTCATGCTCACCAGCATCTCAAACGAAGCAATCGTCAGCACAATGGAAATATTGAACCGCAAGGCCCTCATTCTGGAGAATCTGATACTGATTGGCATTGTGGCATTTGCCATAATTATGTCCAGTGTTCTGACAAAGCCCTTTAATAAAATTACGAATGCCATCAATGATGTCAAGGCCGGCTACACTGACGAAACCATATCCGTTCCCGACTATGCGGAGACGGTTCATATTGTGGATGCCTTCAATCAGATGCTGAAAAGAATGAAGGCACAGGATGATTCCAGACAGGAATTTGTTGCGAATGTGTCTCATGAATTGAAGACTCCTATGACCTCCATCAAGGTACTGGCAGATTCTCTGCTGGCTCAGGAGGATGCTCCGGCGGAGCTTTACCGGGAGTTTATGGAGGACATTGTATCGGAGATTGACCGTGAGAATCAGATTATTACGGATCTGCTCGCCCTGGTGAAGATGGACAAAAAGGTGCAGGAACTGAATATTGTTTCCCTGAACATCAATGACCTGGCGGAACTGATTCTGAAGCGCCTCCGCCCTATTGCCAGAAAGAAGGATGTGGAGGTTGTGTTTGAGAGTCTGCGCCCTGTTGTGGCAGAGGTGGACGAGGTCAAGATGACCCTGATTATGACAAATCTTGTGGAGAATGCTATCAAGTATAACAAGGAGCACGGGTGGGTGAAGGTAGAGCTGGATGCAGATCACCAGTTTTTTACCTTTACGGTCAGCGATTCGGGTATTGGCATCCCGGAGGATTCTCTTGCCCACATTTATGAGAGATTTTACAGGGTGGACAAGTCCCATTCGAGGGAAATCGGAGGCACCGGACTTGGACTTGCCATCACCAAGAATGCTGTTCTGATGCATCGCGGCTCCATTACAGTGACAAGCGTGGAGGGGGAAGGCTCCAGCTTTACAGTAAAGATTCCGCTGACCTACATTGGAGGAAGCGGAAATCAGACGGTTTAAGGGAAACATAAGGTTTTCGGATACCGGAAAGGCATATTATGAAAAGAAAGAGATTTTATATATTGCTGGCGGCAGTACTGTGTAGCTTGCTGTTGGCAGCCTGTGGAAATGAAAATCAGGAAAATCAGAATGTCTATCAGGTGTATTATCTCAATAACGGTGAGACAAAGGTGGAAATGCATCCGCATGAAATGCTTGCCACAGATGAGGAAGGGCAGCTGGATGAGCTTTTGGAATGCCTGTCGACCAATCCGGAAAAGCTGGAGTATAAGGCGCCCTTTACCATGGGGTTCCAGGTGAAAGGTGTGAGTCTGGACGGCGGAAGGCTGACAATTGATGTGGATGAGAACTACCTGAGTCTGACCGTGACGACGGAGGTACTTGTCAGGGCTGCCATTGTCCGCACGCTGACCCAGATTTCCAATGTGAATTACGTGACGATTACGGTGGAGGGCAATCAGCTGTATGACAATATGGGAAATATGGTCGGGTGGATGAATGCAGAGCAGTTTATCGATAATGACGGCAACGAAATTAACACCTACGAGCTGACGAGAGTGAAGCTGTATTTTGCGGGAGAGGACGGAACCAAACTGATTGCAGCCTTTCGGGAGAAGCATTATTCCACCAGCACTCCGCTGGAAAGATTTGTGGTGGAAGAGCTGATTGCAGGGCCCAGCGGTCAGGTGGAGGGCCTGTACCCGTCCGTCAATCCGGCGACGAAGATTATCAATGTCATGACAAAGGATGGAATCTGCTATGTGAATCTGGATGAGAATTTTTTGACAGTGGTAAACAATGTGCCCACGGAGGTGTCTGTCTATTCCATTGTCAATTCACTGGTGGAACTCAGTAATATCAATAAAGTCCAGATACTGATAAACGGTGAGGTTCTCAGCAGCTTTTCCACGTCAACCTTTGAGAGAAATCTGGACATCGTTACTACATTGGAGAAATAGTATATGAAAAGACCGCTTTTTACGGTGGGCCTGATTTTAGCGGTTATTGTGGCGGTCCGGCTGGGAATGGGAGATGCAGAAAGTCCTCCCGGCCAGCCGGAGGACGCATGGGCCGTCCCGGGTGAGACGGTGGTGATGACCGGACAGGTTTGCCGGAAGGATGAAAATTCTTTTTCTTTAAAATCAGTTATTTTGTATCAGACAAATCTAGAGGCTGCAATTTCGCAGCAGAGTATTCCATATCAGGAAAAATTTATATGTGAGACAGTGGACGCAGAAACGGTATATCTGGGAGCAACTGTGACCGTAAGGGGGATTTTTGAAACTTTCTCAGAGGCCTCCAATCCGGGGGAATTTGACAGCGCAGCTTATTACAGGAGTATCCAAACTTACGGAAAGCTTAAGAAGACGGAGATTCTATTCCAGGAGCTGCCGCGTTTATGCATCCGGGAGAGGCTGTATCGGCTCAGATGCTTTTGGAAGGAGCGTCTGTACGGTATCTTCCCCGAGAAGGAGGCAGCAGTCATGAGTGCGCTTCTGTTGGGGGACAGAGATGATCTGGACAGCGGACTGAAAGACCTGTATCGGAGAAACGGAATTCTGCACATCCTGAGCATTTCCTCGCTTCATATTACGATTTTGGGCATGGGCCTGTATCGGCTGCTCAGGCGTTTCGGTTTGCCCACATGGGCGGCAGCTTTGGCGGGCGGACTGGTGATGGTCTCCTATGGCGCGATGACAGGCTTCGGCGTTTCCGCCTGCCGTGCCATTGCCATGTATCTGCTGCGCATGCTGGCAGAGATAACCGGTAGGACATACGATATGCTGAATGCCTTGGGGGCAGTGGGTGCAGGAATGCTGCTGTATAATCCGAACTACCTGGAAAACAGTGGTTTTCTGCTGTCCTTTTCTTCTGTTCTGGGAATCGGTATTGTTTACCCGGCATTGGTCCGGGTATATGCAGGGAAAACAACACCGGTGCTCTATGGGGAGAGCCGGGCAAAAAGCATTGTCCGGGTATGGAAAAGGAAGATAAGGGAGGGTGCGCTCTTAAGTCTTTCTATTACCCTTGCCACTTTGCCGATACAGCTATGGTTTTATTATGAGGTTCCGATTTATACGGTTGCAGTGAATCTGCTCGTACTGCCCTTTGTCAAGCCACTTCTGATTTTTGGGTTTGCCGCATTGGTACTTCCTTTCGGAGGTATGGCTGCCGGCCCTGACCGTATGATTCTCGGCTGGTATGAGGCTCTGTGCAGTTTCTTTGACGCTCTGCCCTTTTCCGTATGGAATCCGGGAAGACCGGGAAGCTGGCAGATAGCGGTTTACTATTGTATGCTGGGAGGCATTGTCTGGAAGTACAGCCAAACTGCGACGGAGAGAAGGAAACCGGTGAAGCTGTTGAAATCTGGAGGAAAATTGGCGAAGCTCGGAGGAAAACGATTGAAATCAGGAGGCAAACCGGTGAAGCTGGGAGGAGAACTGGCGAAATCAGGAAGGAAACCGGTGAAGCTGGGAGGAAAACTGGCGAAATCAGGAAGGAAACCGGTGAAGCTGGGAGGAGAACTGGCGAAATTGGGAGGAAAAATGTCGGTGCTGGGATTGTTGAGCGTAGCGGTTCTGGTTCTGGGTCTCAGACCAGCGGCGCAAAACCAGGTGATTTTCCTGAATGTGGGACAGGGGGATTGCGGTATTGTGAGAACTGCATCGGGGGAGAACTATCTTTTTGATTGTGGGAGCAGCAGCCGCAGCAGCGTAGGAAAATACATACTGCTTCCTTTTTTGAAATATTATGGTATCCGCACCATAGACGGAATCCTTCTGTCCCATCCTGACACAGACCATGTGAATGGTGTGCTGGAGCTTCTGACACTGGCGGAGGAAAACGGTATTTCCATAAAACAGCTGGTTTTGCCGGATATTGGAGAAGCGAAGAGGAAAGAAGCACTGGGAGAGCTGATTCAGGCGGCAGAGGCGGCATATGAGGACAGGGAGGTTGATGTGCGATATCTGGCGGTGGGAGACAGCTGGCAATGCGGAGATGCCGCTTTCCTTTGCCTGCATCCGTTACCGGGCTGTGATACAGAGAATGCAAATGAATATTCGCTGTGTGTTTATGCGATTTTCGGAAAATGGGAGCAGCCGGAGATGACGGTCTTATTTACGGGAGATGTTGAAGGGGAAGGGGAGAAAGAATTGATAGAAGCGTTGATTCGTTATGGAATTCATGATGTCACTTTGCTGAAGGCAGCGCATCACGGTTCCCGGAATTCCACCTCGATGGAACTGTTGGAACAGCTGCGGCCGGATATCGCAGTGATTTCCTGCGGGGAAAACAATCGGTACGGACATCCTCATGAAGAATTGCTTGGGCGCTTTTTCGAGTCGGGTATAAAGGTATTGCGCACGGATGAACTGGGCGCTATTAGTGTACAAGTGGAAGGAGAGCATGTGAAAGTCGCGGGGCATGGGAAAATGAAATAATTTTAGATACCCACCGTGTAAGAGCCGTGGGTATGAGAGAGGAAAATATGTAAATATGCCCACGCTATAAGGAATGTCGAGGGTATGAGAGAGAAAAATGTGTAAGTATACCCACACCTGGAAGGCATCGAGGGTATGAGAAGGGAAAATGTGCAAATATACCCACGATATAAGGGACGTCGAGGGTATGAGAAGGAAAAATGTGCAAATATACCCACGATATAAGGGATGTCGAGGGTATGAGAGAGGAAAATGTGCAAATATACCCACACCTGGAAGGCGTCGAGGGTATGAGAAGGAAAAATGTGCAAATATACCCACGATATAAGGGACGTCGAGGGTATGAGAAGGAAAAATGTGCAAATATACCCAAGATATAAGGGATGTCGAGGGTATGAGAGAGAAAAATGTGTAAATATACCCACACCTGGAAGGCGTCGAGGGTATGAGAGAGGAAAATGTGTAAATATACCCACATCTGGAAGGCGTCGAGGGTATGAGAAGGAAAAATGTGAAAATATACCCACGATATAGGGGGAGATGTGACATAAAAATATAAAATGAGAAAAGAGGTTTACTATGGATATAAAATGTAATGACATGAAAAGAAAAAAAGAACAGATTAGTAAGGAACTTGATAAAGTCTACAGTCTGGAAAAGAAATTTCCGAACGGTGAACTGCTGTGTGCTAAAAACAGCAATCACTATAAGTGGTATGTGAAAGAACAAGAAGGAACTTTCTATCTTCCGAAAAGCAAGAGAGAACTTGCAGAAGGGTTGGCTGTAAAAAAATATTATGAATATAAAAAACAAGAATTGGAAAGTAGTCTTTCTGCTTGTGATGCATATCTACGAAAAATGTCGTCATTGGAAGGAAAAACGGAACAACTGCTTTATCATCCGGAGTATGGGCGATTGCTTGAAAAACACTTTATTCCTAAGAATGAGGAACTGTGGAAATGGCAGAATGATAACTATGAAAGGTGTAAAAAACATGAGGAAGCCTTAGTGATAAAAGGTACACAGGGTAAGCTGCTAAGATCCAAGTCGGAAGCCATCATTGATATGCTGCTTTATAAAAATAAGATTCCGTTTCGATATGAAGAAAAGCTTGTATTGGAGGGGATAACCATGTATCCGGATTTTGTAATCAGGCATCCTGTGACGGGAGAATACTTTTATTGGGAGCATTTTGGAATGATGGATGAGGAAGATTATAGAAATCATGCATGCAATAAGATTAAGCTATATTGCAAAAACGGAATTATTCCATCCGTTAATTTAATAATGACTTATGAAACCAAACAGTATCCGTTAGGTGTCGAGAAGGTAGAATGGCTTATTCAGGAGTATTTTATGTAGTAAAAATACGGATGTTATGATATGATAAGAGAGTTAATTAACTGTGGTACTGCACTGCATGTCACCGACTGATGGAATGCGAATTTTTAAACTGTCAACAGATAATACAGAAAGTGACAGGCGGGAAGAGTGACAGAAGAGAAAGCACTGTAGCAGCTATATTATTCAGAAAACAATTTACTGCATTTTTGAATCAGATAGATTCTCTGCTTTGAGCTAAGCTGGAAACTATTACAGAAAAACTTTTCGGGGTGGGCTATTTTCATAAGAGGAAAATATATGAGCAAGAAAGAATTATTTCGATATGCATTTGTAAAATCAGTTCCTATCATGTGCAGCTATCTGTTCGTGAGCATGGCATATGGTATTTTGATGGAAGAGGCGGGTTTTCGGTGGTATGAATCGTTGTTTGCCAGTCTGACCGTTTACACCGGTGCTTTTCAGTTTGTTCTGACAACGCTGCTTTCTGCCGGAGCTTCTTTGCTGACGGTTGCTCTGACTGCTTTTTTTATGAACAGCAGGCAGGCCTTTTACAGTCTGACATTTGTTGATGAGTTTGGAAAGATGGGGCGGCGCAAGCTTTACATGATACATACCATGACGGATGAAACCTATGCTGTCAACTGTACGCTGGAGCTTAAGGAGGATGAAAAACAGCAGATAATGTTCCGGGTTGCACTTCTCTCCAGATGCTATTGGATGGTAGGAACGGTAGTCGGAGGCGCTCTCGGACAGCTGATTCCGTTTTCGATAGAGGGTATTGATTTCTGTATGACTGCTTTGTTTGTGATTATCTTTATCGATCAGTGGGAAAAAGCGGATACCCATTTGCCTGCACTGTCGGGAATTGCAGTCGGAATCATTTGTCTGCTTGTCTTTGGGGAGAGCCGCTTTATGCTTCCGGCACTTATCATTGTTTCGGCAATTCTGGTTTTGTATAACAGCCGTAGAAGCGGAAGGGTGGTGGAGAGCAAATGAGAGGATATATTCTGGCTGCGATTCTGGTAGCGGCGGCTGTTACATTTGGGCTTCGCGCATTGCCGTTTTTGCTCTTTTCCGGAGAACGCAGGATGCCCGAATGGCTGAACCGACTCGGTGCAATTCTGCCGTCAGCAATCATGGCGGTTTTGATTGTATATTGTCTGCGAAATGCGAAAAGCAATTTGGCAGGGGAAGGTATTCCGGGAATGATTGCGGTTCTGGTGGTAGCCATAAGTTACAAATGGAAGCACAATACATTTATCAGTATCATTGTCGGAACTGCTGTGTATATGGTGCTGATCCGGGTTATAAAAATTTAATAAAAGTTTTACAAGAGCAACATTGCATCAACAATTTTGGAGTGGTATGGTTATAAGGATAAATACAGTCGTTGGGATTACGACAGAGAAAGAAGGCGTATAAGTATGGATTCTAACCGTACAATTGAAAAAATCCAAAAGCTTGCCGAAAAGAAGAAATCGGCAAAAATCATCAAATTTCTGGGAGCTGCTGAGTCAGAAGTAGTGGTGGCTGCTCTTAATGCGCTGGCAACAGTGAAGGACGAGGACAGCGTCAACAGCATTGCGGGCATGATTGACAGCAATGCGCCCGAGGTTCGTGCTGCTGCAGCAAAGGCATTGGGTGAGATTGGAACCGAGTATGCAAAGACCTATTTGCAGCACAGAGCGGCAAAGGAGCAGGATGAGAAGGTTAAGGCGGCTATAAAGGATGCCTTGCATACGATTGCAGAGAGAAAATAAAAATTCTGCCGCTTTTTTATGAGGAAAATACTGACAAAATCAGAATTTCAACGCTCATCATATCGTTCATACGACCGCTCTTTACAGCTGTTTCTGCCTCGACGCACTGTTTTACGGCATTGCGCAGGGTGGAGGTTTTGAACCGGGAAGCCTGATTCAGGTACTTCCCGGCGATAAAGGGCGGAACCCCTATCTTTGTGCCAATCGTGCGGTTGTCATATCCCTTTGATTTTAATTCTTTTGCCTGAAGAAGCATATTACACTGCCTTGCAATCAGAAACAGAATGCGCATGGGCGGCTCCTTCAGTGCCAATAGGTCATAATAAAGTTCCAACGCCTTTTTCTGCTGGTTGTCGGCAATGGCGTTAATCATGTCGAAAATATGGTTGCTGACGCGGGTGCTGCAGATGGCTTCCACATCCTCCTCAGTAATAATCTCTCTGTCCATACAATAGCACATCAGTTTTTCCAGTTCGGACTGAATGTTTTCCATGTCGGTGCCGGTCTTGGAGAGCAGAAGCTGCACCGTATTTTCGGCAATTTTTTTCCCATCCCTTGACAACACTCCTGCAATCCAGCGCTTCAGGGTAGCTTCATCCTGCACGGCGAACTCGGCGGCGTAGCCCTTTGACGTAACCGCTTTGTAGAGTTTGCTGCGCTTATCCACCTCACTTTCCGTAAAGACAAAGAAGGTTGTCTCATTTGGTGCGGCAAGGTATTCCGCCATTTTCTCCCCGCCGGACTTGAAAAGTCCGCTGTCCGTGATGAAAATGACGCGGCGCTCCGCAAGAAAAGGCAGTGTCTCCGCAAGGTCGATGACCTCACCTACGGAAAAATCCTTTCCCTCGTAAAAGTGTGTGTTCATCGTGTCACCCTCGGCGCAAAGTGCTTTTTGCAGACGTTCTCTGTACTGTCTGCGCAGATAGCGCTCCTCGCCGTAGAGAAGATAGACCTGTTTGAAATTTCCGTTTTTGATATCTTCGTTCAGCTGCTTCATTTACCGTCACATTCCCCTGAAAAAGTATAAATCTATTTTGCCCTTGTTCTCGGGGATTGTCAAGGTTTGGGTTCCAAAGAAGGACTGGGAATGATATAATATACGCGTGCGGAAAACCAGACGACGCAGAATGCGGCATTTGGTTTTCGCCGCGATAACGAGCGCAGCGGACGGGAGAGCGCGAAGCGCGGGTTTGCGAGTAAGAAAGCAAAGAGCAGAGAGGGTAGCTGCGGAAAAGCGCAACAGGCTCAGCTTGTGCAAGAAAGGTAGCATTCTATGGTTATACTACAGGGGAAAAGTGTGTTTCGTGATATTTGTATGGGCAGGCTGTTTTTTTATGCCGGAGACAGCAGGGATGTAGTGCGCCGACCTGTGGAAAACTGTCAGGAGGAGCTTCTGCGTTTTGACAGGGCACGCACGGAGGCGGGAGAGCAGCTGGACCGGCTTTATGAGGAAAGCAGAAAGACAGTGGGCGAGGCCAATGCGGTCATTTTTCAGATACAAAGGATGTTGCTGGAGGATGATAAATATGTGACTTCTGTGCGCCAGATGGTTGAGCAGCTGCATATGAATGTAGAATATGCCGTGAGAGTTACGGGTGACAATACGGCTCAGATGCTTGGCTCAGTGAAAGATGCCTATATCAGGGAGCGTGCACAGGATGTCCTGGACATCACAAGCCGTATTATCAGAATTCTGACGGGAAACCGGAACAGGAGGGAATTCCCTGAGGAGCCTTTTATTCTTGCAGCAGAGGATTTGCTGCCCAGCGAGACAGTGCAGTTAAAACGGGACAGGGTACTGGGGTTTGCACTAAGCAGAGGAAGCATCCATTCCCACACGGCAATCCTTGCACGGAGTATGGGAGTGCCTGCGCTGCTGAATCTCGGCGAAGGTCTGGTTGACCTGTATGACGGGAAGGAGGCTGTCATTGACGGTACCTCCGGCGTGCTTTACATTGAGCCGGACGAAGAAACGAGAAAGCTCATGGAGCATAAGAAAGCGGAATCCGACCGTCATAAGATATTGCTGAAGCAGTTGAAGGGAAAGGCGGATGTCACAAAAGGCGGGCAGACGATGAAGGTCTATGCCAATGCGGGAAATCTGGCTGATGTGGAATTGGCAGCTGCCAACGATGCGGGGGGAATCGGCCTGTTCCGCAGTGAGCTGCTCTATCTGGAAAGGGACAGTGAGCCGGATGAAGAATTGCTGACAGATACCTACAGACAGGTGCTGGAGCGGATGGAGGGGAAAGAGGTCATCATCCGGACCTTTGACATTGGTGCCGACAAGCAGGCGGCCTGGCTTGGGCTGAAAAAGGAGGAAAATCCGGCATTGGGGCTTCGGGCAGTCAGACTGGGCCTGACACGGCCTGAGCTTTTTCGCACGCAGCTTAAGGCGCTGTACCGGGCGGGCAGATACGGAAACCTTGCTATCATGTATCCAATGATTACTTCCGTGACGGAGCTCCGCCGGCTGAAACAGCTTGAAAACGAGGCGAAGGCAGAGCTGGAAAGAGAAGGAATACCTTTTGCCAAAAAGGTTCCTGTGGGTATTATGATTGAGACGCCTGCTGCAGCCATACTCAGTGAAGAACTGGCAGAAGAAGTGGATTTTTTCAGTGTGGGTACCAATGATTTAACGCAATATACTCTTGCACTGGACAGGCAGAATGAAATGCTGGAGCAGTTTGAGGATCCGGAGCACAAGGCGGTACTTCGGCTGATTGAACTGGCGGCAAAAAGTGCTCACAGAGCGGGGATTAAGATTGGCATCTGCGGAGAACTTGCGGCCGACAGGAAGCTGACAGCGGAGTTTCTGCGGATGGAGATTGATGAGCTCAGTGTTCCTCCCGGAATGATTCTGGATATCAGACAGAAAATCAGAGAATTATAGATTGTTATACGGAAAAATGTAAAAGTACGCAGAGACGGAGGGCTTTGCGTATTTTTTTGGCGTAAGAACGGGAAACGCGCGGTCAGTTGGAGTTGCTGTAGCAAACATTTCTCTTTTATAATGTGAAAGTATTATTTTAGACATTATGCAACGTCAGTGTCGGTGTTTGGACGGCAATACGCTGCGAAATTTGGGTATGGAGGTAGTTTAATGGAACAGTTAAACATTCAGACTGCAAAAGATAATGAAAAAATATACAAGATTCTGGGAGATTTGATGAACGGTGACAAGGAGTTCCAGATTATGATAACAGTACCTTCCCAAAAGGTGAAGGAAAAGGGAGTGGCCGCAGCCGAGGTCAGGAAAACGGAGGCGGTTCAAAGGAATCTGGAGCAGGATGTCACAGATATGATACATGAGATTGGCGTTCCGGCACATATAAAGGGGTATCAGTACCTCAGGGAGGCGATTATGATGTCGGTGGAGGATCAGGGGATGATCAGCTCCATCACAAAAATACTTTATCCTACCATCGCAAAGCGGTTTCAGACAACGCCCAGCCGCGTAGAGCGTGCTATTCGCCATGCCATAGAGGTAGCATGGAGCAGAGGGCGTATGGAGACGCTGGACGCCCTGTTCGGCTATACTATCGATACAGGAAAGGGGAAACCTACCAATTCGGAGTTTATCGCCTTGATTGCTGACAGAATCAGATTGTCTTACCGTGAATAATCCTATGAAAAGAAATACTTTCCACAAAACGGATATTGTTGTATAATCAAGATAGCTTTTGACAAAGACAATGGGTGGAGGGTTGCCAATGAAAAAGATTTTATTTGCGGCATCAGAGGGAGTGCCTTTTATCAAGACCGGCGGACTCGCCGATGTTGTAGGTTCCCTGCCGAAATGCATCGACAAGCAGTATTTTGATGTCAGAGTTATCATCCCGAAATATGTCTGCATGAAACAGGAAATGAAGGATAAAATGCGGTATGTGACTCACTTCTACATGGATTATGACTGGAAGCGGCAATACGTGGGGGTATTGGAGGCTGAGACAGACGGAGTACATTACTATTTTATCGATAATGAGTATTATTTTAATGGTGAAAAGCCTTATGGCGATGATCCGAAATGGGAGATTGAGCGTTATGCTTTCTTCTGCAAGGCTGTGCTTTCCACTCTTCCGGTGATTGGTTTCCGACCTGATATTATACACTGCCATGACTGGCAGACAGGCCTGATTCCTGTCTATCTGAAGGAGCGGTTTCATGAGGGAGACTTTTACCGCGGCATAAAGTCCGTCATTACCATTCATAACCTGAAATTCCAGGGAAAGTGGGATATCAGGACTGTTCAGGGGATTACGGGACTGCCCGCGCATTATTTTACATCTGACAAGCTGGAGGCTTATAAGGATGCCAACCTCTTAAAGGGTGGCATCGTCTATGCAGATGCCGTGACTACGGTCAGCAACACCTATGCGGAGGAAATCAAAACGCCTTTTTACGGTGAGGGGCTGGATGGTCTGCTTCGCGCGAGAAGCGGCGATTTGAGAGGAATTGTCAACGGTATTGATTACACTGACTTTAATCCGGAGACGGATAAGTATATTGTGAAGCCTTACAATGCGGTGAACTTCCGCAAGGAAAAGGTAAAGAACAAGAAGGCGCTGCAGCAGGAACTGGGATTGCGGCAGGATGAGAGAAAGATGATGATAGGTATCGTTTCCAGACTGACGGATCAGAAGGGTCTCGATTTAATTGCCTATGTCATGGATGAACTTTGTCAGGATGATATTCAGCTGGTGGTGCTCGGAACCGGTGAGGAGCGTTATGAGAACATGTTCCGTCATTTTGACTGGAAGTATGGCGATAAGGTTTCGGCAAATATCTATTATTCCGATGCGCTGTCCCACAAGATTTATGCGTCCTGCGATGCCTTCCTGATGCCGTCCCTGTTCGAGCCCTGCGGACTTAGCCAGCTGATGGCACTTCGCTACGGTACGATTCCTATTGTGCGTGAGACGGGCGGTCTGAAGGATACCGTGCAGCCCTATAACGAATACGAAAGTACGGGAACAGGCTTCAGCTTCCATAATTACAATGCACACGAAATGCTGAATACAATCCGCTATGCCGAGCATATCTATTATGATAAGAAGCGCGAGTGGAACAAACTGATAGACAGAGCAATGGCAGCAGATTTCTCCTGGAATGTCTCTGCAAAAAAATATCAGGAAATGTATGACTGGCTGATTGGATAGAACTTGTATGGGAAGCGAGAACAAAAAGAACAACTTCATCATGCAGGCGGGGATTCTGGCGGCAGCCGGAATCATCAGCAGAATCATAGGGCTCCTTTACAGGAGCCCTTTACATCGTGTCATCGGGGACCTTGGACTGGGATATTATCAGTCTGCCTATAATTATTACACGATTATTTTGCTGATTTCCTCCTACAGCATACCTGCAGCAATTTCCAAAGTCATTGCACAGAAGCTGGGGGTAAAGGAGTATCGGAATGCGCACCGGTTGTTCAAGTGTGCGCTCGTCTATGTTATGGTGGTGGGGGGAGCTGCGAGCCTTTTTCTGTTTTTTGGGGCGGGGCTTTTTCTGGATGGCGGAGCGGTGCCGGTTTTGCGTGTGTTTGCCCCCACTATTTTCATCTACGGTATTTTGGGAGTCCTGAGAGGATATTTTCAGGCGCACAAGAGCATGGCGCAGACTTCGGTTTCCCAGATACTGGAGCAGATTGCCAATGCGATTGTCAGTGTGGGTGCCGCCTATCTGCTGATTCGGAGTGCCTTCGGAAGCCTGGAGATGCCGGAAGAGTCAGCGGCTCAGGTGGAACGTGCCAGCAGAGGTGCCATCGGAAGCGCCATGGGTACGGGAGCCGGTGTCCTGATAGCTCTTTTGTTCATGCTGGGCATTTACGGGCTGAACCGTGGAATTATTCAAAGACGAATCCGGCGCGACAGACATCAGGAAGTGGACTCCTACGGTTCGCTTTTCAAAATGATTACCAGAGTGGTGACTCCTTTTATTTTGAGCACTGCGGTTTATAACCTGTGCAGCACAGTCAATAACAGTCTTTACACGAAGCTGCTGCCGGAGTGGAAGAACCTTGATTCGGTTGATTTTTATGCGCGCTATGGCGTGTTTTCCGGCCAGGCACTTACCATTTCCAATATTCCCATTGCCTTTGCCTCTGCCATGGCGGCTGCCATGATTCCCACGGTGGCGCAGTATGTGGCTGCAAGGGATATCGATGGAGCAAAGGAAAAAATAGGAGTGGCCATTAAAACGACCATGATTATTTCCATTCCCTGTGCAGTAGGGTTGTTTGTGCTTGCAAGACCTGTGACGGGTCTGCTGTTTTCCAATACTGCCGAGGCGGAGGACCTGGCGACAAAGCTTTTGATGACGCTGTCGTTGTCCGTGATTTTTTACGCACTGTCCACGCTGAACAACCAGATTCTGCAGGGACTTGGCAAGCTGAATGTACCTATTATCAATGCGGGAATTGCTCTGGTGGTACAGACTGTGGCAGCAGTTTTGCTGCTTCTCTTTACCGACCTTGATTTATATGCTATCGCCATTGCAAATACGTTGTATTCCGGTTTGATTTGCGTGCTGAACCAGGCAGCGGTGCGGAGGGCTACCGGGTACAGGCAGGAAATCGTAAAGACCTTTTTGATTCCGGGGCTCGCATCTGTGTTCATGGGAGCAATTGCCTGGGCGGTCTATGAGGGCTTGCTTCTTTTGACAGCATCCCCCAGCATTTCGGTGATTCCGGCGATTCTGGTAGGCGCTATGGTTTATTTTGTATTGCTGATTCTGTTCAGGGGCGTGTCGGAGACGGAACTCAGGGGATTCCCCAAGGGTTATCTTTTGGTAAAGGTGGCAAAGAAGTGCCGGTTGATGCGTTAGTATCGTCGACCGAAAACAATGCAGTAGCCGTGTGTTCAGGCAAGCAAAATTTGTATGTTGAATTGGAAAGTGGCGCACTAATACAACGGCGCAAAAATTTGGAGAAAAAAGTTTGAGGTGGAGGATTGCAAGCTCTTTTTGTTACAATGAGAGAAATTGTGGCGAAAGGAGAAAGCTGAGAATGACTGCATCCGTTCATTTTGCATAGCAGGGGCTATTGCAAATAAAAACTGAAAAAAGTATGTGATAGCTTCTGCATTTCCGGAAAATGACAGGGAGATGCAAAATGAGCTATTCAGATAGAAAAAAAGAGAGTGATAGAAAAGAGAGCGGTTCCTGCCGGGTGATAAAGAGATGCTCCGGCTGCAGAGGAAAGGCCGTATTTGTGAACACAGGGCGTTTTCGGGTCAATGCAAATGGGAACCGTATTGATGTATGGCTGATTTATCAGTGCAAAAAATGCAAACACACTTTGAATGTAACTTTGTATGAGAGACGCAGACCGGATTCCATACCTCATGAAGAGTATCAGGCCTTACTGGACAATGATGGAGAGCTGGCGGAACGCTATGGCAGGAATCGGGAGATTTTCAAACGCAACAGGTTGGAAATTGTGGATGGCAAATAAAAAGGAGGAACTTTTATGAGAAAATATGTTATCGCCGCATAGCAACGGCTGTGCAATGGAAAAGAATTGACATAGCCGTGTGCTATTCCTAAGAGTTTTTTGAATTTAGGAGGGCGCTATGGGCTATATAAGAGCGGAAGAGGTTTTGCCGCGCGAATTAATTGAAACACTGCAGGAGTACCTGGAGGGACAGGCTGTCTACATTCCCAGAAGAAGCGGAACGCGGAAAGAGTGGGGAGAGGGTACTCGGATTAAATCGGAACTGCAGGAACGCAATGAAAGGATTTACGGTGACTGGAAAGCCGGAAAGGACTGCAGGAAACTGGCAGAGAGCTATTTCCTGTCGGAAAAGACGATTCAGCGGATTCTGCGGGAAGAAAAGAAAAAAGAATATCGTGTGAGAGATGATTCATAAAAAGACTCCTGTGCGAATGGTTTTTGTCCAAAAGCACAGGAGTTTTTGTGGTGTGTGCGACTGGTGTGCGTTTCTATTCTGAAACAATCTGTATTCCCGAAATGTCGCTGTCGATTGCCATGGAATAATTGGTGTAGTAGACCACGAAGCCGGGCTTTGCACCGGCAGGCTTCTTGACATGCTTCTTCTGGATATAGTCGATTTCTATTTTTTCCTGTTCGCGACCTTTGGAATAGTAGGCTGCCAGCCGTGCCGCTTCTTCAAAGGTACGATCCGGAAGCTCCTCTGCATTCCCCAGCTTTACCAGCACATGGGAGCCGGGCAGCTTTTTTGCGTGGAACCACCAGTCATTTCCGGTGGCAAATTTGAAGGTCAGCTCATCGTTCTGGTAATTATTTTTTCCCACATACATATGAAAGCCGTCGCTGCTGATATAATGGAAAGGCTTGCTGGTGATTTTCTGCTTCTTTGCACCACCTTTTCTCCGGATGTAGCCGCTCTCGGTGAGTTCTTCCTTAATTTCCGCCAGGTCTTCCTCATGGAGGGCAATGTCCAATGCGTTGGAGATGGATTCCAGATGGTCAATCTCTGCCTTGACCTCTTCGGTCAGTTGGGACAGTGCCTCATAGGTACGCTTCAGCTTGCCATATTTTTCAAAATATTTTTTCGCATTTTCTGTTGCTGTGAGAGTCGGGTCGAGAGGAATGGTGATTGTCTCGTTTGTATAATAGTTCAACGCTTCCAATGATTTTGCACCCGGCTGGGCACTGTAGCCGTAGGTGTTCAGAAGCTCTCCATAAATTCGGTAGGTATCTCTTTTCTCAGTGTCCTTCATCTGGCGCAGCTGTAAATCATATTTTTTTACATTGCGCTCCAAAGCAGTCTGCACGATTCTTCGCAGGTCTGAGGATTTCTGGCGGATGCGCGTGATTGCATTCTTTTCGGCATAATAGTTCTCTAATAGTGAGGACATTGAGGCATAGGTGACGGTGTAGTCACCGGAGACACCGGGTGCTGCAACGTTTTCGGAAGACCCACATACGGAACCGGCTTCAGCAAAACCGGGAGTGTCTGCGTTGAGCGTGTCCTGACGACCATGTGCCCCGTCTGTAAATTTGAAGCCGTACAGGTACAGCGGCAAGGCACAAAATTCTACCGGTTTACCTGCGGTGTAGGCGATATTCGGAGTAAAGCGTTCTTCCCGAACAGCGGCTGCCATGTTGGAAAGTGCTTCGTAGAGAGCATGATAATCTTTTTCCGATAAGGCAGCGGTCGGGCGTTCGCCATCAATGTCAGCCTCAAAGCATAGCTCCTGGGCAAGAATTGGAGAGATACCCGTAAAGCTTCCGTAGAGAGCCTTGAAAGCAGGTTGAGGTTTGGAAGATAATGCCTTCTGGAAGGTATCATATTCTACGGACAGGGCATCCAGCTTGTCCTGGGTGTGTGCTACAAAATAAGGCTTTCCGGGAAGCACCTCACGGACGGAGGACACGGCGGCAGAGATGCGCTTAATACTGTCAATAATTATGTTGTCGTCATTGCAGAAGATAATGTTGCTGTGCTTGCCCATGATTTCCACTACAAGAGTTTTGTGACGCAAATCTCCCATTTCGTCCAGATGCTCTATCCGGATATGGACAATGCGTTCCAACCCCGGCTGCGTGATATCCGTTATGCGCCCGTTTTGCAGATGCTTTCGGAGCAGCATGCAGAAGTTTGGTGCAGTCATGGGACTGGGCTTGTTGGAATCGGTCAGATAAATCAACGGAAGGGAAGCGCCTGCAGAAATAAAAAGTCGTTTTTGCCCGGTGGGCTGTTTCACCGTAAGCAGCAGTTCGTCCTCCTCGGGCTGGGCAATCTTGTACAGACGTCCGCCAACCAGTTCCCTTTTCAGTTCGGAAACAACATTTGCTATTGTAACACCATCGAAAGCCATGGCAGATTCCTTTCTTTTATGAATATAAGTGAAATAATATTTCTATTATCAGTAAAAAAATGGCCAAAACAAAACGTGAATAATGTCCATTTTCTGTCAGGACATTATATTGGATTATATCAGATAATTTGCTGAAAAGAAACATAAAAAAGTTGT
>JBJEJG010000219.1:0-6245 GCA_051877795.1 Acetatifactor sp.
TTTAGCAACAAAAAATGCCGTATTTATGCGGCTTGCGGCGTTTCGCAAACGCCTATATTATAAGAAATTAAAAAGAGGAGGAGCAGAAGGTTATGAAAAAGCATAACTGGAAAAAATCAGCATTGGCATTGCTGCTGGTGAGCTGCATGACCCTTGGAAGTGCAGGGGCTGTATTGGCAGATACAACGGAAGATGCCAATACAACGGAAGCAGCCGATGCAACAGAAGCTGCGGAGACAGCAGAAGCGGCTGAAACCGGAGCTGATTTTGTTGTGGAAGAAGTAGAGGACGAGGAATTGTCCGGTCTGCCAGTTGGCGCAGAGGAGGTTCCCGAGGAGGAGCCCGCGTATGCAGCGGATGAGCAGGTACGTGTATTCATCGTGCTGGAAGACGAGGCAGTGATTGATGCCGGATATGAGATGGACGGTTTGTCGGTCAATGACGATGCGATGAGACTGTCCAGTCAGATTGAAAAAGAACAGGAGACTGTTGTAGAAGAGATTCAGAAAGAAGCGTTGGGGGGGAATCGGCTGGATGTCCGCTATAATTTTTCGATTCTTACCAATGCGGTGTCTGCAAATGTAGCCTATGGCGACATTGAGGCAATCCGTGAGGTGGATGGTGTCGCAGAGGTTTATATTGTTCCTGTTTATGATGTGCAGGAGACTGCGGATCCCAATACAATTACAGCAGGTGACATGGTGGGAAGCTATGCGACCTGGAACAGCGGCTATACCGGAGCGGGACAGCGTATCGCAATCATCGATACCGGTATTGATTCGGATCATCCTTCTTTTGACGGAGATGCATTTGACTATGGTCTTGCCGAGACCGCAGAGAAAGAAGGCGTGGCAGTAAGCACTTATGACCTTCTTACAAAGGAAGAAATCGGGGCGGTGCTTTCGAATCTGAATGCATCTGCCATGTATTCCGGACTGGATGCAGATAAGCTGTATGTGAACGATAAAATCCCGTTTGCATTCAACTATGTGGATCAGAATCTGGATATTACCCATGATAATGACGGTGAGGGAGACCACGGTACACATGTATCCGGTATCGCATGTGCGAATCTGTATGTTCCCGCTGGTAATAATACATATGCGAAGCAGGAAAACGGTGTGGTTGGTATTGCACCGGATGCGCAGCTCATTACCATGAAGGTATTCGGAACAGGCGGCGGTGCCTATACCGATGATTATATGGCAGCAATTGAGGATGCAATTCTTCTGGGAGCGGATGCCATTAACTTAAGCCTTGGTTCCTCCAGCGCAGGAGAATCTGCTGCGAGCCAGGCATACATTAATGAGATTATGGACAAGCTCTGCGGCAGCAGTGTTGTTGTCAGCATTTCTGCCGGAAATGCCGGTGCATGGTCTGACTCCAGCTTATATGGAGCAAACATTGCAGACGATGTGAATCTGGATACGGTGGGATCTCCAGGATCCTATACGAATGCGTTTACGGTGGCAAGTGCGAACAACTCCGGTTATACCGGTCCGGCTCCACTTACCTTTGACGGTACTCTTGCGGTAAGTTTTGCGGATGCTGGGGATGGTGGAGCAATTCCGGCATTTACCACGCTTGATACTGCAAACGGGGGCGGGACAGAGTATGACTATGTGCTGATCGCCGGCTATGGAGAGGCAGAAGATTATGCAGGACTGGATGTGGCTGGAAAGATTGTTCTTGTTTCCCGTGGAGTGAATTATTTCTCAGTGAAGCATGCAAATGCAGCAGCGGCAGGAGCGTTGGCAGTGATTGTTTATGACAATCAGGATGGCGCACTTGTCAATATGAGCTTAAGTGATTCCGGTGCTTCAATTCCGGCGGCATTTATCAGCAAAGCAGATGCGGCAGCAATCGTGAAGCAGTCCGTTGCGCAGAGTAACGGAACATATACCGGAAAGATTACAGTTGCAAATAAAATAACAACACAGTACGATGTTGCGGACGGCTATACCATGAGTGATTTCTCTTCCTGGGGTGTTCCGGGAAGTCTGGAGTTAAAGCCGGAAATTACGGCGCCGGGTGGAAATATTTATTCCACACTGACAGACGGGCAGTATGGTCAGATGAGCGGTACGTCCATGGCTGCACCGAGCGTAGCCGGTATGAGTGCACTGATGGCACAGTATATTAAGGAAAACAACCTGTCAGAGAAGACGGGACTTTCCATTCGGACTCTTTCCCAGTCTCTTTTAATGAGTACTGCCGTTCCGCTGACAGATCCGGAAGTGGAAGCAGAGTATTCTCCGAGAAATCAGGGAGCCGGTCTTGCGAATGTGGAAAAAGCAACCACATCTCCTGCTTATATCTTAGTAGGAAATAAGGATGGAAACGATGGTAAAGTAAAGGTGGAACTGGGAGACGATCCGCAGAAAACGGGTGTGTATGAGTTCAGCTTTGATGTGTATAATATGTCGGATGTACCGCAGTTCTATACGACAGACAGCTCCATACTGACTGAGGAGTTGCTGGATGAGACCTTTATTGCTGGCTATTCCCACAAGCTGAATCCTTCTGTGGAGATAAGCTCCAACGGTCAGAGTTCTCTTTACGATATCAATAAGGACGGAAAGACGGATAAAGAAGATGCCAGAACGTTACTTTCCTATGTCAACGGTTCTGTGAGTCTGGCTGTTGTGGACAGCTATTGGCAGGATTTTGACTTTAACAGTGACGGTGTGGTGGATACTGCCGATGTACATGAATTCCTTGTTCAGTTAGAGACAGAGGGAAGTGCAGTAAGAACGGCAGAAAAGATGGTTGTAGTAGAAGACTGCACGACGGTAACTGTCAAGGTTACTTTGTCTGAGGAAGATAAAGCATATCTGGCAAACTTTGCAAGCGGTATGTATGTAGATGGATTTATTTATCTCAAGGGCACCGTGGATTTGTCTGTTCCGATGCTGGCATTCTATGGCTGCTGGGGCGATTCTTCCATGTATGAGCCGTTTGATCTGCTGGAGTATATGAACAACGGAAGCGAGTGGGAGTATCCGTATTATTCTTCTGTAAATGCGAATAACCAGGTGGTATTCAATCCTACCCAGTATCTGACCTTCACCTATGCGGGAGATTCTTCTAAGTACTACTATCTTTCTAATATGTTCTCAAGCGTAGGAGATACGGCTTACATCCCGGATCGGAATGCGATGTCCTCAGTTTCGGGCGATGCTGTTGCAACCGTGAACTATTCACTGATCCGTAATGCATCCCGTGTGATGGTTACCATTACCGACGTGGAGAGCGGTGAGACTTACTATATTGCAAATATCGGAAGCCAGATTGCAGAGTACTACTATGCAAATCAGGCAACCTGGACCAACACCAAGTACAGCGCTTCTTTGAACTGGAAAGCAACGGACGCAGAAGGAAATCCGCTGCCGGAGGGAACGATGGTAAATATTTCCGTTACTGCAGTTCCGGCTTACTATGATGATAAAGAAGTGAGCGAACTGGATGGAACGGGCTTAACCTGGACCGTACCGATGGCAATTGATAATACAGCGCCGGTTGTAACCGGAAGCATGAGCGATCTTGGGGATAACAAGCTGCAGCTTACCGTTTCCGATAACCGTTATGTGGCGGCAGTAGCTGTATATGAGCATGACAAGAAAACAAAGTTTGGCTCCTGGGATGTGAATCAGACAGAGGCAGGGGTAGAAACCACACTTACAATTGATTATCCGACAGATGTCTTCTATGTAAAAGTGCTGGACTATGCCGGAAATTATACGACATACCGTGTGAACAAATCCGGTGAACCGGATACCGCTATTGCAACAGGTATCACACTGGATCAGACAGAGCTTACCATGATTAAGGGAGGCACCAAACAGCTTACTGCAACGGTAGCGCCGGTTACTGTAGTGCCGGATACCGTTACCTGGACCTCCTCCGATGAGCAGGTGGCAACCGTTGATGCAAACGGAATCATCACTGCAGTGGCAGCCGGTACGGCAGTCATTACTGCTACGGCAGATGCAAAGGATGCATCCGGAGCAGAGCTTACGGCTTCCTGCAATGTGACGGTAGAGGCGATTGACGTAGATCTCAACGGAATTCTGTGGGATGAGGAAGGACAGGTATACTGGTCCACCTTTAATACAGGAGCGCTTCCGAATTACACGAAGCTTTCTGATGCACAGGATAAGGATTATATGTCGGCGGTAATGAGAGCGGACGGTAAAGTGATTGCTGCTACTTGCGGAGACAGTTCTACACAGGCTTCTGACCTTTATCTGGTTGACCCGGCAGACGGCTACAGTGCAACTCTGCTGCAGGGCGAACTGATGTGGTGTACGGATATGACCTACAGTGTAGCACTGGATGTAATCTGGGCTTCCTATGGTCCGTACCTGCAGCTCATTGATGGTTCAACCGGGGAGAGCGGCGGCTATCTGAATCTGACAAGCAAGCTGGACGGCTATATTGTAGGTGTGGCAGATGCAGGAATCTACGTTATTTCCGATGCAGAAGGAAATCCGTATTATGATGACGTTGTATATCTGGTAACGGAAAACGGAACGCTTTATACTTTTGAATATGTACTCAATTTAGGAATGTATGTGACAGAGGTAGGCAATACCGGTATCAGTACCAATGGGGGCTGGTATTTCAATTCCCTTTGCTATGATGCATCAACCGATTATCTGTTCTGGAATATGTTTGCAGATGGCAGCAGTGAGGTTGTAACCTATGCTCTGAAGGACACCTCCACAGCAGAGGGCTATTCCGTGGCTGCTTACGAACTGGGAAGCTTCCCGTCCGGGGTATGGCCGGTATCCGGTCTTTATCAGGCTGGTGCAGCAGCGGGACAGGATTCTACCGCAGCGAAGCGTGTGGAAGAACTTAGAGGAGACCGGGAGTTTGAGTCAATGGAGCTTTTGACAGAGGCTCCCCAGATGGATCGTCCGGTTACAGGAAGATAGAAAGGAGTGACGGATTCATGAAACGAAGTAAGAAAATGATAAGCGCCCTTTTGTTTTCCGGTATGCTGCTTGCAGGCACTGTGCCTGCAGCGGCAGCGGAGGGCGATGTGATAAATGCGGATGTGGAGTCATCCGGGAAAACAGTGACGCTTACACTGGAACTGGCGGAGAACAAAGAATTGTCCAGCGGCCGTGTGGTGGTATTCTATGACGATGAACTGCTGACTTTATCCGATGAGACGGAGGGAAATCTCTGGGATGCTGAGGATGTGAATCCTGTGTATACCGAAGATGGCAAGACAGGCGTTTCCTATGCGTGGGCATCGAAAGAGAGTAGCAGTGAGGGCGGTGAACTGGTAACGCTTACCTTTACTGCAAAGGATGAGGCGGATGGAGAGACCGCAGCATTTGAGATTGTTTCGGCAGAATTATACAGCGGAACCGAAGCACTTCCGGAAGCTGGAGAGAAGGTAGAGAAGACGGCAGAGATTGTGTTCAACCCGGCACCAGAGGAGACGGAAACCGAGGAGGAGACGGAACAGGATACCGAAGAGGAGACGGAAAAGGAGCCGGAGAAGAAACCGGATAAGGATAAGGCGGAAGTGAAGCCGAACAACAATTCACAGTCTACTTCAACGTCCGATGCTTCCAAGAAGGTTGAAAGCACAGATACCGGCGACCACAGTAATGTAGCTGCTCTTGTTCTGATTCTTAGCGCAGGCTGCATTGTGCTTGCCTATGCAGGGAGAAAGAAATTATAAGATAAGAGTGCTTTAGGATACCGTTTATATAGGTAGCAGGATAGGCTGCCGCTTCTGCAGGGGAAATTGCAGGGTGGCAGCCTTTAAATTTTCTTGCATTTTAAAAAGGAGTGTGCTATACTCAAAATCACATGAATGCAAAAATGTTTTCATGCAAATATTTGCCCACCATTTTTTCTGGTTAAGCCCATACGGACAGGCGGGGCAGCTGCCGATTGTGGTGAAGGAGCCACGTTATTGATTGAGTTAGAAGCTCAAATTTTATAAGTTGAACCGGAGACGGAACATCCTTTTCCGGCTGTAAGAAATATCACTTGTGAAACGGTCAATAAAGAGTAGTAATAGCAAATATTTGCTGGCGAAGGAGCCAACGGTAAACTCTGGAAATAGTTTTTGCAGAATGTAGGACAGATACATAAAGTACGACTATGAGATTATGACTATGTAAGGACAGGTGAGAGATTCACCTGTTTTTTTATTTCATAGGAAAGACCTTGTTATATTAACATGTGAAAGTAAATGCCTTTCCTATGAAATAAAAAACGCT
>JBJEJG010000220.1:0-21582 GCA_051877795.1 Acetatifactor sp.
TTGTATATAATTTAGTACAATCCTTGTATACAAAATACATTCTAATACATGATGCGGGGTTTTTATGGAACAGTATACGATAAAAGCATATGCAAAGGTGAATCTGGGGTTGGATGTGGTGAACAGATTACCGAACGGATACCATCAGGTGAAGATGATTATGCAGACGGTTGGCATTTATGACGAGCTGACGATGGAGAAGACAGAGAGTGGAATCATTGTCACCACGGATTCCGGCGAGCTTCCTACAGATGAGAATAACCTGATTTATAAAGCAGCAAAGCTGATGCAGGAAAAATACGGCATCCGGGAAGGGGTGCGCATTCATTTACAGAAAAACATTCCCATTGCTGCCGGAATGGCGGGCGGAAGTACGGACGCGGCTGCAACTATGAAGGGAATGAACATACTGTTTGGCCTGGAGGCGAAAACAGAGGAATTGATGGCGGAAGCGGTAAAAATCGGAGCGGATGTACCCTATTGTATTATGGGCGGCACCGCTCTGGCAGAGGGAATCGGAGAAAAACTGACGGCATTGCCGCCGGTTCCGAAGATATTCCTTTTGGTGGCAAAGCCGGACATCAATGTTTCTACCAAATATGTTTATGAGCATCTGGATGCGGAGGGGATTGCGCACCATCCCGACATCGACGGCATGGTGGAGGCAATCAGAGAGGGAAGCCTTCAGGGAATCCTGGAACGTATGGAGAATGTGCTGGAGACGGTAACCATACCGGCGCATCCGGTGATTGAGGTGATTAAGAAACGAATGAGAGAACTGGGAGCGGCGGACAGTCTCATGAGCGGAAGCGGCCCTACTGTTTTTGGCGTATTTCCGGATGAGGAAGGTGCCAAAAAAGCATACGAACAGATGAGACAGGACGGATTGGCGAAGCAGATATTTTTGACTACACCGGTCTGAACACCGGAAGCAGAAAGGCAGAGCAGATATGCAGGATTATTTACAAGCGGATATGAATGAGTTTCTTCCCCTGCGGGATGTGGTTTTTAATACGCTCAGACAGGCAATCCTTACGGGAGAATTGAAGCCCGGTGAGAGACTGATGGAAATTCATCTGGCAAACAAACTGGGGGTCAGTCGTACGCCAATCAGAGAGGCAATTCGCAAGCTGGAGCTGGAGGGACTGGTAACGATGATTCCCCGCAGGGGAGCAGAGGTAGCACAGATTACGGAGAAGAGCATGAATGACGTGCTTGAGGTCAGGCGCGCTTTGGACGCGCTGTGTGTGGAGCTTGCCTGCGACCGTATAACTGAGGACGGTCTGGAGTCGTTAAAGCAGGCCTGCATAGGGTTTGAGGCAGCGATAAAGACGAAGGATGCAAAAAAAATTGCCCAGGCGGATGTGGCTCTTCATGACATTATCGTTCAGGCTACCGGCAATCAGCGGCTGATTCAGCTGGTGAACAATCTGTCGGAGCAGATGTACCGCTATCGGTTTGAATATATTAAAGATACGAAGCAGCATGAAAATCTGGTGGAGGAGCATAGAATTATCTATGAGAGCATTCTGAAGAAGGATAAGGCTACGGCGGCCTGGGCTGCCAGAACCCATATTGATAATCAGGAGAAGGCAATCATCAGACAGATACGCCTTGACAGGCAGGAAACAAAAAAGTAAAGTGGTATAGGTTCTTAAATACAGGCAATAATCCTACTGTGAGAAAGTGAGGTTATTGCGTGAAAAAGAGATTTAACGGAATTCGTATTATTGCAGGAATGTGTGCAGCACTCGGCTGGTGGGGGCTTCTCTATCCTGAATTGACGTTGACTCCGGATACCGTGAGGGTCATCAGCGGGGAGGCAAATGGAGAAGAGCTGGATGTGACGGGGGAGTGGGAGTTTGACAGTGCACTGTTTCAGGAACTCTTAACCGCCGGAGAGGGAAGCATCCGGTTTCGGAGCAGGCTGCTCACAGAACTGAGCGCATTAGTGGAGGCTGTTCAAAATGCAGATTAACAGAGAACTGCTGCGGAAGGATGCTCCCATCGGAGTTTTTGACTCCGGCGTGGGAGGGCTTACTGTAGCCAGGGAAATCATGCGTCAGATTCCCAATGAAAAGATTGTTTATTTTGGAGACACGGCAAGGGTTCCCTACGGAAGCAAGTCGCAGGAGACGGTTACCCGTTTCTCGGAGCAGATTGTCCGGTTTCTTCGGACGTTTCAGGTGAAAACAATCGTAGTGGCCTGCAACACCGCCAGCGCCTATGCTCTTGACACGTTGGAAGAGGACATCGACATACCGATTATCGGCGTGGTAAAGCCCGGGGCAAAGGTGGCTGCAGAGGCTACCAGAAACGGTCGGATTGGTGTTATCGCTACAGAGGCGACTATCGGAAGTCAGATTTACACCAAATACATACAGGACCTGAATAAGAATGTAACGATTTACGGAAAAGCCTGCCCGTTGTTTGTCCCGCTGGTAGAAGAGGGGCTTCTGGAGGATCCCGTGACAGATGAGATTGCCAGAAGATACCTGACTGAGCTTATAGATATTGATATCGACACCCTGATTCTGGGGTGCACCCATTATCCTTTGATTCGCTCTACTCTGGGGCGCATTATGGGAGAGAAGGTGACCCTGGTGAATCCGGCGTATGAGACTGCGATTGAACTGAAATCCATGTTGGAGCGCATGGATTTGCTGAATGAAGAAGCCCCGGGGCTGGGAAGCAACAAATACCAGTTTTATGTCAGTGATAAGGCTGAAAAATTTGTCCGTTTTGCCAATTCCATTATTAAGTACGGAATTCTCTCGGCAAAAACCATCAATATTGAGGAGTATTAGGGTGACAAAGGATGTACTGATAAAGGTCCGCGGAGTGCAAAGGGACGAAGACGGGAACGAGGCAGTTACGGAGACTGTTGTAGACGGTGAATATTATGAAAAGGGCAGCAGCATTTACCTTTTTTATGAGGAGCATCCAGAGGAAGAAAGCGGAACAGTGAAGCATATCATAAAATTAAAGGACGATGTGCTGGAGCTGACGAAGAAGGGCGTTGTAAACGCCAGAATGGTATTCGAACAGGGAAAGACTCACGTGACGGATTATGCGACGCCTTACGGACTTGTACAGCTTGGCGTGAAAACGTATCGTGTAAGCTGCCTGTCAGAGGAGGACATCCTGGAGATTCGGACAGAGTATGCCCTGACTGCAGGTGAGGAAATCTTAAGTGAGAGCGTAATCTGTATAAGAGCAGAAGCAATGCATTAAAAAAAGGAGCAGGATGTGCTCCTTTTTTGATTATTTGACGGGTTTGGCACCTGCTTTTTCCTGAGCAGCCTCCAAAGCTCTCTTGAAGCGGCTCTTCTTGACGGGAGCCATCTCAGTCTTTCCGTGAAGTCCTTTTACATCCAGAACGTAGATACCGCTGACAACGGCTTTGACTTCTTTTTTTACGGGGACGTAATCAAAGATTTTATCCTCGCAAATCAGGGACATAATCTGAGGACCGACTTTTGCCTTGATAATGGGCAGCTTGGAGCCGCGCAGGGCTTTTGGAGTCTGATCCAGAACAATCTGTGGCAGCCCGGCGTCTTTCAGCTTCATTTTCTTTTTATCGATAATCAGCATGGAGATGGTCTGCTTGTTTGCTTCCAGCATTTCCTGCTGCTCAGCCTGCTTCTTTTGAGCCTTTTTTCCGAGAAAATATAATACCGCAATAATGGCGGCAATGACTGCTATTACAATTAATAAGATTATCCACGGTTTCATAAATAATAAGCCTCCTGAGTCAAGTTTTACATTTCTTTATTCTAACACAATCCCCCGTGGATAAGCAACAAATTTTATGGTAAAATATACGCGAGCAGAAAACCAAGCGACGCCGAAGGCGGCATTTGGTTTTCGCCGTGATAACGAGCAAACAGGCTGCGAAGCAGCCGAGGGAGCACGAAGTGCGGGTTTGCGAGGAATAGACTACGCGAGCAGAAAACCAAGCGACGCCGAAGGCGGCATTTGGTCTGTGAGTTTTAAATTGAAAGGAAAATTATTTTTATGGAGACAGTAGGAACCTTCTGGAAAGTAGCTACCCTTATCCTCGGGAGTATGCTGTTTGTGAATATGTTTTTTGCCGTGATAATCGTCTTCTTTGAGCATAAAGACCCGAAAAGCGTCTGGGCATGGCTGCTTTTGCTGTTTCTGCTGCCGGGCATCGGCTTTATTTTCTATCTGCTTCTGGGAATGGACATGAACAAGAGGAAAATGTTTCGTGCCAAGGAGCTGGAGGATAATCTGGGAGAAATTCTCCGGGAACAGCGTTTCCGGCTCAAAAGCGGGAAAAAAGAAGGAGATACCGGGGAAATTGATGGGTATACCGACCTTGTCATGTACAATATGGAGGCGGCAGACGCCGTACTGTTTTCGGACAATGATATTGATGTATTTACGGACGGAAATGAGAAATTTGACGCGTTGCTTCGTGATTTGGAACAGGCGGAGCATTTTATCCATCTGCAATACTATATTATCCGAAATGATGTGCTTTTTCAGAGAATTGCGGAGGTGCTGAAAAAAAAGGCGGCCGAGGGCGTAGAGGTCCGTATTCGGTTTGACGGTATGGGCTGCCGAAGTGTTGGCAAGGCTTACTGGAAGACACTGGAGAAGACAGGGATACAGACGGCTGAATTCTTTCCGGCTTTTCTGGGAAGGCTGCAGCTTCGTGTCAATTACCGGAATCACAGAAAAATTGTGGTAATTGACAATAAAATCGCATATGTGGGCGGCTTCAATATCGGAAAGGAGTACATAAGCTTAAGCGAGAGGTTTGGTCATTGGAGGGATACGCACTTAAGAATAGCCGGAAGCGGTGTTCTGGGGCTGCAGCTTCGCTTCATTCTGGATTGGAATTATGCGGCAAAGGAGAACCTGTTTCAGGACAACAGATTGTTTGTGGAACCGGAGCCGGGGACAAGGGATCATTGTGATTTACAAATTATCAGCAGCGGCCCCGATAATTCTCTGGAGCAGATTCGGGACAATTATATCCGCCTGATTTCCAAAGCAAAGGAGCGGATTTATATTCAGACACCGTACTTTATTCCGGATGAGGTAATGCTGAATACGCTGCTTATAGCAGTGCGTTCCGGTGTGGAGGTCAACCTGATGATACCCTGCAAGCCGGACCATCCCTTTGTGTACTGGGCGACTTATTCTTATGCGGGACAGCTGGTGAACGCGGGAGCGAACTGCTACACCTACGACAACGGGTTTCTGCACAGCAAGGGCATCATCGTGGACGGCGAAGCCTTCTGCTATGGAACTGCAAATATGGATATCCGCAGCTTCGCTCTGAATTTTGAAGTTAACGCCGTGGTGTACAACAGGGAAAAGGCGAAGGAAATGGAGCATATTTTTAAGGAAGACCTGAAGTACTGCTCACAGATTACAAAGGACAGCTATGCGGCAAGACCTTTGAAAATCCGCTTTAAGGAGCAGATGTGCAGATTGCTTTCCCCATTGTTGTAAAAAAGTAATTCTTATGCTATGATGTAAAGGTATTTTGTGAAAAAAGAAAAGAGGAGTTTATGAAAAAGAAAATTTATGGTGTGGCGACAGCCCTTCTGACAATGGCAGTACTTGGTGGCTGCGGAGCGGCTGAGGCAGAAAAGCCATTGTACCAGATGGATGTGGACAAGTATGTGACGCTTGGCGATTACCGGAGCCTCAATATTACTGTGGAACCCTACGAGGTAGATGAGGAAGAGTGGAAGGATTGGCTGGCAGGTGTTTATGCAGGCTACGCAACGGAGAATGTGGGAACCGTAGAGCGCGCCGTACAGGAGGGTGACACAGCCAATATTGATTATGAAGGTAAGCTGGATGACGTTGCCTTTGAGGGAGGCACTGACCAGAACTATAATCTGACGATTGGAAGCGGACAGTTCATTGACGGATTTGAGGAAGGTCTAATTGGCGTGATGCCCGGTGAGACGACGGACCTTCACCTGACCTTCCCTGAAGGCTATGGAAACGTCGACCTTGCCGGTAAAGAAGTCGTGTTTACCGTGAAGGTAAATTATGTGATTCCCGGCAATGAAGAGGATATGCAGGATGCGGTTGTACAGACGATGGGACTGGAATCGGAGAACGTGACCACCGTCGCAGAATTGAAGCAGTACCTCTACGAACTGTTGGAGGAGGATGCAAAATATTATTATGAGAGTGATGTGCAGGATCAGCTGCTGGATGAACTGGTAGCACAGTGTGTTTTTGAAGAATTGCCGGAATACATGGTAGAATCCTACAGGACAATTATGACCCGCAATGTGGAGAGCAGCGCAGAGCAGTATGGAGTTACATCCGATGCTTATACCTCCTATTATTATGGAATGACCTGTGAGCAGTTCGTCAATACTTATGTGGAAGATATGGTAAGACAGGACATTGCTTTACAGGCTATCGCAAACCGTGAGGGACTGACGGTGGAGGATGAGGAACTGGATAAGACCCTTCAGGATTATGCTGAGCAGGGCGGGTTTGGCAGCGTGGAAGAGCTCATGGGAGAGATTGGTAGAGAAGAATACAGAAATTACTTCATGAATGAAAAGGTAATTGATTTCCTGCTGGGAAATGAGTAATAAATGTAAAAGCCGGAAAAATGCGAACCGGCAAAAATAAAAGTGTGTCGCAGCACAGCACTACAGGTGCAGAAATGAGGGAAACATGGATTTGACAGACATTCGGGAGCTTTATCGCAACCGGGAAAAGTACATGGGTAAGGAGGTAACCGTAGGAGGCTGGGTCAGAAGCAACAGGGATTCCAAGAATTTCGGATTCCTTGTCATTAATGACGGCACTTTCTTTGAACCACTGCAGGTGGTTTACGGCGAGAAACTTTCTAATTTTCAGGAACTGTGCAAGATGAATGTTGGCGCAGCGCTGGTGATTAAGGGCACCATCGTTGCAACACCCGATGCAAAGCAGCCTTTTGAAATGCAGGCGGAAGAGGTGCTTGTGGAAGGCCCCTCTACAGCGGATTACCCTCTGCAGAAGAAACGTCACAGCTTTGAGTATCTGCGTACCATTTCGCATCTCCGGCCCAGAACCAATACTTTTCAGGCGGTGTTCCGGGTTCGTTCCCTGATTGCATATGCAATCCACAGCTTTTTTATGGAGAGAGGCTTTGTCTATGTGCATACCCCTCTGATTACGGGTAGCGACTGTGAAGGTGCAGGAGAAATGTTCCAGGTAACAACCCTGGATTTGGAGAATCTGCCCAGAACAGAGGACGGAAAGGTTGATTACAGTCAGGATTTCTTTGGAAAGCCCACCAACCTCACTGTCAGCGGACAGCTGAATGTGGAGACCTATGCTTTTGCATTTAAGAACGTGTATACCTTCGGCCCCACCTTCCGTGCCGAGAATTCCAATACCACCCGCCATGCGGCAGAATTCTGGATGATTGAGCCGGAAATGGCTTTCGCTGACCTGAAGGATGATATGCTGCTGGCTGAGAGCATGCTGAAATATGTCATCCGTTATGTACTGGAGAATGCACCCGAAGAGATGGCTTTCTTCAACCAGTTTGTGGACAAGGGCCTGATTGAAAGGCTGGAGCACGTGGCCAATTCCGATTTCGGTCATGTGACCTACACCGAGGCGGTTGAACTTCTGGAAAAGCACAATGATGCCTTTGATTACAAGGTATTCTGGGGCTGCGATTTGCAGACGGAGCATGAACGTTATCTGACGGAGGAGATATTCAAACGTCCTGTGTTTGTGACGGATTATCCCAAGGAGATTAAGGCTTTCTACATGAAGCTGAATGAGGACGGAAAGACAGTTGCGGCGATGGACTGCCTTGTGCCCGGTATCGGTGAAATCATCGGCGGCAGCCAACGTGAGGATAAGCTGGAAATTCTGGAGCAGAGAATGGACGAGCTCGGACTGAAGAAAGAGGACTATGATTTCTACCTCGACCTGAGAAGATACGGATCCGTACGGCATGCGGGCTTTGGACTTGGCTTCGAGAGATGTGTTATGTACTTGACCGGTATGAGCAATATCCGCGATGTCATCCCCTTCCCCAGAACAGTGAATAATTGTGATTTGTAAAGTGCAGCGAGGCACCCCGAGAGGGTGCCTCTTTTTCATTGAGGTGTAGTTTTTTCATCTGAAAGAAACAGCGTTGTGGATGAACTGTAATTTTTTGACAAAACCTTAATCCTTTTTGGGGGTGAAAAATTCGGAGAAGTATGTTATGCTCATACTATGTGAGCCTTTGGCTTTGCGAGTACGGATGGACAAAGGGCTGTTTGATTCCGGGAGTAGGGTGAAACAATAGCATGAGAAAACAGAAAAGAAAAATCTTTTGCATTATATTGATTACAAGTCTGGTGCTGGGGTGCTTCGGCTCCGGGGAGATGGGGCTTTTGACGGTGGAGGCGACCTCCATCTCTGATGTTCAGAACCAGCTGAAGGATCATCAGAATCAGTTGGATAACATCAACAATAAGATTGCCGGGCTGGAGGATGAACAGGACCTGATACAGGAGCTCATCGATGACCTGAATGCGGAGATTATCAATACCATGACAAGCATTGGTCTGAAGGAGGATGAAATCGCCGAGAAGGAAACGCAGATTGCGGACAAGCAGGTGGAGATTAATGATACGGAGGCGGAGTATGAGGCAGCACTGGCGCGTGAGGAGGAACAGCGGGCGAGCATGGCGGCGGGTACCCGTATGATGTATGAGAACAATGACGCCACTTATTTAAGCACGCTGTTGTCCGGCAAGGGCTTGGCGGATGTCCTGAACCGCATGGATTACATAGAGAAGGTGTATGAGTACAGCAAGAGAAGGCTGGAGAGTTATGTCGAGACAAAAAATCAGGTGCATGACCTGTGGGATCTTCTGGAGGAGGAAAAGGCAGGTCTGGAGGATGACAAGACAGCTCTGGAAGCGGACAGAGCGGAGTTGGAGGATTTGAAGTCGAATCTGGATGTCCAGCTTGCACAGAAAAAGAAGGAATCTGCTAACTTTGAGGCGGAAATTAATAAGGCGAAGCAGGAGGCGGCGGTGGCAAAAAAACTGATTCAGCAGGATCAGCAGAAACTGAAACAGCTGCAGGCGGCACAGAATGCGGCAAATGCAACCTACGCCACTACGGATTATACCTCCACCATCGACAATGCGTCGGGAAGCGATCTGGGAAAAAAGATTGCAAAGTTTGCCTGCCAGTATATTGGTAACCCTTATGTGGCGGGCGGAACCAGTTTGACAAACGGGGCGGACTGTTCCGGATTTACCTACCGTGTCTATCAGGAGTTCGGCTACAGTATTCCCAGAACCTCCTACCAGCAGAGAAGCGCGGGAACCGGCGTTACCTATGAGGAGGCTCAGCCGGGCGATTTAATTTGTTACGACGGACATGTGGCTTTATATATTGGCGGTGGGCTGATTGTGCACGCCAGCACAGCCAAGACAGGCATTAAGGTCAGCAAGGCGCAGTACAGAACCATTTTGGCAGTCAGGAGGATTATTTGATGCTGAGAATCGGATGTCATTTGTCATCTTCAAAGGGATTTTTAGCCATGGCGCAGACAGCGGAGTCCATCGGCGCAACCACCTTTCAGTTTTTTACCAGAAATCCAAGAGGCGGAGCCGCGAAGGAATGGAAATGTGAGGATGTGCAGGCCATGCTGGACTATTTTGAAAAGGCCGGCATTGCGAAGCCTCTGGCGCATGCGCCCTATACGCTGAACGCCTGTGCAAAGGATGAAGCTGTCCGGCAGTTTGCCCTGGAAACCTTTGCGGATGATTTAAAAAGGCTGGAAATGATTCCCGGCGCGATGTACAATTTCCACCCCGGCAGTCATGTGGGGCAGGGAACAGAGAAGGGAACAGAGCTGATTGCGGATGTTCTGAACCGTACCCTGTGGAGGGAACAGGGAACCGTCGTCCTCCTGGAAACCATGGCGGGAAAAGGCAGTGAGGTAGGACGCAGCTTTGAGGAGCTGCGCAGCATCATTGACAAGGTGGAGCTGTCTGAAAAGCTGGGTGTTTGTCTGGACACCTGTCATATATGGGACGGCGGCTATGATATTGTGAATCACCTGGAGAAGGTGCTTCAGGAATTTGATGCAGTGGTTGGGCTGGAAAGGCTGAAGGCAATCCACATCAATGACTCCATGAATCCCTGCGGCGCTCACAAGGACCGGCATGAAAAGATTGGACAGGGATATATCGGTCTGGAGGCATTTCAGCGCATTGTCACGCACCCGCAGTTAAAGAATCTGCCTTTTTATCTGGAGACGCCAAATGAGCTGGACGGTTATCAGACAGAAATTGCGCTGCTGAGGGAAATGGCCGATTGAACCGCTTCCTGAGAGAAAGCGACCGAATGACCATTGGTATCAGGTCGGAAAGCAGTTACGACAGAGCAACAGGAGAAGAACATTATGGAAAAAAAGAAAGTGGAGGAGCTTTTACAGAACATTCCGGGAAAGCTCTCGGTATACTATAAGAATCTGGTGACGGGAGAGACCTTCGGCATAAATGAAAGTCTGCCTATGATGGCGGCAAGTGTCATCAAGATTCCCATTATGGTGGAGACCTTTCATCAGTTCAGAACAGGGGAGCATAAAAAAGAAGAATTGTATGTACTGAAGGAGACGGATAAGCGTCCCTCCTGTGGCTGCCTGAACAGAATGCACGCGGGTCTGAACCTGACGATAGAAGACTTGTATAATCTGATGATTATTTTAAGCGATAATTCCGCTACCAACATTTTAATTGAACTCCTGGGCGGCATGGAGCGCATCAATGAGGATATCAGGAGGATGGGGTACGAGACCATTCGGGTAAACCGCCTGCTCTTTGACGCGGAGGCATCTGCCAGAGGGATTCAGAACTATATTTCCGCAGTGGAAATCGGCGATATGCTGGAGAAGATGTTCCGGGGAGAGATGATTGATCGTGAGGCTTCCGAGGATATGCTGGATGTGCTGAAGGAGCAGAGGCTGAATAACAAATTTCCCTTCCATTTCAAGGAGAAGGTCATCATTGCCCACAAGACGGGAGAGGATGAAGGGATTACCCACGATGTTGGTGTCTTCTATGCAAAGCAGCCTTTTATTCTCTGCTGCATGGGAAATGAGACGGACAATCCGATGTATAACCGTTTTATGCAGGAATTGGCGTGGGCGATTTATAATGAGATAGAAGAAAGATAGGAAAGAAGGCATAAGAATATGAGGATTCAGAAGGTAGAACTGGGCGAGATACAGATTCCGCTTGTGACGCCCTTCAAGACAGCACTGAGAACCGTGACGGCAGTAAATGATATCGTGGTAAGGATTACGGCGGATGACGGGCAGACCGGATACGGAGAAGCTCCTGCCACGGCAGTTATCACGGGCGACACAAAGGGTTCCATTGTCACCGCAATCCGGGATTTTATTGCTCCTGCGATTACGGGCATGGACATTGAGGATATTGACGGCATTATGCGGAGGATGCAGAAGGCTATTGTCAAGAACACCTCTGCCAAGGCAGCGGTAGACATGGCAGTCTATGATTTGTATGCGAGAAATCTGAAGAAGCCTCTTTACAAGGTGCTGGGCGGTAATCAGAACACCATAGAAACGGATATTACCATCAGTGTCAATGCTACGGAGGAGATGGTTCAGGACAGCTTACGGGGTGTGGAGCAGGGCTTCCGTATTTTAAAGGTAAAGGTAGGAAAAGAGGGCCTGAAGGATGTGGAGCGCATTGCAGCCATCCGAGAGGCGGTGGGAGAGGATATTGTTATCCGCGTGGATGCAAACCAGGGCTGGCAGCCCAAGGATGCGGTTCGTATTATCCGGGCCATGGAGGACAGAGGACTGAATATTGATTTGGTGGAGCAGCCCGTGGATGCTCACAATTTCGAGGGCATGAAGTATGTGACTTCTAATGTATTTACACCGATTCTGGCGGATGAGAGCGTATTTTCTCCCCAGGATGCCATCCGGATTATTCAGGAGGGCGCTGCAGATTTGATTAATATCAAGCTCATGAAAACGGGCGGTATCTATGAGGCACTGAAAATCTGTGGCATAGCTGAGAGCTTTGGAGTAGAATGTATGACCGGATGTATGCTGGAAAGCAAGCTGGCGGTCAGCGCGGCTTCGCATCTTGCAGCAGCAAAGGGAGTCATCACCAGACATGATTTGGACGGTCCGGCTCTGTGCAGGATTGACCCTTATGAGGGCGGCCCTGTTTTTGACGGCCCGAAAATCACCATGCCGGAGGTTCCCGGTATCGGCATTACTTATGTACCTGCGGAATTTGCATAAGATTGTTTGGAGCGCAAAGTTAGACGGAAGAGAGGCAGACAGAGTATGAAAGCGATTGCGGCAAAGACGATTGTGTCACTGAGAGAAAAGCCGTCATCCGGGATGTCCCTGGACGATGAACTGCTGTACGGAATGGTGGTGGAGGTGCTGAAGGAAGTGCCTGATGCGGATGGGGGCAGCGAGCCCTGGCTGCTGGTACGGACTCCGTACCGCTATGAAGGATATTGTAAAAAAAGCGATTTGCTGTTGGATGACAAAAGGGCAGAGGAGTGGGAGAAGGCTTCTCTATGTGTTGTCATGCAGCCCTTTGCGGATGTGCTCACAGAGCCCAGAGTGCAGGGCGTATGCATGGAGTCTCTGGCAAGGGGCGGCAGGCTGATTCGGATAGGAGAGGCACCTGACCGAGAAACCTGGATAGAAGTGGAGCTGGCAGACGGCAGGCGGGGCTATACCAAGGAGAAGTTTTTGGGTCCCTATTATGCGGAAGCCTTTACGGATAATGAGCAGGAATTCAGAGAAAGACTGGTGGAAATGGCAAGAGGATATATGGGTACTCAGTACCGCTGGGGAGGAAAGAGCTCCTTGGGCATTGATTGCTCCGGACTTACCAGTATGTGTTATATGCTTTGCGGTGTCTATATTTTCCGCAATGCCAGATTTGTGACGGATTTTGCGGTGCATGAGATTTCCTTTGAGGAGAAGAAACCCGGAGATTTGCTGTATTTTCCCGGGCATATTGCCCTGTATATCGGAGATGACAGATATATTCATTCCACAGGTAAAAACGGAAGTGACGGAGTTGTCATCAACAGTCTGAATCCGGCACATGAAGATTTCAGGCAGGATTTGCTGGAAAAGCTGGAGCATGTGGGCAGCATTTTCTAGCGGATACGGAAGGAATACAGTAATGGACGAGAGATTAAGTCTGGAGAACAGAATCGGTGTAGAGCTTAAGAGCTATGACGGGCTCATGGGAATTTACATCAATGATTTAAGGGGAAATATTATCAAAATTCATGCGGAGGAAAAGTTTGAGACGGCAAGCACCATCAAGCTTTTTATTCTGGCGGCACTGTTTGAACGGGTGGAGAAGGGAGAGCTTGCACTTTCCGATTTACTGGAGTATCGGCAGGAACATGTGATTGACGGCAGCGGTATCCTGAACTCTCTGGAAATCGGTACGAAGCTGTCTTTGAGGAATGTGGCGACGCTGATGATTATTGTAAGTGACAACATCGCTACCAATATGCTGATTGATTTTCTGGGAGTGGATGCCATCAACGAATGCATTCAGCGTCTGGGCTGTAAGGATACGGTGCTTCACAACCGGATTGACTTTGAAAAATATGATAAGCTGGGTACCTCCACTCCCGCTGATTATGCCAGTATGTGGGAGCGTATGGCTTTGGGAACGCTGATTAGCGAGAAGGCTTCTGAAGAGATGCTGGCAATCTGTAGACAGCAGCGTTATAATAACATGATGGTGAAGAGCCTGCCGCCCTATTACCTTGACCCGGATAATTTTGATGAGGAAATTATTTATGTGGCTTCCAAGAGCGGCAGTATGGATGCCTGCAGGAATGACGGCGGCATCGTCTCTACCCCCTATGGAAAATATGTCATTGTCATGTTCAACAAAAATTTCAGTGACAATCAGTATTATGCAGAGCATCCGGCAACGGTGTTCGGCTCCCGGGTGAGCCGTCTGGTGTTTGATCAGTATCTGGCGCTGGAAGGACGGCTGAAGCTGTAAAGATAATCTGAGGAAGCGGAGGTTTAACGTTTGTGAATATTATAATCGCCGGAGACGGTAAGATGGGGTCTACTCTGACCAGACAGCTGTCTGCAGAAGGAAATGACCTGACACTGATAGATTCCAATCCGAGAGTGCTGGAGGCCAGCGAGGAGAGATATGATGTCATGGTGGTGCAGGGAAACTGTGCTTCCATGGAGGTTTTGATACAGGCGGGAGTGAAGGAGGCGGACCTGCTGATTGCCGTGGCAGGCGCTGATGAAATCAATCTGCTCTGCTGTATGACTGCCCACGGTTTAAATCCCAGACTGCATACCATTGCCCGCGTGCGCAATCCCGAATATACGGATCAGATTTACGAGATGCGGGAAATGTTTGCACTCTCCATGGCGGTGAATCCCGAGAGGCAGGCGGCGACGGAGATGGAGCGTCTTTTGAGATATCCGGGATTTCTGAAGAGAGATACCTTTGCAAAAGGGCGCGTGGAAATTGTGGAGCTTCGTATCGACGGGAGAAGTAAGCTATGTAATGTAGCCCTGAATGATATGAACGGAATCGTGAAATGTAAAATCCTTGTCTGTGCCGTGCTGCGAAACGGCCGGGCAGTGGCGCCGGACGGAAATTTTGTGCTCCGGGAGGGGGATCGCATCTTTGTGACGGCACCTGCGGATACCTTGACGATTCTGCTGAAAAATCTGGGTATCATTACCCATAAGGTAAAGCGTGTCATCCTGTGCGGAGGCGGCCGCGTCAGCTACTATCTGGCAAAACAGCTGCAGAAGAGCGGTATTGACGTGCAGATGATTGAGCGGGATTTGGAGAGGTGTACCCAGCTGGCTGCCATGCTGCCGGACAGCTGTATCATTCATGGGGATGCCAGCAGCCAGTTCCTGCTGGAGAGCGAGGGAATTGCAGACTGCGACGCCCTGGTGACAATGACGGGACTGGACGAACTAAATATGATTATCTCGCTGTATGGTATGAGCTGTGGAGTGCCGCAGGTGATTACCAAGCTGGGACGTATGGACAACACCAATATTCTGGGCAACCTGTCTCTGGGAAGTATCATCAGTCCCAAGGAGCTGTGCTGTAATACCATTGTGCGGTATGTCCGCGCCATGCAGAACCAGACAGGAGCTGCACTGACGGTACATACCATTGCGGACGGGCAGGCGGAAGCTATGGAATTTCTGGTGGATGATGCCACGAAGCATTGTGGAGAGCCCTTAAAGGACATAAAACTAAAGAAGGGTGTTTTGGTGGTGTGTATCACGAAGGGTGCCCGTCAGGAAATTCCCGGAGGCGACTCTGTTTTTCATCGGGGAGACACGGTGATTATTGTTACCAATGGGGAGAAGAGCATCGGGCAGCTGAATGATATTTTCGAATAGCCGGATAGCAGAGGATAATGAGATATGAATTATAAGATGATGGGCAGGTTTGTGGGAAAAATCCTGCTGGTGGAAGCGGCGTTTATGATACCGGCTCTTTTCATCAGCCTGTGGGAGAGAGAATTTTCCTCGGTGAAGGGTTTTTTGCTGAGTATGACTGCCATAGGCATTATAGCAGGTCTTTTGATAGCTTTTTGTAAAGGCTCGGAAAAAAAATTCTATGCGAGAGAAGGCTTGGCCTGCGTGGGAATCAGCTGGATTGCCATGAGTCTTTTGGGCTGCCTTCCCTTTTATCTGTCGGGTGCCATTCCAAAGTTTATTGACGCCTTTTTTGAGATTGTGTCGGGCTTTACGACAACCGGAGCTTCCATTCTTTCCGCGGTGGAGGGCTTACCGAAGGGAATCCTGTACTGGCGCAGCTTCAGCCACTGGCTGGGGGGAATGGGTGTGTTGGTTTTTCTGTTGGCAATCTCCTCCATAAGCGGAGGCGACAACGGTTTTACCATGCATCTTCTCCGGGCAGAGAGCCCCGGCCCCAATGTGGGAAAGCTGGTGCCCAGGATGAAGAAAACGGCAAGTATTCTGTATCTGCTCTATATTCTGCTGACCGTTCTGAATGTGATTTTCCTGTTGGCGGGTCATATGTCTCTGTTTGAAGCTGTGTGTACGGCTTTTGGGACAGCGGGAACCGGAGGCTTCGGCGTCCGCAACGACAGCATTGCGGGCTATAGTCCCTATATTCAGAATGTCTGTACCGTTTTCATGCTGCTGTTTGGTGTGAATTTCAGCTGTTATTATCTGCTTCTGATCAAGCAGTTTAAAAGTGTGTTCCGGGATGAGGAACTGCGGATGTATCTTGGTGTGGTGGCAGGCAGCATTGTGCTGATTGTGCTCAATCTGAGAGGCTATTACGAGACCTTGGGAGAGACAATCCGCCATGCGGCATTTCAGGTGGCGAGTATTGTTACGACCACCGGCTTTGCTACCACGGATTTTGACCTTTGGCCCAGCTTTTCCAAGGCGATTCTGCTTTTTCTGATGGTTGTGGGAGCCTGTGCCGGAAGTACGGGAGGCGGCTTCAAGTGTGGAAGGGCTCTTCTGATGGTGAAGAGTCTGCGAAGAAGCGTCCGTCAGGTTGTGCATCCCCAGAAGGTTCAGGTGGTCTGCTCCAACGGGCAGCCTATCGGCGAGAAGGTGCTGCGGAATATCAATGCGTATCTGGCAGCTTATGTGATGATTGTAATTGTCAGCTTTCTGGCGGTCTCGCTGGACGGTTTTTCCGTGACAACGAATTTTTCGGCAGTGCTTGCCTGCTTTAATAATATCGGACCGGGACTGGAGATGGTGGGCCCGATAGGAAACTATGGGGCATACAGCACCTTCTCCAAGCTGGTGCTGATTATGGATATGCTTGCAGGAAGACTTGAGATTTTCCCGATTCTGATTCTGTTCTCCAGAACAACCTGGAAGCACAGGTAAAGAAGAGTGACATGAGCGTTGGAAAAAGATACGGATTTTTACGCTGTCCAACGAATGTAAAAGCCGCAGCAGCGGCAGAATGAGAGGATATATGCGTACATTTAACGGAAAAACATATGTAGAAGGCGAAAAGCATGATATGGAGGAACTTCTGGAAATTATCTCTATTCTGAGATGCCCGCAGGGGTGTCCGTGGGACAGGGAGCAGACACATGAATCGCTCAAGAAGTGTCTTACGGATGAGACGGAGGAAGTGCTTTCGGCAATCGACAACAAGGATGATAAGAATCTGTGCGAGGAGCTGGGAGATGTGCTTTTGCAGGTGCTTCTTCACAGTGAGATTGCAAAGGAGCGGGGCGCCTTTGACTTTACAGATGTGGTGCAGACACTGGCGGATAAGATGGTCAGACGCCATCCTCATGTGTTCGGAGATATAGAGACACCACAGAATGGGGAGGACGCCCTGAAACTCTGGCGTGAAGTGAAGCAGAAAGAGAAGCAGGACGGGAAGTAGAAGAGGAACAGATAAGAAAAGGAGCGGTACATTTGTAGTCCGCTCCTTTTTATGCGTCCGACAGATGTATGCGTCAATCGGACACATGCTCTTATATCGGAGGTGTAATGTTGTTTATGCAATTTCTTCCGCTCCGGCAAACTGTGCCATGTAGAGGTTGTAATAGAATCCCTTCTTCTGCATCAGTTCCGCAGGGGAACCCTGTTCCACGATACCGCCGTCGTTGATGACAAAGATGCGGTCGGCATTCTGGATGGTGGAAAGTCTGTGGGCAATGACAAAGCTGGTTCTGCCGTGCAGCAGTGCTTCGATACCCTTCTGAACCAGAATTTCCGTATGAGTGTCAATGCTTGAGGTTGCCTCGTCCAGAATCAGAACTCTGGGCTCGGAAACCATGGTTCTTGCGAAAGCAATGAGCTGTCTCTGACCGATGGAGAGGCCGGCGCCCTGTTCCTTCAGCTCCGTATCATATCCTTTTTCCATTTTCATGATGAAGTCATGGGCATTAACAGCCTTTGCCGCGGCAATGATTTCTTCGTCCGTCGCATCCAGCTTTCCGTAAGCGATATTGTCGCGGACGGTTCCATGGAAAATAAAGTTATCCTGTGTCATAACGCCCATCTGCTTGCGCAGGGAATTGATTTTCACCTTTTTCAGGTCGTATCCGTCAATCGCGATGGTTCCCTGCTGAATATCATAGAACCGGCTGATGAGATTGACAATCGTGGTTTTTCCTGCGCCGGTGGGGCCTACCAGTGCGATGGTCTCTCCGGGATTTACGGTAAAGCTTACATTGTCAAGAACTTTGGTTTCGTTTTCTGTCCCTTCATCATAGGTAAAGGAAACATTTTCGAAGGTTACCTTTCCTGTGATTTCAGGAAGCTCTCCGGCGTCCGGAGCATCCTTGATTTCCGGCTCGGTGTCGAGAATATCAAACACACGCTCTGCTGCGGAAAGATTCGTCACCAGCTGGTTAAAAAAGGTACTTATGTTAGCAATGGGCTGCCAGAACATGGTTGCATAGGAGCCAAACGCCACCAGCACACCCAGCGTAATTTCCGGTGCACCGATGAGCTTTACCCCTACCAGATACAGCATCATCAGGCTGATGCCCCATGAGGTATCAATGATGGGGAAGAAAAGGTCTGCAACCCGGCAGGCGTGAATAAAGGACGCACACTGCTCGTCGGCAAGCTCATCAAACTGATTTTTGGTTTCTTTTGTGGCGTTGAGACTCTGCACCACCCTGATTCCGGCAATGTCTTCATGCACATAGGCATTTACGTTAGAAGCCTTCTTCCGCACAATCTGCCATCTTGAATGGTTTGCTTTCTCCATCATAAAAATACCGACTGCCATGAAAGGAAGGGTACAAAGTGCCGATAAGGCAAGCCTCCAGTCCTTGACAAACATAATCACCAAAACACCGATAATCGTCAGGGTGTTGGGAATGATATTGGTGACTGCCTTTGCCAGTACATCCTTCAGAGAGTTGACATCACCGATGATTCGAGCCAGTATTTTTCCGGTTGGCCTGCTGTCAAAAAAGGTAAAGGAGAGTGTCTGAATATGCTCATAAACCTCCTCACGTATGGACAGGATGATTTTGTTTGAGATGTGTGACATCACATACATACGAACCTTGACCATCAACACGTATACAAGGTTGATTACCACCGCGAAAACAGCCAGGCGGATTAAGCCCTGAAAGTCGAGCTGCGCCACATATCTGTCGATGGCATCTTCTATTAATATGGGATTGAACAGGCTGATGCCGACGGTAACGGCCATGGCAATCAGAACTACAATGACTTCCTTTTTGTATCCCTTCAGATAGCCCAGAAGTCTGGCGGCAATTTTTTTTGCATCTGTTGCCTGCAGGTGTTCATCCTCACGAAATGAATTGACTGCCAATTAGATCACCTCTTTCTTCTGCTCAGGGTATTGCGCCATGTAGGTTGCATAGTAGAGTCCCCTGCGGGCAAGCAGCTCCTCATGGGTGCCTCTTTCGGCGATTTTACCCTTATCGAGATAAATGATTTCATCCGCATTCCGCACTGCTGAAATACGGTGTGCAATAATGATTTTGGATGAATCGGTTATAGTTTTTAACATCAACTGGATTTCCCGCTCTGTTTCCATGTCCAGGGCAGAAGTGGAATCATCCAGTACGAGAATGGGACTCTTTTTGGAGAGCGCCCGCGCAATGCTGATACGCTGCTTCTGACCGCCGGAGAGTCCGACACCTTTTTCTCCGATAACAGTGTTGTACTGCTCCTCCATCTTTTCGATAAAGCCTTCGGCCTGTGCCATTTTTGCAGCCCGCTTTACCTCGGGCAGCTGCATGGAGTTGCGTTTTCCCATTTTGATATTCTCCTCAATGGTATCGGAGAAGAGGAATACATCCTGCATGACAACGGAGCTGGTACGGCGTACCTGGGAAAGCTCCATGTTGCGGATGTCCACTCCGTCGATGGAAATGCTTCCCTCGGACGGGTCGTAGAAACGCTGCAGCAGATTGATGATGGAGCTCTTGCCGGAACCGGTTGCACCCATGATTCCAAGAGTCTTTCCTCTGGGGAGTTCCAGGTCAATTTCTTCCAGAATGGTCTTGTCGTCCAGTGACAGAGCCACATTTTCAAATTTCAGATTGCCCTGTATCTCATCAAGATGTACCGCGTCCGCCTTTTCAGTAAGCTTCGGCTTTTCATCGGCGATTGCCTTGATTTTTTTATAGGAGGCAAAGGAAGAGGAAAGCTCATTTGCCAGTTCGGCAAACATATCAAGCGGCCAGGTACAGTCTCTGGAATACTCTACGAATGCCACCAGAGAGCCGAGGTCCATTCTGTTCTGAATGACCAGAATACCACCCAGAATGGCGCAGACTACGGGAAGCACCGCTCCGATAAACTGGTATATGGGGTAGAATCTCGTCATGAGTCTGGTCTGCTCCATGTTTAGTTCATAGTACTGCCTGTTGTGTTTTGCAAATTTTGAAATCTCAAATTTTTCTCTGGCGAAGGCCTTTACCGTTCTGACACCGGCCAGATTTTCCTCCGCAACGGTGGTCAACGCCGCATTTTCCTCACTGAGGTCGGTGTATACTTTATCGAATTTCTTTTCCAGAACAAAGCTCAATCCGGCACCGAAAATCATGACTGCAAGAGGCAGAAGCCCAAGCAGAGGGCTTAAGCTGAACATACAATACAATATGGATACGATGTAAATCGTAATCTGTATAATCAGCATTCCCGTCATGCCGAATGCGTCCTTAACCTTGTCAACATCGTCTTTGACTCTCGCCATCAGTTCTCCGGTGTTGGTCGTGTCAAAGTAGTCCATGGAAAGAGTCTGGATATGGGCAAACAGGTCCTTTCTCATTTCTGTTCCGATGGTCTGGCTGTTCCTGTCAAAAGTAAATTCCTTACAATATCCAAACACACTCCTACCGATTCCCAGAAGCACCAAGGCTGCCAGCAGGAATCCAAATCTGGAAAAATCGCCGCCTACAAAGGATTCATTGACGATAATCTTTGTAATCTGAGGCGTCAGCATTTCCAGTAGGATTGCCAGAAGCAGACTTGCGATGGCAAAGGTGTAGCTCTTCCAGAACGGAAGAACATAGTTTCTTAACTTCTTCAAAATATCCCCTCCTTTTTATCTTTATACATACACTTTTCCGCACCAGGTACATATGTGCGGGAAGTGTCCTCGATTTCGCGTGCTTTTTTCCGTACGGGAAATCCCTCCACTCTGCAAGTTTTCCTTTGTACGGGAAATCTCCCGACTCTGCATGCCTTTCTCCCCTTTTCTGCCCGGGATGTTACCGGACAGGCTTTTTTCCTCTTCAGGAAAATAAAAAACCCGGACAAAAGCTGCCCGGGTACAAAAGCATTGCATAAAATTTCAGATTGCATGTGTGCAAACGAATCATGTAAGCGAAACCGAGGTAACTGCGTCATTACTTATGTAGCTATTTAATTTGGTAAATCCCGCGTGAATAAACAAAGTCATAGTTCGTTACCTCTCTTTCTCTGATATTTGTCGATGGGTGACTAAGCCGCCGACATGTTCTATTCAATCACAATGTGTGCGTCCTGTCAACTGTTTTTTGCGAGGAGACCCCTAAAAATTGGAAAATGAG
>JBJEJG010000220.1:21682-30627 GCA_051877795.1 Acetatifactor sp.
GAGACCCCTAAAAATTGGAAAATGAGCTTGCCAACATGCAATTTATTTGTTATTATAAAAAAACCTTTTATACATCTTAAATATATCAATGAAGGTCTTCCTGTTTCCGGGAAAAATTTCTATGATTATTGTGAAAAAATGAGGAATTCTGAAATTACTGGTCAAAGTTAAAATTTTGCTTTTCTGACCAGTATATTTTGAATGTTGAATAAATACTACGAAAGGCATTTTCAGTAATATACTGGTGGAAAGTAACTTAATGTTAAACTGGCACGTATATTGGCGCCTATATAAGCTTTTTATAGGACTGAAGAAGGCCCCGGATACTGGCTGTTTTATCAAATTTTATAGTTGTGCCAGTATTTTTTGAAAAAGAATCCTTTTTTGCAGAGGCTTTTCTCAAAATATACTGGCTGAAAATATGAAAAATAGAATTACACCAGTATTATGGAAAATATGGCCTCTTAAGTTGATTTGAAAAGGGCAAAGAAAGTAAATTGAGTATAGAGTTTTTATCAAAGAATATATGCGCAGGAGGATAAAGAATGCGAAAAACAGCAGAGCTTTCGAAGGAAACCCTGTGGGAGCAGATTAGCTTAAGAAAACAGGAACTGTCGGCAATACTCACACAATTGGAAAAGCAGACGGAAATACTGCCGTCAGGAAAAATTAATGTTACAAGATGTGGGAATTCCTATCAATACCGATTGGTTGATGAGAATAATAGTGAAAACAGGGTCTATATTTCGAAAAAGAATGATAAATTAATCAGGCAACTGGTTCAGAAAGAGTATAACCAAAAAATAATCAAGGAATTACGCCGGGAAATCAAGGTGCTGTCAAGATGTTTGAAGGAATATCAACCAGACCAAATAGAGCAATGCTATACAGAAGCTTATCCCGGAAAGCAAGTAATGATAAACCCGGTGGTTTTGCCTGATAAAATGTACCTTGATCGGTGGCTTCAGGAAGAATATTCTCATAAAGCCTTTCGGGAAGATAGTCCGGAATATTTTACAGATTGTGGGGAAAGAGTGCGATCTAAATCAGAGATTATGATTGCCAACAAACTATACCAGAAGGGGATTGCATATAAGTATGAATATCCGGTGGAATTGACGGATGGAAGAATTGTACATCCCGATTTCTGCTGCTTGCATATGCGTACGAGGAGAGAGATTTTATGGGAGCATTTCGGTATGATGGACAATGAGGATTATGCATACAATGCGGTTAAAAAACTTGAGGCATATGCCAAATCAGGGTATGTGATTGGGGTTAATCTGCTGGCTACCTTTGAGACTGCGCAAACACCGTTAAGCAGCAAACTTTTGGACCGGATTATAAAGGCTGTGTTTGTATAGTACCGGTTGAGGAGCAAAGGAATGTTCATTTAGGGGAGAGGTACGTAAATTTTTCAAGGTGCAGTTCGAATCACGATTTGATATAATGAAAATAATTTAGGCACATGCATGTATTCCGGCCTGAAGTGTAAAACAAGGACACGGATAAAGGAGGGACATCTGATGAGGCAGATTTTATGCTCTACGGGAGCGTTGCTTGGGAGACCAAATCACAGAGACTATAGATTGCTAAAAGATATTGCTGGGAAACTGGAATGCGATGGTTTTGAATTCATGGTTTACGGTTCCTGGTATCCGGAAGTGGAGGAACTTATTGCCAGTGTGAAAGCTTTGCATCTGAATATTCCGGTTGTTCACTGCCAAAAGTCCCTGGGTGAGGCATTATGCGGCATGAAGGTTTGGAGAGAAGGTAATAATTACCCGGAGTATATTTTGACAGAGGAAGAGGACAAAGCCTGTTTTCTCAAGGGGATAGAAGAATTCGAAATCAATCTCAAAATAGCTCGGGCATTTGGGGCGGAGAAGATGGTTCTGCATTTATGGAATGGTTTGCCGTCTGATAAGAATATTGAGAAGAATATAGAGAGATTTGGGAAACTGAATGAAATGGCTCAAAAAGAGGGTATTGATTTGATGGTGGAGAATGTAGTCTGCAATGCGCATGATCCATTGTATGATATGAGACTGCTTTATCAGACATACCCGGATGTCCATTTTGTATATGATACAAAAATGGCGGAATTTCATAGACAGACTTTGACAGTATTTGAACCGGAATGGGACTGGATATGGAGAGGGAGACATGTAAAACATTTACATATCAATGATTATAACGGCGGCTATATGGACTGGGGAAATCTGAATGTTCTTCCGATTGGAAAAGGGCATGTTGATTTTGACAGCTTTTTTAGTAAACTGGCGAAATATGAGTATAGTGGTGATTATACAATTGAGGCTACGGGGTTTAACAGCGTTACCGGCAATATTGATTTTGCAATGCTGAATGAATGCTTTAGCAGATTAAGAAAGCTTTTGAACTAGGGGACGATTCTTTCGTCCCCTAGACAATTCCCACCTTTTGCATTAAAGCCTCCTGCAAAACTTGAGAGAAATTGATATTCTGAGCAATTGCAGCTTCGTTCAACCACTCAGGTATACTAAGGGTTTTTTTGACCGATTTTGTGTTATGGGTTCTTCTGTATTGTATAAGATCAAACTCAATTAAGCAGGAAAAGTCTCCGGCTTCTACCAGATAATCTACCGGTGTTGATACACTCGGTAATGGTTCATTATTTTTCAGCTTTTCGTCAATACATAAACCGATAGCCTCAACTGCCATTTTATATGCTTCTTCAATATTTTCTCCTTGAGTCATACATTCCGGAAAATCCGGGAATGAAATCCAATAACCGCCTTTTTCATCATTATGAAAAATTGCCGGATAAAAATAATGATTCATGTTATTCCTCCTCTATGCCAGCTTGTTTTAGAATTGCCTGTTCTAACCCTTTTTTCAAATCCCTACAATGATAGGGAACAATTACTGTTCTATTCGTAATATGATTAGCCATTTTAACATGTGAACCGTTTTGGGATATAATTTTAAATCCATGTTTCTTCAGTTTTTTTATCATTTCTTTTGAGGTTAATGGCATTTATCTTTCTCCTTACATAATGAGTATATACGTAATAATACGTATTGTCAATATGCTTTTAGGGGACGTTTATGCCGTTGCACCACCAGAACAAGACAAAATGGCTTCTAGGGGACGCTTCTTCTGCCACGCACAGCGTTCATTGGCACGAGTGCCAAGAATGGTGGGTTCTAGACTCAGATGGTAAAGTAAAGCCGGTAGTATCCAAAAGTTGTTGGATATTACCGGCTTTTTTACAATGGAAATCTGATGTGCCTTTATGCTGCAATGGAAGGTGCGTTACTGCTCAGGAACCCTTATGTGGTAATTATAGCATAAAACATATCATTTCTCAAGTCTGTTTCTGTGGTCTCCTATATGGTATGCTGTTCGAAGACAACACACGCGGCAGGGAAGAGAAATATAGCGATTGCCGAATTTATTCGAAACAGCCAGAGTATAATCAGGGGGAAAACAATCATTGGAGAGTAAGGAAAGGACGAGACAGCAAGAGGAGTTTCATCTTCAGGAAACGTTGGCGGTAGCGGAAAAAGAGCTTCAGACCATATGGAAGTCCATTGAAGATATGGAAGCGGAAATGCAGAAAGAGAAATTGGAGGCACGGGAGAATATCACCTATGGCATTCAGGACATGAGCAGCTCGGACGATTTTGAGGCGTTTGTTGAGCTCAGTCAGAGCATGAGTCATGTGGACAAAATGGTAGCTGACTACGACGAATACAGGAAACGTGTCAAAATGTTGCAAACCTTGATTAAGACACCGTATTTTGCACGCATAGATTTTCGCTTTGAAGATGGGGAGACAGAAGCAATTTATATTGGCAGACGTTCTCTCTCCGACAGAGTGAGCAGGGAAATCTGCATTTACGACTGGCGTGCGCCTATTGCCAGTGTCTTTTACCGTTTTACGACAGGGGATGCTTACTATGATGCTCCCTGTGGGCGGATTGACGGCGAATTGATGCTGAAGCGTCAATTTGAAATAAAGAACAGTAAACTGGAGTATTTCTTTGATTCTGATCGGGCTATCAATGATGAAATTTTGCGGCAGCTGTTATCTCAAAACACTTCGCCGAAGATGAAAGCCATCGTCGAGACCATTCAGAGCGAACAGGATGTCGTCATCCGGGATATGGAGAACGATCTCCTCATGGTACAGGGAGTCGCCGGCAGCGGTAAAACTTCCATCGCGTTGCACAGAGCTGCCTATCTGATGTATCAGGGAACACAGGCAGGACTCACTGCAGACAGCATTTTGATTCTGTCGCCGAACTCAACCTTCGAGGATTATATTGCGGGTGTACTTCCGGAACTGGGCGAAGAGAATATTACCTCTGCAGTCTTTGAAACACTGCTTCAGGGTATCTTAAAGGATCGTACCATTCAACCCCATTATGATTATCTGGAGCAGATTATGGCAAACAACGAGGGGTATGAACTTGCCGGGCAGAGTATGAAACTGAAAACCTCCGGGCATTTTCTGGAACTGCTGAATTTTTACATGGAGAATCTGCCGGAATACGGTATCGAATACCGGGATGTGTTTTACCATGGAAAATGTATCATTACCAAAAAGCAGATGAAGGAATGGCTGCTGAAGCGTCCTCAGATTCCTCTGGGCAGCAGATTAAGGCTGCTGCAGGAATATATTACGGAGCTTGCCTTCGGCACAGGAAAAAAGCATGCGCCTGCTGAAGAAATCGCAGCCTTCTCCATGCAGCTGCAGGAATTTCTCACTTTGGATATTTTCGAACTTTACCGGAGTTTTCTGGCTTACGAAAGTAATTACGAGGAATTGCTTGCCGAAGTGGACAGTGCGGAAACTTTGGATGCTATATTGAAAGCAACTGTGGACAGTCTGGAATATGGTCCGATTCCTTACGACGATGCCATGGTGCTCACCTATCTTACCCTGAAGTTCAGAGAGAAAGGTATGCAGAGACATATCAAACATGTGGTAATTGATGAGGCACAGGATTATTATCCCATTCAATTTGAGATCATACACCTGCTCTTCCCCAATGCGAAGTATACGGTTTTGGGCGATATCAACCAGACCCTGGACAAACAGGAAGATATGCATTTTTACAACCAGGTCCGCGAAAGGCTGCACAAAAAGAAATCATCTCTGGTCACACTTACCAAAAGCTTCCGCTGTACCAATGAGATTCTGAATTTCAGCCTGCGCTATTTAAATCAGGCACCGGAACTTGAAAGCTTCAATCGTTCCGGCGATAGTCCGGCGTTTGTTTCTTCGAAAAGCGCTGTTGAACTGGCTGCCAATATCCTGCGGGAAATCAGAATCTGCAAGGAAAAAGGGTACGAATCCATCTGCCTGATCAGCAAGTCCGCCCGGGACGCGGAAAAACTGCAGAAGCTTCTTTTGCAGGAGATTGGCAAGTCCTCTAATCCATCAGATAGCGAGCTCATTCCGAAGCTGATTCTGAACTACACAGACGAGGACTTGACCGGTGTGCTTTCCTTGCCGGTCTACTTATCGAAAGGCCTGGAGTTTGACGCCGTTCTGATCTGCGATGCAGACAGCTTTCATTTTAAGGATGAGAACGACAGAAAACTACTCTATGTAGCCTCTACGAGAGCCCTGCACCATCTGGGAACGTTTCGAACAGTGGGCACACAGTAGGAACCGTCCTTTTTCCGTGCACATCGTTCATTGGCTCGATTAGGTTCCCGGCGGCAAGCTAAAAAGAATCATCCATAGTAATGATTGTTTATAATGGATATTTTTGATATGATATAATCAATAATGCTATGTGGGGGCGGAAGAAATATGAATACCATTTGTCGTGATATTTTTCGAGCAATCCATGAAAATAAGTGGCTTAGTATAGAATATAAGAATAAGAACGAAGAAATTACGAAATATTGGGTTGGTATTATCACTGTGAATCCAATGAATAGGATGCTTCAAGTGGAAGGATTGCATTTGGGGAAGTTTTCCACAATGAAGCTCGATATTTATGTTGATTCTATTCTGTCTTCCAGTCTGATTGATGGGTCATATTATGAAGTGTCGAATGCCCTCAAGGAAGATATTCAATTGAATCCTCATAAATATGTTTCTTTATTTCATCATGTGTCAAATCTAAAACTTTTGAATTACTATATAGATTGTAATAAGATGGACTCGGTTCCTTATAAAACAGAATATAGCTTAATCCGCCATCTTGACAGAGATTCCATTTGCAGGGGGGATTACCACTTGACTGATGAACAATTTCAGGAAATTGTTGTCAACTTTCAATATGGCAATACCAATTCTTCTGCAAACAGAAGGATTAAGCAATTGGCATTAAATGTTTTAAGTGTACCGGTCAAACAGGGGCTTTATGTACTTGCGTATAAAGGAATGCGTTTGGATGTAAAAAATAAATGTTTGAGGTCTGCTGAGGAAATTACAGTATGTACGGAATTTACAGTAGATGGGAATCAGCAGAGCATACGAAAATTTCTTGATGCAGACGATTATGAACTGTTAAATGATTTTGAGAAGAATGCAGAGCTTATAAAAGATAGAATAACGGAGAACAATAGGCAAATCAAGGGCGTTGATGACATGCCTTATTTGATTGCCATTGGCAGAGATATTTTGCTGGATCTTCATGATGAATATAAAGCAATTGATGAAATGTTCCAAAAGGAAGAGGTAACAGCACCGATACAAGCCTTTTTCGGTAATTTGGTACAAGAACCTTCCAGCAGAAAAGTGTTTCCCATTGCGTTGCTAAATAAGCAGATTAATCTGGACCAATTATTGGCCATTCATAATGCGATGAAATACCCGCTAGCGTATATTCAGGGGCCTCCCGGTACAGGAAAAACCAATACAATCGTGAATACCCTTGTAACGGCTTTTTTTAATGAACAGACAGTTTTGTTTACATCTTACAATAATCATCCTATCGACGGCGTATGTGAGAAACTGCAGCATATCACCAATGGCAGTAAAGGATTCATACCATTTCCAATCATTCGGTTGGGGAGTGATGACAGGGTAGCAGAGGCACTGGATTACATCAGGAAGCTTTATGAGGAAACGAAAGAGATTAATATTTATGAAGGCACACTGGAAAAACGAAAATCAGACAGAGTTGCCAGGACAAGACAGTTGACTGCCTTATTGCAGAACTATGAGGAAAGGTTGAAACTACTTGAAACAGAAGAAGCTATTCATAGTTTGATGGACTCAAATAAACACTTAACCTTTCAGACACAGCTGCAGGGTGTGCAGTTAATGCAAGTGGAGGAAAAAATCAATCAAACAAAAGATATTACCGATGAAGAGGCACTTAAGCTGGTATTGGAGGATGAAGAAGCCTTCAAAAGTTATTTATACTATACCTCTGCGAAGTGTATTAAGCATTTACAGGAGCCAAAGAACGCGGATTTGCTAAACATTGTATATACAGAAAACAGGGAGGATAAGGTTAAGGCATTTAATGAATATTTGAAAAAGGATGAGAATTTAAAGAAATTTCAGCGAATTTTTCCAATTATAGCGACCACTTCTATCTCAGCGCATAAGGTTGGAACACCTGGCGTTCATTTTGATATGGTTGTTATGGATGAAGCGAGTCAGGGAAATATTGCAATTTCGCTGGTACCGATTATTCGCGGAGAAAGTCTTATGTTGGTGGGTGACCCGCAACAATTGAATCCGGTTATCTTATTGAATCCGATTGACAATTTGAAGCTTCGAAAAATGTATAGTATCACAGATGAATATGACTACATCAAAAATTCAATTTATAAGGTGTATTTGGCATGTGATTCTGTCAGCAGAGAAATTTTGTTAAGTCATCACTACAGATGTCATAATCGGATTATTCAGTTTAATAATAAAAAGTATTATAATGACAAACTTAAAATCTGCAGTCAGAGTAAAGAACAAAATCCTCTGATTTTTTTGGATGTGCCGGGAAATCAAACATTTTACAAGAATACAGCCCCTTTTGAGGTGGATGAAATTGTGAAATATGCAACCCTGAATAAAAACAAAAGTATAGGTGTAATTACGCCTTTTGCAAATCAAAAGGACTTAATTAATCAAAAATTGAAGGAAAGTGGTTTAGATAATGTCTCCTGTGGTACGGTCCATGCGTTTCAGGGGGATGAAAAAGATGTTGTACTTTTTTCGTTGGCTTTGACAGATAAAACCGGTAAGGGAACCTATGAATGGTTGAAAAATAATAAAGAACTGATTAATGTAGCTGTATCAAGAGCGAAAGAAAAATTGATTGTTTTATCTAACAGTAAAGAATTAGAACGGTTACATGACAATTCAGACGATGATGACCTGTATGAGCTTGTGCAGTATGTGAGAAATAACGGTGAAACAAAGGTGACTCCCAAAACAAACGCTTCAAGGGCCCTTGGAATCAAACCATACAGCACAGAAACAGAGCAGGCTTTTCTTGAAAATCTTAATCATGCTTTGGATAATGTACTTAATACAAATCAAAAGTGTGTCGTTCAGAAAGAAGTGAGTATTGCCCATGTATTTCAGGATAATAGTGCTTACAATGATTTGTTTTACACAGGAAGATTTGATTTTGTAGTTTATGAAAGGCAGCCACGAACAAAAATTGATATTCCAATCCTGGCAATTGAATTGGATGGTAGAGAGCATCAGGAAAAATCAGTTGTTATGGAAAGAGATCGGAAAAAGAATCAAATATGCAGGGAACATGGATTTGAGTTGATTCGTATAGAGAATACATATGCCAGAAGATACCAGTATATGAAGGAGATACTGATGAAATATTTTGCCAGTGTGAGATAACTCAAGATTGCTAAGTGCAAGGCAATAAGGGACTGGTTCCTTGCAAACGAGTTGCAAGGATGAATCCTTCATACACTGTAAAAAAGATTCTTAAGGGGTATTCTTTTGAAGGATTACATCGAA
>JBJEJG010000221.1:0-29504 GCA_051877795.1 Acetatifactor sp.
ATGTTCATTTTGAGAATCAAATAAAGAAAGCTGGTCCATGAATACCTCCTTGGGGCAATGGTTCTATGTGTAGAATAGCACAAAAGGAAAGCTTTTACAATATAAATACGAACAAACGTTCCTTGCCTGCGAAATTCAGGTGCAGGCATCGTTATTTTTTTGACAAAATTTATGAAAAGCCGTTGCAAATACGGTAGGACTATGTTAAACTATTCACAGTGGCTATGATAAAAAAATAACAATCAAAAAACAACAAATTATTGGAGGAAAATCAAATGGCAAAGAAAGTAGTTTTAGCCGGAGCATGCCGTACCGCAATCGGTACCATGGGCGGCACCCTGAGCACCACCCCTGCTGCAGAATTGGGCGCAATCGTTATCAAGGAAGCTCTGAACAGAGCAGGTGTAAAGCCCGAGCAGGTTGACCAGGTTTATATGGGCTGCGTTATTCAGGCAGGCCAGGGTCAGAATGTGGCTCGTCAGGCATCCATCAAGGCAGGTCTTCCCATTGAGGTACCTGCTGTTACAATGAACGTTGTATGCGGTTCCGGTCTGAACTGCGTAAACCAGGCGGCACAGATGATTATGGCGGGCGATGCAGACATCGTGGTTGCAGGCGGTATGGAGAATATGTCCATGGCTCCCTACGCAATTCCCCAGGCTCGTTTCGGATACAGAATGAACAACGGAACACTGGTTGATACCATGATTAAGGATGCTCTTTGGGATGCCTTCAATGATTATCATATGATTACCACTGCAGACAATATCTGCCGTGAGTGGGGTCTTACCCGTGAAGAGCTGGATGAGTTTGCATTAAAGAGCCAGCAGAAGGCTGAGGCAGCTCAGAAGTCCGGTGCATTCGACAAGGAAATTGTTCCTGTCATGGTAAAGAAAAAGAAGGAAATGATTGAGTTCAAGGTAGATGAAGGACCTCGTGCAGGCTCCACCATCGAAGGACTGCAGAAGCTTCGCCCTATCAACCCCGACGGATTTGTTACCGCAGGTAACGCTTCCGGTATCAATGACGGTGCGGCAGCAATCGTTGTGATGAGCGAGGAGAAGGCGAAGGAGCTTGGTGTTAAGCCTATGGCTACCTTTGTTGCAGGCGCTCTTGCAGGTGTTCGCCCTGAGGTTATGGGTATCGGCCCTGTTGCTTCTACTAAGAAGGTAATGGCTAAGACAGGCATGAAGATTGAGGACTTTGACATCATCGAGGCAAATGAGGCATTTGCTGCACAGTCCGTAGCAGTCGGCAAGGAACTGGGCATTGATGTTGACAAGCAGCTGAATCCCAACGGCGGCGCAATCGCTCTGGGTCATCCCGTAGGTGCTTCCGGATGCCGTATCCTGGTTACTCTGCTTCATGAGATGCAGGCAAAGGGTGCCAAGACAGGTCTGGCTACTCTGTGTATCGGCGGCGGCATGGGGTGCTCCACTATCGTAAAGATTGAAGATTAAGAAAGAAAATAGCTCTGAGGCGGTGGAATTTCTACCGCCTTAGAGTACTGTTAAGAGTTTTTGCTACAAATTAATTTATTTTGAAATGAGGTACAAAGAATGGATTACATTTTGTATGAGGTAAACGGCAATGTGGCTACCATTACCATCAATCGTGAGAAGGCACTGAATGCTTTGAATTCCCAGGTGCTGGACGAACTGAATGCAACCCTGGATGCAGTTGATTTGAAGGAGGTTCGCTGCCTGATTCTCACCGGTGCGGGACAAAAGTCCTTTGTGGCAGGTGCAGACATCGGAGAGATGAGCACTCTGACCAAGGCGGAAGGCGAGGCTTTCGGCAAGAAGGGCAACGATGTATTCCGCAAACTGGAGACCTTCCCCATCCCTGTGATTGCAGCTGTCAACGGCTTCGCACTGGGCGGCGGATGTGAGATTTCCATGAGCTGCGACATCAGAATCTGTTCCGATAACGCGGTATTCGGTCAGCCCGAGGTTGGTCTGGGAATTACTCCCGGTTTCGGCGGAACCCAGAGACTGGCCCGTCTGGTCGGTGCAGGCATGGCAAAACAGATGATTTACACTGCACGCAATATCAAGGCTGCGGAGGCTTACAGAATCGGTCTTGTAAATGAGGTTTATTCCGCAGAGGTTGACGCAGAGGGCAATGTAGTGAAGACTGCACAGGAGGTAATGCTTGCGGCTGCGCAGAAGATGGCGGCAGGTATCGCAAAGAACGCTCCCATTGCTGTCCGCAACTGTAAGAAGGCTATCAACGAAGGACTGGATGTAGATATGGATGAGGCAATCGTCATCGAGGAGAAGCTGTTCGGTGACTGCTTCGAAACTGAGGATCAGAAGTACGGCATGGCTTTCTTCCTTGACAAGAACAAGGAGAAGGTAAAGGAGCCGTTCAAGAACGCGTAGCCATCTTAAAAAATCAAGCGGCTGCGGGGCAGAAAAGATTAGCAAAACATATTGAAGGAGGATATACAATGAAAGTAGGTATTATTGGTGCAGGAACCATGGGACAGGGTATCGCAAAGGCATTTGCCCAGGTTGAAGGTTATGAAGTAGCGCTCTGCGACATCAAGCAGGAGTGGGCTGAAGGCGGCAAGGCTAAGATTCAGAAGGGCTATGCAAAGCTGGTTGAGAAAGGCAAGATGACCCAGGAGACAGTAGATGCAATCGTTGCAAAGATTACTCCCGGCCTGAAGGAAGACCTCTGTGCAGACTGCGACTTAATCGTTGAGGCTGCTTTTGAGAATATGGAAGTAAAGAAGACTACCTTTGGTGAGCTTGACAAAATCTGCAAGCCCGAGTGTATTTTCGCGTCCAACACCTCCAGTCTTTCCATCACCGAGATTGGCAACGGACTGACCCGTCCCATGATTGGTATGCATTTCTTCAACCCTGCAGACCGCATGAAGCTGGTTGAGGTAATCGCAGGTGTGAATACACCCGCAGAAATTGTTGACACCATCAAGAAGATTTCCGAGGAAATCGGCAAGACTCCCGTACAGGTTAACGAGGCAGCAGGTTTCGTTGTAAATCGTATTCTGATTCCCATGATCAACGAAGCTGCGTTCATCAAGATGGAAGGTGTTTCCGATGTAGCAGGTATCGATACTGCTATGAAGCTTGGCGCTAACCATCCCATGGGACCCCTTGAGCTGGGTGACTTCATTGGTCTGGATATCTGCCTTGCAATCATGGATGTTCTCTACAAGGAGACCGGCGACAGCAAATATCGTGCATGTCCTCTTATCCGTAAGATGGTTCGCGGCGGCAACCTTGGCGTGAAGAGCGGCAGAGGCTTCTACATTTACAATGCAGACCGTACCAAGACCCCTGTAGACGCACAGTGAAGACTAATTGCGAACGCCGAATGGTGAGCAATTAGTCGCTACTTCTCAATTTGCGGAGCAAATCGAGAAGGTTCCAGAAAATAATTGCGAACGCCGAATGGTGAGCAATTGATTAGAATAAATAGATAAATTGGAGGATTAACATCATGGATTTTACATTATCCAAAGAGCATGAGATGGCGAGACAGCTGTTTAAGGATTTCGCCGAGAATGAAGTAAAGCCTCTTGCGCAGGAAGTGGACGAGGAAGAGCGCTTCCCCAGAGAGACAGTTGAAAAGATGGCAAAGTACGGCTTCATGGGCATTCCTGTTCCCAAGGAGTACGGCGGACAGGGCTGTGATGTCCTGACCTACGCTATGTGCGTGGAGGAACTCTCCAAGGTTTGTGCTACCACAGGCGTTATCGTTTCCGCACATACCTCTCTTTGTATTGATCCGATTCTGACCTTTGGTACCGAGGAGCAGAAGCAGAAATACATTCCCGATCTTGCCAGCGGACGCAAAATTGGTGCTTTCGGTCTGACCGAGCCCGGTGCAGGTACAGACGCACAGGGACAGCAGACCAAGGCTGTTCTGGATGGCGACGAGTGGGTTCTGAATGGTTCCAAGTGCTTCATTACCAATGGTAAAGAAGCTGATATTTATATCGTTATCGCAGTTACCGGCATCATTGAGAAGAAGGGCAGAAAGATGAAGGAGATTTCTTCCTTCATCGTGGAAAAGGGAACACCCGGATTTACCTTCGGTACCAAGGAGAAGAAGATGGGTATCCGTGGCTCCTCCACTTATGAGCTGATTTTCACAGACTGCCGCATTCCCAAGGAGAACATTCTGGGCAAGCAGGGCACAGGCTTTAAGATTGCAATGCATACGCTGGACGGCGGCCGTATCGGTATCGCTGCACAGGCACTTGGTATTGCAGAGGGCGCTCTTGAGAGAACCATTGCTTATACCAAAGAAAGAAAGCAGTTCGGCAAGTCCATTTCCGGCTTCCAGAACACCCAGTTCCAGCTGGCTGATATGGCAACCAAGGTGGAAGCAGCAAAGATGCTGGTTTACAAGGCTGCACGCAAGAAGGATGAGTACAAGACCAATCCTAAGATTTCTTACTCTGTAGAGGCTGCACAGGCAAAGCTGTACGCGGCAGAGGTTGCGATGGAAGTTACCACAAAGGCTGTTCAGCTCCACGGCGGCTATGGCTATATCAGAGAGTACGAGATTGAACGTATGATGCGTGATGCAAAGATTACCGAGATTTATGAGGGAACCAGCGAGGTTCAGAGAATGGTTATCTCCGCAGATCTGCTTAAGTAGGATGCGAAGCGTTCACGCAAGATAATATAAAAATATTTAGAAAATGAAGGAGAAAATACAATGAAGATTGTTGTTTGTATTAAGCAGGTGCCCGATACAAAGGGCGGCGTGAAATTCAATCCTGACGGAACGCTTGACAGAGGCGCAATGCTTGCTATTATGAATCCTGATGACAAGGCAGGTCTGGAAGCCGCACTGAGACTGAAGGATCAGTACGGCGCAGAGGTTACTGTTCTTACCATGGGTCTTCCCAAGGCAGCAGATGTACTGCGTGAGGCAATCGCCATGGGCGCTGACAAGGGAATCCTTGTAACAGACAGAGTACTGGGCGGTGCAGATACCTGGGCAACCTCCACCACCATTGCAGGTGCATTGAGAAACCTTGATTATGATTTGATTATCACCGGACGTCAGGCTATCGACGGAGATACCGCACAGGTTGGCCCCCAGATTGCCGAGCATCTGGGAATCCCTGTTATTTCCTATGCGCAGGACATTAAGGTTGAGGGCAATAAGGTTACCGTTCAGAGACAGTATGATGACAGATATCATATTGTTGAGGCACAGATGCCCTGCCTGATTACGGCTCTTTCCGAGCTGAATGAGCCCCGTTACATGACGCCCGGCGGAATTTTTGATGCCTGCCAGGCAGAGATTACTACCTGGGGCAGAGCTGATTTGAAGGATGTCGATGACAGCAACTTAGGTCTGAAGGGTTCCCCTACCAAGATTGCCAAGGCATCTGACAAGGTTCGTAAGGGTGCAGGCGAGAAGATTGTTCCCGATTCCGCAGAAGACGGAGTTGCTTACATTGTAGGCAAGTTCAAAGAGAAGCACATCATCTAATATAGGAGGCAAACCATGGTAACCAATAATATTGAAGAATACAAGGGCGTATATGTGTTCGCTCAGCAGGTAGACAATGAAATCAGTGGCATTGCATTGGAACTGCTTGGAAAAGGCAAAGAGCTGGCTGCAAAGCTGGAGACCGAGGTAACCGCGGTTCTGATCGGTTACAATGTAAAGAATCTGGCTGATAAGCTGGCTGAGTACGGTGCTGACAAGGTTATCCTTGTAGATGACCCTGAGCTTGAGGTTTACAGAACGGAGCCTTACGCACATGCACTGGCATCCGTTATCAACAAGTATAAGCCTGAAATCGTTCTGGTAGGTGCTACTGCAATCGGACGTGACCTTGGACCCACTGTTTCCGCAAGAGTTGCAACCGGTCTGACCGCAGACTGTACTGTGTTGGAAATCGGTGATTTCCCTCTGGTAGCAATTCCCGGACAGGAGCAGAAGCACAATCAGCTGCTGATGACCCGTCCCGCATTCGGTGGAAATACCATCGCTACCATTGCATGCCCTGACAATCGTCCTCAGATGGCAACCGTTCGTCCCGGCGTTATGCAGAAGATTGACCCCATCAAGGGAGCAAAGGCAGTAATCGAGGAGTACAATCCCGGATTTACTCCCAATAACAAATATGTCACCATCAAGGAAGTGGTTAAGGCTGTTTCCGATACCGTTGATATCATGGACGCAAAGGTTCTGGTATCCGGCGGACGTGGCGTAGGAAGTGCTGAGAACTTCAAGATTCTGGAGGAACTGGCAGAGGTTATGGGCGGTACCGTATCCTGCTCCCGTGCCGTAGTAGACAACGGCTGGAAGCCCAAGGATTTGCAGGTTGGACAGACCGGTAAGACCGTTCGTCCCCAGATTTACTTCGCAATCGGTATCTCCGGTGCCATTCAGCACGTTGCTGGTATGGAAGAGTCCGACATCATCGTTGCAATCAATAAGGATGAGACCGCTCCTATCTTCGATGTAGCTGATTACGGTGTTGTTGGCGACCTGAACAAGATTGTTCCCGCTCTGACTGCAGCACTGAAGGCTGAGAAGGAAGCAAAGAAGAATTAAGCATATACTGTAGTAGACAATGTGGATAATAGACGCCCTCACAGATACTTCAAATGATGATGAATCTGTGGGGGCATTTTTATGAAATAACTGGTTCTTTTGCTTTAATTTTTACTCCCGATTCAAAGGCAAGCAGAGCAATTCCAGCTATAAAACTTATTTCTCCAAATCCAGCCTCAGATGTCTGGGCAGGCCGTCCACCATGACGGGGGACAACTCTGCCTGAATCAGAGGGCGGATGTAGTGAACCAGTTCCTCCGAAACGGAAGTGCCGTCTTCGGTAATCCATTTCAGGGGCACCTTTTTTTCGATATTGGCAATTTCGTGTACATCACTCAGGCCTGTGATGCAGACATAGGGGTCTTCGGAAAGGCGCTTCAGGGTGGCAACCATGCCTGTTTTGCCCTCAAAAGCGGCCTTGACAGCGGCGCCTCCTACCTGAAATGCCTCTGTGATGTCTACGCGGGAGGTCATATGGGAAGCACAGCGTTGCAGTGTATTCAGTTCAATGGCACGGGTTTTAATGCCCAATTCTGCGTTAATCTTGTCTGCGAGATATTTTGCGGCGCCCTGCATCATCTTGTGACCGAAAGCGTCCACCGCATCCGAATGGGAGGCAAGCTCGCACACAAACCGTCCGTCAGCCAGACGAATGCCCTCAGAGACAGCAATGACAATGCTTTTTCTTTCCTCCACCAGTTTTTTTACCTTACCGGTGAAGCCGTCAATATCGAAGGGAACCTCCGGCAGATAAATCAAATCCACACCTTCACAGTCCTCACCCTTTGCCAGAGCAGCGGCAGCAGTGAGCCATCCGGCATTACGTCCCATAATCTCGATAATTGTCACAGCGGACAGGTCGTACACCAGACTGTCGCTGATAACTTCCTTGATGACAGAGGCAATGTATTTCGCGGCGCTTCCAAAACCGGGGGTGTGATCTGTACAGGCAAGGTCGTTGTCGATGGTCTTTGGCACGCCCATAAAACGGATATCGCTCCCAATCAGTTCGGCATAGTCAGACAGCTTCTTGATGGTATCCATGGAATCGTTGCCGCCGATATAGAAGAAGGCCTCAATATCCAGTTCCTCCAACAGAGAAAAAATCTGTTCATAAATTTCATTTCCGAGGGCAACCTCCGGCAGCTTGTAACGGCAGGAACCCAGATAGGAGGAGGGTGTTCTTTTTAACAAATCAATATCCAGGTCGGTTCTGATATGGTCGGACAGGTCTACATATTGTCTGTCCAGAAGTCCCTGAATACCGTGAAGCATGCCATACACCTTCCCGGCTCCTCTGTCACGTGCTGTCTTGTATACGCCTACAAGACTGGAATTGATAACGGCGGTGGGACCGCCGGATTGTCCTACGATTACATTTCTGTGCATGGTGTCCTCCCTTTGTTGTTGAAATAAAATGATTTTGCGGATGGCTGTTTGACCATCTCTGTTCTTAAACAGCAACATTCTAACATAAGCCCATTTCGGCTGCAAGTCTGAGCAGCGACAGAATAATACTTTGAATTTTTTTCTGCAAAATAATAACGTTTTACTATGGTGTCCCACACTTGCTTATTGCAGGACAAATTGATATAATTTTAATTAAGTCCGGCATGCGGAAAACTGCGTTGGAAATGGAGGGACTCCCCTGTGAAGAGAAGCGAAGCGGAAAAGAAATTTCTGATTATATATTCTTTACTTTCCCTGGCATTTTTACTTGCGGGGATTACGGCGCCCAACATATTGCTGGTTTTGTTTGGAACCATACCGGAGCTGATTGTCAGCTGGACGGTCTTTATACGTCAGCCGCTCGACGAGAAATTCCGAGCTGTCCTGCTGTCTGTCATGTGCCTGATTACACTGACCTGTTTTGGCGTTATGGTTATCAGCATGGATGTGGTGATACCGATTCTTGCTGTTGTTCTGTTTATGATTGGTCTGTTTAATATCCCTGAAATTCTCTGGATATGGGTAGCGGATGCAATGCTGCTGTTTCTCTATCATCTTCTGGTGGGAAAAACTTATGTGCTGGACAGCTGGAATAACTGGCTGATAGTAATCCACCAGCTTATATGTACTCTGCTGCTCCTTTATCTGGAGGATATGCTTATCAGGAAGAATGCCGAGAAAAATAATCAGTTGAAGGAAACGATAGAATCTCTGAAGGCCTCGGAGCGCAGTAAGGATGAGTTTATGGCAGGCGTGTCCCACGAATTCAGGACACCTTTAAATGCAATCTGCGGTATGGGCGAACTGATTTTGCACAGCGATGCTTCCGAAGAGGTGAAGAAATCGGCTGACCGTATTCTCACGGCAGGGCAGAGCCTGCAGGACTTTGTCAGTGATGTTTTTGACTATGTGGAGCTTTGCAGCAATAATATGCAGCTGAAGGAAGAAGAGTATCATTTTGCATCCATGCTGAATGATATTGTCAATATAGCAAATATACAGACAGAAGAGAAAAATCTGGAGATTATTATCGACTGTGATGCGGCTATTCCGCATGCCATGATTGGAGACAGCGAGAAAATGCGTAAGGTTATCACTTCCTTTCTTTCCAACGCTGTCAGACATACAGAAAAAGGCTATATCCTGCTGACTGCTTCTGCGAGGAAGGAATCCTACGGGGTCAACCTCTGTATTGTTATCAGGGATACAGGCAGTGGAATGACGAAGGATGACATCAAAAAGATGTTTACTGACATCTATGTGGCAGGAGCCTGCCAGAATGGTAAGTGCAGAAGTGTAGGACTTGATCTGGCTGTTTCTCAAAAACTCGTAGAGATGATGAACGGTCTGATCAGTGTTACCAGTGAACCCGGCGCGGGGACGGAAGTGCGGATTGTGATTCCTCAGAAGGTTGCGGATGCCAGACCTATGGTAGAACTTGCCGACAGGGAATATTTTGATGTAATGGGCTATATCAATCTGGATAAATTTGATATCGAAGGAATGAGATCTACCTATGTCAGATGGATTGAGAATGTCGGAAAGATGCTGGGAATACATATCGAACTGAATACCGGTCTGAACGAGTGTAAGCGGAAGGTAGAGAGCAGGGGCTGTACCCATCTGTTCATCACAATGTATGAGTATCGTCAGGATCCCGGATATTTTAAGAGCCTTACAGAACGAATTCCGGTCATTGTCGTACTGGAACGCAGAGAGACGGACTATCCGGGAAATGAGTTTATTATCGTATATAAGCCTTTTACGATTATGTCTGTTGTGGCGGCTCTTACCGGGCATTCTCAGAAAAGGAAGGTGCTGCTTCATGATAATACGGAGGAATCCTTTATTGCACCTGACGCAAAGCTGTTGGTAGTAGATGACAATGTGATAAATCTGAAGGTAATGGAGGGGCTGCTGAGAAGATATCAAATTGTACCCTATACTGCTACCAGTGGTGCGGCAGCGCTGCAGATGATGGAGAAAATTCGTTTTGACCTGGTGTTTATGGATTACATGATGCCGGGGATGGATGGAGCGGAGACGATGGAGAGAATCCGTGCCATGGAGGGAGAATATTACAGAAAGGTTCCGGTGGTGTGTGTGACCGCAAACACAGTGAGTGGCGCCAGAGAGCAGCTGCTGCAAACCGGATTTAATGAATTTATATCAAAGCCTGTGGAGGTACGGCAGCTGGAGAAGATATTGAAGTCATATCTTCATGTGGAGATTTATGAACCGGAGAAAGAGCTTGAGAAAGAACCGGAGACAGGAACGACGGGTGAAGCAGAAATATCCAGAATAGACAGGAAAATGGGGGAAACCTACTGCGGCAGCAAAGAGGATTATCAGGAAATATTAAAGATATTCTGCGATTACGGTGCAGAAAAGAAGCGGGAAATACAGAATCTGTATGAAAAGCATGACTGGAAGGGATATGCCATTGAGGTACATGCCCTGAAGAGCACTTCGCTCGGAATCGGTGCCGTTCGGCTGTCTGAACTCGCAAAACGTCTGGAACTGGCTGCAAAGGAAGAAAAGGAAGAAATGATTTTCGCGGAGCACGATGCCGCTATGGAAGAATATAGGATGGTATTGGAAGAAATCGAGAAAGACTTGGAGTAGTTAAGAGAGGTAGGGAGGCTTCCATGAGGGTTTTTCAATGGTTAAAGGATAAGCTGTACAACAGCCAATATGATGTGCCGCACCGCATATTCAATTTATTTTTGTCTTCGGGAGTTGTGTTGATGCTTGTATGCACCTTTCTGGCACTTTTTTGGGGAGGAACCTTAAAGGTTACCAATGCCCTGGGCATAGCCGCGGCAATGGTTCTGATTCTGTGGATTGCCAATTATTTCCATATTGTTCATATCTGTGCCATTATAACATCGTTGACTTTAAACTGTGCAGTGCTTCCCTACCTCTTTTTTCAGACCGGAGGTATTGCAGGCTGCATCAGCCTCTGGTTTGTTTTTGGTATTCTTCATGTGCTTTTGCTCTGTGAGGGGCGTGGCTTCAAGGCTACACTTGTTCTTTCTGTGATTGGAATTGCCGGGAGTTATGTCCTTGCATGGTGCAGGCCGGAGCTGGTAAATACAAATCATACGCCTTTTGAAATCTATAAGGACACCGTTATCAGCGTTGTGATTATCGCACTTTCAGTGAGTGGAATCCGGTATATACAGATACAAAACAGTATCAATGCCCGGAGGAGGATGGAACAGAAGCAGAAAGAGCTGGAAGAATATGACAGGAGCAGAGAGCAGTTTTTTGCCACAATGAGTCATGAACTGCGGACACCCATCAACGCGATTGTGGGCTTAAATGAAATGACGCTGCGTGAAAAGAATATTTCCGGTGAGATAGAGGAAAACAGTCTGTACATACGGAGTGCAGGGCAGACCCTGCTCGCACTTATCAATGACATTCTGGACTATTCCAAGATACAGTCGGGAAAAATGGAGATTGTTGAAGGGCAGTACGAGCTGCTTCCTCTGATTAATGAGCTGTATGTGACCTTTAAAACAAAGGCAAATGATAAAAAACTGAAATTTGTTCTGGATATTTCGCCTGAAATTCCCTCCGTGCTGTGGGGGGATGCGGTGAGAATCAAGCAGATTCTGAACAATTTTCTGTCAAATGCCGTAAAGTATACGGAGGAAGGGAAAATTACCCTTCAGATGAAGTGCCAGAAGGCGGATGAGCGCAGCGTCTGCCTGAAATTTTCCGTTATTGATACGGGAATCGGTATTAAGCGGGACGATATTTCCCGGGTGTTTGAGGAGTACAGGCGTGTAGATAAAAAGCGGAATAACAGTATAGAGGGAACCGGTCTGGGACTGACTATCTGTAAAAAGCTGTCTGATATGATGGGAGGGGAGATCCTGGTGGACAGCGTCTACCATAAAGGCTCCACCTTTACCTTCTCCATTCGGCAGGATGTAGTGGATAAAACACCAATCGGTCAAATAAATGACATGCTTCATACACAGATTGGAGAAAAGTATGTGTATGAGCAGAAATTTGAAGCGCCGGATGCAAGAATTCTGGTGGTGGATGACAATGAGATGAACAGGCTGGTAGTACAGAAGCTTCTGCGCAATAGCAGAGTTCGTCTGGATATGGCGGAAAGCGGTGAAAAATGCCTGGAAATGACAAGCCGTAAGCAGTATCATATTATTCTGCTCGACCATATTATGCCGGGAATGGATGGAATTGAGACGCTGGAGAGAATCAGAACCCAGGAGAACGGTCTGTGCCGTCAGAGTCCTGTGATTGCACTGACGGCCAACGCGGCGGTGGGGATTGAGAAGGAATACATTGCGCGTGGCTTTGATGCCTATCTTGTCAAGCCGGTAAGCGGACTTGCCCTGGAAAGTATGGTGCTGAAATTCCTGCCGGAGTCTCTTGTGAAAAGATATTCCAATGAGGAAGAGGCATCGGAAATCGGGGCGGCGGATTCCTATACTGTTGTTGCTGCCGATACGAAGCATAAGGATAATCTCCGCATTACAGTGGAAAGCTCCTGCGATTTGTCACGGGAACTGATGAAGGAGAAAGGAATCGACTGGATCAGCTGCTATGTAAAGACAGAGGACGGAAGATTTTGTGACGGGAAGGAAATTACCCACGGAGCGGTATTGGATTATCTGAGAAAAGGAAAGAGGGTTCAAATGGAGGTTCCTTCTGTGGAGGAGTATGAAACCTTTTTCGCGGATGAACTGGACGGAGCGTATCAGGTGATACATATCTGCAGCAGCAGTAAAATAGATGTGGGCTATCAGAATGCGTTCAAGGCGGCAAAAGCTTTCGGAAATGTCTATGTATTCGATTCCAGACAGGTTTCGGGAGGTACGGCTCTGCTGGCACTATATGCGACGGATATGGTGAAGAAGGGCATGCAGTTTTCGGAGATTGTGAAGGAATTGGAGAAGCTGAAACAGAAGGTTACAGCTTCCTTCGTTATAGGAGACAGCAAGGCGTTTTTCTACAACCAGAAGGCAAGCAATGCGGTGAATACCTTTTGCAATCTGTTTTCCCTGACGCCTGCCGTGCGCGTGCGGGATGGAGCCCTTCGTGTGATTGCGTTTTATGCGGGAGATTCCAGGAGGGTATTTCGCAAGTTTATTAAAAGACAGCTGAAGCGTCCTGTGCCGGAGCATGCGGACAGGCTTGTCATGGTATATACGGGATGTCCGTCCGAGAACAGGAACATTATTCTGGAGGGAATTAAGAAAAAAATCCATTTTGATGAGATTATTGTTCTGCCGGCATCTGCTGCGGGAAGCGGCATCAGCGGTCTGAAGTCCTGCGGTATTTATTATATTAATGAAAAATAGAGGGATTGTTTTATGGCAAAGCAGAAGGAAATCAAGACAAATGCCATGCGGATTCTGGAATCTATGAAGATTCCCTTTACACATTATACCTATGAGTGCGATGAATTTATAGACGGGCTTCAGATAGCGGATAAGCTTTCTCTGCCGTACGAAAAGGTTTATAAGACTTTAGTGACGGTGGGAAACAGCAAAAATTATTTTGTGTTTGTGATTCCCATTGCGGAGGAACTGGATTTGAAGGCAGCCGCCAGAAGTGTGGGCGAAAAAAACGTGGAGATGCTTCATGTGAAGGACATCAATGTCGTCACCGGATACATCCGGGGCGGCTGTACTGCGATAGGGATGAAAAAGCAGTATGTGACAAGAATTGACAGCTCAGCGCAGGCCTTGGAAAAAATGATTGTCAGCGGAGGACGCATCGGTTCCCAGCTGGAGCTTGCGCCCGGGGACTTGGCGAAAGCAGCCCGGGCAGAGTTTGCCGATATTATCAGACATTGAACAGGAAAGAAAGGGGAACGAAAAGTGAAAAAAAATATTATGGACTATGATACAGTGGCGTTGGATGAGGAGAAAAATGCGGTCGTTATTATTGACCAGACACTTCTCCCCGGGCAGACAAAACTGATTGAACTGAAAACGGCACAGGAAATCTGGGATGCCATTTACCTGTTGAAGGTACGAGGAGCACCTGCTATCGGTGTGGCGGCAGCCATGGGCATCTATGTGCTGGCAAAAGGAATTGAGGAAGAGAATTTTGATGCTTTTTATGCAAAGTTCCGTGAATATAAGGAATATCTGGATTCGGCAAGACCTACCGCGGTAAATCTTTCCTGGGCATTGAAGCGGATGGAGCGGGTAGCACTGAAGGCTGGCCGTGAGGACGGCAAGGCTGTGGAAGAGGTGAAGGAAATCCTGCACAGAGAAGCCTTGACGATTCGGGATGAGGATATTGAGGTATGCCGTAAAATCGGTGAAAACGGCCTTGCACTGGTAAAACCCGGCGATGGTATTCTGACCCACTGTAATGCAGGACAACTTGCAACTGTCAAATACGGAACAGCGACTGCGCCTATTTATCTTGGGCAGGAGAGAGGGTATCACTTTCATGTTTTTGCGGACGAGACAAGGCCGCTGCTTCAGGGAGCCAGGCTGACTGCATATGAACTTTCTTCCTCCGGGGTGGATGTGACATTGATTTGTGACAACATGTCTGCCAGTGTCATGTCTAAGGGGCTGGTACAGGCTGTGTTTGTGGGCTGTGACAGAGTGGCGGCAAACGGAGATACCGCAAACAAAATCGGCACCTCTGTTGTGGCTGCGGTTGCAAAATATTATGGCGTGCCCGTGTATATCTGTGCCCCCACTTCTACCATAGATATGGAGACACCTACGGGAGCTGAAATTCATATCGAGGAGCGTCCCGCCCATGAGGTGACGGAGATGTGGTACAAGGAAAGGATGGCACCGGAGGGAGTGAAGGTATACAATCCGGCCTTTGATGTGACCGACCATGAATTGATTGCGGGAATTGTGACAGAGTATGGCGTGGCGAGAGCACCCTACACAGAGAGCCTCCGGGAAATTATGGAAAAAAGGGGAAGAAACTGATGGAATATACGGGGTATCTGTTTGCACATTTTATCGGAGAGCAGAAGGACGGCGAACAGGTTTATTTTTCCTTAAGCCGGGATTTATTACACTGGAAGGACTTAAACGGTGGAAAACCGGTGCTTCGCAGTAAGATTGGCGAGGAGGGAGCGAGGGACCCTTTTTTAATCAGGGTGGGAACAAAATTTTACATCCTTGCCACAGACTGCCGCATTGAGGCGGGAAAGGGCTGGGATGTGGCTCAGTACGCCGGAAGCCGCGATATTCTGGTGTGGGAATCGGAGGATTTGGTCTCCTGGAGCGGCCCCTGGGCGCATACGGTCGGTGTGGAAGGGGCGGGCTGCGTCTGGGCGCCTGAGGCCATCTATGACGAGGCCAGAGGAGAGGTGCTGGTATTCTGGGCCTCCATGGTGGAGAAAAAGCAGAGAATTTATGCCACTTATACGAAGGACTTCAAAAGCTTTGGTGAGCCCTTTGTCTTTCTGGAGAAGGACAACCATGTGATTGACAGTACTATCATCCGCACGGAGGAGGGCTACTATCGTTATACAAAGGATGAAACCACTAAGAATATCTGCGTGGATTTTTCCCAAACCTTAAAGCCGGAGGATTTCAAAGAGATAAAATCTGCCGTATTGTCAGAGCTGTTCGGCGTGGAAGGACCGGAGATTGTCAAATTCAATGACCGGGAAGAATGGTGTCTGATGGTGGACAGGTTTGCAACAGGGAAAGGGTACCTGCCCCTTGTGAGCAAAGATTTGGCGGGCGGAGACTTCCGTATTCTGGATGACACAGAATTTGACATGGGTGTCACAAAGAAACGACATGGCGGAATTATCCCTGTCACCGAGGAAGAATACAGGAAATTGGAGAAGACTTATGAAGCGTAATGTCAGTCTGGAGGAAATTTCCGACGGGCGTCTTTATGGCATCAACGATATGGTAAAGGCAGACTGTCATGGTTGTAAGGGATGCTCTGCATGCTGTCATGGGATGGGAACCTCCGTGATTCTTGACCCCTGTGATTTGTACCGGCTGCAGGCAGGGCTGGGCAGGAACCTCACACAGCTGCTGCAGGAGGAAAAGCTGGAGCTGAACGTGGTGGATGGCTGTATTTTGCCGAACCTGAAAATGGCGGGAAAAAGGGAAGCTTGTGCCTTTATTGACCCGGCTGGTCGATGCGGTATCCATGAAAGCCGCCCGGGGATATGCAGGCTTTTCCCGCTGGGTCGCTATTATGAGGACGGTGATTTCAGGTATTTTCTGCAGGTGGGGGAATGCAAAGAGAAAAACCGTTCCAAGGTGAAAGTGAGTAAATGGATTGACACACCGGACTGGAAGCGGAACCATGACTTTGTCTGTGCCTGGCATGAGCTGTTGAAGGCGTTGGAGCGGGAGACGGCAGGACAGGAGGACAGCCAGCGGGCAAAGGCCTTGAATCTGGGGCTTTTGAATACTTTTTACATTGCGGAATATGATACGCAGGAAGATTTTTACGGACAATTTTTTGAGAGACTGGACTGCTACAGGGAGCAGTTTTGTATTTAGAATGTGTGCAGAGCCGTTTCCGGCGGCAGAATGAGAGAGAGAGAATGGAACCTTATGTTTCGATTATCGTTCCTGTGTACAATGCGGAAGGCTATCTGGAACGCTGTATAAACAGCGTGCTGGCACAGGAATATAAGAATTTTGAACTGATATTGGTGGATGACGGAAGTGAGGACGAATCCCCTGCCATCTGTGACAGATATGCGGCGCAGGATGAGCGTGTCAGGGTGATACACAAGGAAAATTCAGGGGTGTCTGACAGCAGGAACCGGGCGCTTGATGTGGCGAAGGGAGACTATCTTCAGTTCCTGGACGCCGACGACTGGCTGACGCCTGAGGCTACCAAGCTCTTTGTGCAGAGCGCGGAGAAAAGCGGCTGCGATATGGTAATCGCCGACTTTTACCGGGTAGCGGGAGAAAATCTGGCCCACAAGGGAGATATAGAGAAGGAAGGCATACTGTCAAGAGAAGAGTTTGCTAATTTCATGATGGAGAATCCGGCGGATTTTTATTATGGAGTGCTGTGGAACAAATTTTTCCGCAGAGAACTGGTGGAACGCCAGAAGCTGCGCATGGATCCTGCAATCAGCTGGTGTGAGGACTTTATTTTCAACCTGGAGTACATCAGACACTGCAAGACAATCTATGCCCTGCAGGTGCCGGTCTACTATTATGTGAAGACAAAGGGAAGCCTGGTAAACAGCCAGGGAGCCAGCATCAACAATACCATCCGCATGAAGCTGAATGTGTTTGAATATTATCATCAGTTTTACAAGGAGCTTTATGACGAGGAGAGTTACGACAATATACGTTTTCAGGTGCACAAGTTTTTTGTCACCTATGCAAAGGATGGCTTTGTGCCGCCATCCCTTTTGCCGGGCAGTGTGAAGCTGGGGCAGGAGCGCCAGTCCTATTGTCTGCCGGAGGCATTGGAGGGAGACGGGATTCCGTTGGAAAGCTACCGTTACCGGAAGCTGTGGGGAAGATACTGCGAGGTGGTTGCCCTGAAGAATGATATTACTCTGGAGGAGGTACTGGTGCTTATATATCTGAATCAGGGTATTGATATTACAGATGCGGAACAGCTGTCGGATTTGTCCGGACTGACAAAGCGCAGTGTGGGTGGCGCACTGCAAAAGCTGGAAAAGCGCGGGCTGCTGAAACGCGAGACTTTGAAAAAAGAAAAGACAGAGAAACGGGAAAAGACAGAGAAACGGGAAAAGCCGGAGAACAGGCAGGACAATCGGAGAAGGAGACGGTTTGTGATTCTGCCGGAGGCGGCGCCGGTGCTGTATGATTTGGAGCAGGCGGAGAAGGATTTTGCGGCTGTGCGTTTCCGGGACTTTTCCGGTGAGGAGAAAGAGCACTACGAGAACGGTGCAAAAAAAATAAGCGAAAATATTAAAAATGTGCTGCGGGCATAAGGAGCAGTGCAGGGAAACGGATAAGGAATCAATGGAAGAAGAAAAGAAAAACGAGATAGAGCTGGAGACAGAGGAGGAACGGCAGAGAAGGCTTCGCAGGAGAAAACGCATTGAGGAGATGCAGAGAGAAAAAAGAAAAGCGCAGCTGCGCCAGAAATGTGTGATACCGGCAGCGGTGATTGCGGCGGCAGCCCTTGTGATATGCATCGCGGTAAATGTAGTGAATAGGCCGGAGGAGAGTGAACTTCCGCAGAAAACGGAGGAAAGTGCAGCAAGTATGACGGAGAGTGAGAGCGGAGAGAACGGGAACAGCAAGGCAGATAGCGCAGAGCAACCCGACAAGACGGATGACTCTGACAGGTCGGAAAATATTGATACAGTTCCGGTTCCTCTGGCAGAAAATGTGACGGAGCCGGAGGTTTATGGGCCGTTTCCCACAGAGACTCCCAGGGAACCTGTATTTGAGGCGGTGAATACCTTTTCCACGGCAGGCTTTGAAGACAGCATCGTCAGTCAGTACGGTGTGCTGATTGATGTGGAGCAGGGAACAATCCTGGCCCAGAAGGAGGCAAAGACCAGAATCAACCCCGCATCCATGACAAAGATTCTGACGGTGCTTACGGCGGCGGATGCACTGGGAATCACCGGAGAAAACTGGGAGAATTCAGATGTTTTGAAGGATACCTTTACCATTACGATAGAGATTACGGATTACAGCTATGTCAACGACTGCAGCAATGTTGGCTTTGAGGTGGGGGAAGAGGTGACGGTGAGAGATTTGTTCTATGGGACTGTCCTGCCTTCCGGCGGAGATGCCGCTCTGGGGCTTGCCTGCTATGTGGCCGGTTCCCATGAGGCCTTTGTGGAACTGATGAACAAAAAGCTGGAGGAACTGGAGCTTTCGGAAAGCACACATTTCACCAACTGTGTCGGACTATATGACAAGGAGCACTACAGCACCGTCTATGACATGGCGGTTCTGCTGAAAACGGCGGCAGATAATCCCTTCTGCAGGGAGGTGCTTTCTGCACATACCTACAACACCTCGCAGACAGCCGAACACCCGGAGGGACTTTTGATTTCCAACTGGTTTTTGCGTCGCATTGAGGACAAGGATACGCACGGAGAGGTACTCTGCGGAAAGACAGGCTATGTGCTTCAGTCGGGAAGCTGCGCTGCCAGTCTTGCCACGGATGGCGCAGGAAGAGAATATCTGTGCGTCACTGCAGGCTCCAGCAGCAGTTGGCAGTGTATCTATGACCAGGTAGCTCTGTACCAGAAATATCTGGCTTCGGAATAGGATGGGAAAAAGATTATTCTGTTTGAAACGGAAGATAAACAGGAGAAGGGGATGACTATGGAGATACGGACAGTTGCAGTGCTGGGCGCGGGTGCGGTAGGCAGTTATTTTATCTGGGGACTCAGGGAAAAACTGGGAGAGAGACTTTGGGTGATTGCATCCGGCAGCCGGAAGGAGCGCTTGGAACAGCAGGGTATCCGGGTCAACGGAGAGGAGATCCGCCTGCATGTGCGGACACCGGAGGAAGCAGCAGGCGCAGACCTTTTATTGGTGGCGGTAAAATACGGTGCTCTCGAGGAGAGTCTTGCCGATATCGAAAGGATTGCAGATGAACACACGATTGTATTAAGCCTTTTAAATGGTGTTGACAGCGAAGAAATCATCGGAAAAAGAATCGGCAGAGAGCATCTTGTTTATTCTCTCATGAAGATTGCATCAGAGCGGAAGGAGAACAGTATCGTATTCAATCCGTCCGCTACACAGGGCGTCTTTTTCGGGGAGGCAGACGGAAATACGGATTCGGAACGGGTAAAGTCAATTGTGCATTTGCTGGAGGGAACAGAGGTGCAGTATCATGTGTGTGAAAACATTATCTGTGACATCTGGCATAAATTTGCTCTGAATATCAGTAAGAATCTTCCCCAGGCCATCATAGGATGCGGGTATGGTGCCTATGAAAGCAGTGTACATATGGCTGCCCTGAGCAGCGGACTTCGCAGCGAAGTGGCGGCTGTTGCGAAGGCGAAGGGAATTGATATTTCCGATGAGAGCAATGCCGCAGGAAAAAATAATGCAGTTTCACCGCATGCACGTTTTTCTACCTTACAGGACCTGGATGCGGGCAGACACACGGAAATTGATATGTTTTCCGGTGCCATGATACGTATGGGTCGTGAATTGAAGGTACCTACACCGTATAATGAGTTTACCTATCATATCATCAAAGCGTTGGAAGAAAAGAATGATCAGCTTTTTGCCTGAACTGACAATTTTTACGTAAAGATGATGGAAAATTGACGAAAATCGTACTATAATGATGCAAAAAGCGATAGTATCAGAGGAGGAAATGATATGGCTGAAGTAAATGAAAAAAAATATCGCTATAACGAAATTGGTGAACGGTACTGCAGAATGAACAGGATTTATCTTCTTGCGTTGGGATTGCTGTGGCTGATGTACCTTCTGTATCTGTTGATGAAAATGGCGACTAAAAGCATCCTGCCGGTGATTGTATATGCGAATCTTGCACTGGTTATCTTTTTTGCACTTGGGAATGTCATTATTTATTTCAGGGATAAGGAAAGCAGAATATTTAAGACGGTTGCGACTGTTGCGGTTGGAATCGAGGTATTCCTTATCGGAGGTCAGACGGATGCCGAGTTTATCTATTTTACCTTGCTTGCCATCCTTGCCCTGCAGATTCCTTATTACGACAGGAAGAATTTCAAGAGATCCAGCATCGGGTATGTCATTCTTTATACGGTACTTATTATAGTAAGGGGTGTTAAGGGCATAGGCATGCAGGATGTTGACGGACTGTGCAGGTGTGTCTGCATCTATCTGATGCTTTTTGTCTTGAACAGAGTGGGTGTTGCATCAAGAGAGTTCAGTGAGGATGCACTGGGCTCGATAGAAGAGCAGAGTGCCAGACAGAAGCAGATATTTGATGGAATTCTTGGCGTTTCCAAAACCGTTCAGGAGGAAGCGGCGAAAAGCAGCGACATGGTAGACCAGCTGGTAAAGGTCACAGAGACCGTGGCAACCAGCATGCAGGAAATTGCGGCGGCTTCCAATACAACTGCGAACAGTATTGAAGAACAGAATTCCATGACGCAGACAATTCAGAGTGCAATCGGTGAAACCGGTGAACGCTCCAAAAAGATGGTTGCTATCGCAGTAAGCTCTAACGAGAGTATTCAGGAAAATCTCAAGGTGATGGATGAATTGAAGGCGCAGTCCAGACAGATTGCGCAGACCAATGAAGAAGTAACCGAAGCAATGAACAGACTTCAGAATAAGACCAAAGAGGTGGAAGAGATTGCCGGAATGATTTTGAACATTTCCGGTCAGACAAACCTGCTTGCGCTGAATGCTTCCATTGAAAGCGCCCGCGCCGGCGAAGCCGGGAGAGGCTTTGCGGTGGTGGCAGAACAAATCAGGCAGCTGGCGGAGCAGACCAAGAGTTCTACGGAGGAGATTACGAGAATTATCAATGAACTGAACCAGAATGCGGATGAGGTTGTGAGATCTGTTGCTGATTCCGTAGATGCTGCCGTAAGCCAGAACGAAAAGATTCTGTCTGCTGCAGAGGCTTTTGAAAAACTGAACGGAAATGTGACCGAGCTGATTTCCGATATCAGGGAAGTGGACCAGCAGATTTCAGGACTGTCTGAATCCAATAACAGGATTGTTGAAAATATTTCCCAGCTGTCAGCGGCAACAGAAGAAGTCACCGCCAGTGCAGAGCAGGTTCACGAAATGAGCGAGCAGAATTTAAGCTATGCGGAACAGGTGAAGGATGCAATCAATACGATTGAGGGAACAACAGAGGAGATGAAGCAGTACCTGTAAGGGCAGGGTACATAAAAGCAGTTTCGATGTGGTGCTTTCGCTTGACGGAGGGCCGGATTTGAAAAACGGGGGGTAGGAACGCATGTATAAAAGGATCTTTGTAAACCAGTGTGGATATCAGCCTGAAATGGAAAAGAAGGTAACCTTCCGTGCGGAGGAGCCGGTGCAATTTACTGTACTCAGAAGTGACGGAAGCACTGTGTTTGAAGGCCTCGCAGAGGAAAAGGTGATAAATGAATCGGCGAAGGAAACTGATTTCATCGGAGACTTTTCGAAGCTTAAAGAAGAAGGCAGATATTATATCAGTGCAAGAGGGCTTGGCGAATCGGATACGTTTGCAATAGGCGGGGATGTGTACCTGGATGTCCTGCAAAAAGCCATGCATTTTTTCTACCTGCAGCGCTGCGGCTTCGGACTTTCGGAGAAGGCAGCGGGGATATTTGCACATAAAGCCTGTCATCTTGAAAAAGCGGTTGTATATGGAAGCCGGGAAAAACGGGATGTGTGCGGCGGCTGGCATGATGCGGGCGATTACGGAAGATATGTCGGCCCGGGCGCAATGGCAGCGGCGCAGCTTTTGCTGGCATATGAAGCAAACAGGGAACTGGCAGAAGCTTATTGCAACCCTGTTTATGAGACGAAAAAACAGGAAATGCCCGCCTATCTGGCGGAAGTTAAGTATGAACTGGACTGGATGATGAAAATGCAGCGGGAGGATGGCGCACTGTATCATAAGGTCAGCTGTTACAATTTCTGCGGTTTCATCATGCCGGAGGAGGAAAATGAGGAGCTTGTGATAAGCCCGGTGTCTGTTACGGCAACGGCTGATTTTGCAGCAGTGATGGCAATGGCAGTCCGCTTCTATAAAGGCTATGACGAGACCTATGCGGCGAAGCTGGAGCAGGCATCCAGAAGAGCTTATGACGCATTGAAAGGAATGACGCTTCCGGGAGGCTTTCGAAATCCGAAGGAAATAACCACGGGCGAGTATGGAGATGCCTGTGATAAGGATGAACGTTACTGGGCAGCGGCAGAGCTGTACAAGGCTTTTGGAGAGGAACAGTACCGCAGGGACTTTGAAGCACTGGCACAGGAGAAAATTTACCATGGTTACGGATGGACGGAAATGGGCAGCTATGGGAACAGGGCATATCTTTCTACGACGTACGAGGTAGATGAGAAACTGAAAAAGCGCATTAAAAATTCCATGGCAGATTTGGCAGAAGAGAAATATAAAATTGCAGAAAAGGACGGCTACGGTACGGCATTATTAAAGGATGAGTATACATGGGGAAGCAATCTGGATGCAGCCAACAACGGCTTGCAGCTGTGCGACGCCTGGTTTATCACCGGTGATGAAAAATACCGGAGGGCAGCGGAGGAGCAGCTTCATTATCTGCTTGGAAGGAATCCCATGGGGTTATGCTATCTGACAGGCTGCGGAACAGATGCTGTTAAGCATCCGCATCACAGACCGTCCGGCTTTTTGGGAAAAGCGATGCCCGGAATGCTTTCTGGCGGGCCATGTAATTTGCTTGCGGATGAAACCGTAAAACAGATATTTACGAAGGAGACGCCACCGGCAAAATCTCTGGCCGATATGACGGGCAGCTACTCTACAAATGAGGTTACAATCTATTGGAACTCCGCATTCATACAATTATTGTGCGAGGTATGTAGAAGATAACCATATTTTACTTTTTGGGGGATGTGAAATGACATTTCAGATACTTGTATCGATACAATGTATCAGCATATTGCTTCTTATGGTGGAAGCACTTTACATATTTTTCCGGTGGAGGACGAGACTGCATTCGTTCTTGTTTTTAAACTGTGTCGCAACCCTGATTAACAATCTGGGATATCTTATGACGATGACGGCGCATACCTCCGGGGAAGCGCTTATGGCAGCAAAATTTTCATATTTTGGAAAGGTATGGATTCCGTTTTCCCTGCTTGTGTTTGTCATGGAGCTTTGCAAGATCAAGGTGGATAAGAGATTTTATACGGGCCTGGCACTTGTGCATACAGTTATCTTTTTTCTGGTACTTACCTGCGAATTCCATAATCTGTATTATTCGGATTTCTATTTCACGGAAGAGGGACTTTTCCCGCATAACGTGTATGGTCATGGGATAGTCTATAATATATATGCAAATATCGTGTTGATTTATATCATAGTAGGGCTTGCTTTCCTGGTTATAACTACCTGGCGTGAGAGAAGGGTGGTTGAAAGGAAGCGCCTTTGCTATATTCTGGCGGCAATTGCTGTTGAGAGTCTGAGCTATCTGATTTATCTGACGGGGGTGACGATGGGCTACGACTTGACGGTAATCGGTTATACTGTCAGTACTGTATTTATGTACGTTGCATTATTCAAATATGATTTGATGGATACTCTGGAACTGGTGCGTGACTACGTGAGCGATAATCTCTCGGAGGGAATTATCGCGTTGGATGAGCTTGGGAGAGTCATCTATGTAAATGATTATGCCCGGCATATTTATCCGGCAATAGAAAAAACGACACAGGAAGTTTTTGACGAAATTGAGTATTCCATAAAAGAAAAGCTTCCGCTGGAAAAAGGTGCGAAAATGTACCTAGCGGAGAAGGCGCCGCTTTATCAAAAGGAAACACTGCGTGGAACGGTGTATATCCTGGTGGATGATACAGAGCATTACCATTATACCAGAGAACTGAAGGAGCAGAAGGAACTGGCGGAGGCTGCCAATGCATCAAAGTCTGCTTTTTTATCAATCGTGTCCCATGAGATTCGAACACCGATGAATGCTGTTGTGGGCATGACAGAACTTCTGCTCAGGGATAAGGAGAACTTAAGCAGCAAGCAGGAGAAGTACCTGAGCAACATCAAAAATTCCGGTGCCGCTCTCGTTATGATTGTAAATGATATTCTGGATATGTCTAAGATTGAAGCCGGAAAGGTGGAAATTGTGGAGCAGCCTTACGAACTGCGGCCCATGGTGGCAGATGTGAGGATGATTATTGAAAACAGGATTGGAAGTAAACCGATTCATCTGGTAATGGAAATTGACGATGCAATACCGCAGTTTCTGGTCGGGGACAGCCTGCGTATCAGACAGATACTGATTAATCTTATGAACAACGCAGTTAAATTTACTGAGGACGGATATATTCAGTTGTCCATCAAGTGTGTGCAGGAGCAGAAGGATAAGAGACTGCTTCGCTTTGCGGTAAAGGATTCCGGTCAGGGAATCAAGACCGAAGACCTCAGCCGACTGGGGGAGGCGTTCACCCAGGTGGATGTAAAAAAGAATCACAGCAAGGAAGGAACGGGCCTCGGACTTTCCATATCCAGAGATTTTATTTCTCTGATGGGCGGACAGCTTGAGGTTACAAGCGAGTATGGAAAGGGCTCTGAATTCTATTTTACCATCAGCCAGGGAGTTGCTGCGGGGATTGATGTAACAACCGGTTCCGGTGTTGGCAAGCAGGCGTGGCAGGAGGAGGAACAGTTTGAGGCGCCTGATGCAAGAGTGCTGATTGTAGACGATACGGAAATTAACCTGATGATTACGGAAGAACTTCTCAGTCCTCTTGGGATGAGCATCGACACGGCCAATTCCGGAGAAAAGGCACTGGAACTTGTAAAAAAGAACAGATATGATGTGATTTTTATGGATTACATGATGCCATATATGGATGGTGTGCAGACCACAGAAAAAATCAGAGGTTTTGCACTGGAGTATGGCGCAACAGGTAAAGAGGCGGAGGCAGAATACTTTAAATCCGTACCCATCATTACCTTGTCCGGTGACAACTCAGAGGCAACCAGAGAAAGATTCATGCGCGCGGGTATTGATGATTTTACGGAAAAACCGGTAGAGCTGAAGAGACTGAAAAAGCTTTTGCTGAAATGGCTTCCAAAGGAAAAGATAAGGGGATGAAACAGATGAGGAAGGCTTCTGATATCAGAAGCCTTCTTTTTTGCGCATCAGACGGAGCTCCCGGCGTTTCTCGGCATTTTCCCACTCCATCCGTTCCCCGTCGTTTTCCAGAATCAGAGGGGGAACTGCAGTGGGCTTTCCGTCGTCTCCCATGGCGACCATGACAAAGTAGGCGCGGTTGATGGGGCGCCTTGTCCCGTCGGCATCTTCAATGTAGGTGTCCACCCGTACTTCCATGGAGGTATGGCCCACATGGGTAATTTTACCGATGAGGACGATGATATCATTTAAATAGGCACCGGATTTAAAATGCAGGTTGTCAATGGCTACTGTGGTGGCATCGCGTCCGCAGTGCCTTCTGGCGGTCGCACCGGCCACCTCGTCAATCCAGGAGAGCAGCCTGCCGCCGAATAATCTGCCGAAGCCGTTGATGTCGGGGTAGATAACTACTCTTAATTGTTCCGTTTCGGAATCGGATACCTTTTTGGGTTTTAGTTCCGTATCATTCATATTCATTGCCTCGTTTCCGAAAAGTTTTTCGTATTGCACATTACTTTTTTATTTTAGTACAATTTTCAGGAAAAAGCCATAGCTTTTGCGGCGGTTGATAAGGACGCGGACATAATGGATTCGGTTTTTTGCGAGTTAGAAATGCTATGCCTGTGCATACTATATAACAAGAGAATTGAAAAACGGATATTCCATCGTTAATCGGGACGCTATATGTGGATGGCTAAATTTCCATCGAAGCACGGTGAAATAAATATTGGCGCTTGGGAAATGGTGGTTCATGATTTGGCTGTGATGTGTAATTTGAATGTGCCGGAAGCAAGGTTGGAGAACTTTTCAAAGCAGCAAAAAGTGCTTCTCCTCAAAAGGATTTACTTGAATTGTGGCGCAGAATTGTATATAATATGGCAGTCTCAAACACAGATGACCATTTGAGAAATCATGGATTTATTCTGGCGATACGTTATCGCTGAATGTGGATTCCGACAATAATCTGATTGACTTTAATCTGGCATTGTCTGTTGCAAAAATGTATGGCTTGACAGATGCACAGGCATTAGAGGAATTAAGGGAAATTAAGAATGTAGTGGAAAGTAATTGGAGAAGACTTGCACAGCAGTATGGATTAAGCAGAAGTGAGATTGAAAGTATGGCACCGGCGTTTGATATGGGGTATAAGTCATGGCACGTGTATGGAAGAAATGCAAAAGAGGAGATTTTTTTGGGGATAATTCGTATATTGCAATACCGGTAGATGATTACAAGTGGCAATAATTTATACCGTGGAAAAAGGAGAAAAACTTATGATGAGAAAACAATTAATAGCAGTTGGAATTTTAAGTATTTGTTTATTTGCCTCTGCGTGTGGAAGTAATACAACAGGTACGGAACAGGGTACAGAGGATACTACGGCTGTGAAGGAAACAGATGCACAGAAAACAGAGGTGCAGGAAAAAGATATAACAGTAGTAGAAGAATTAACGGAACAGGATAAAATTTGGTTGGATTTTTTGGAAAATCTGTATGTTCATGAAGATATTGCTATTCTTACGATGGGAGATAGCAAAATGTTTATGGAGAAAGTGGAAGAAGAGTTAGAACAGAAGCCGGAATGGGAAAACAATATTTATTATGGGCAGACGGATGGAACCAGTTTGATGTATAACGCATATGATAGCTTTCAATCTTACACAGTCAGAAGTAATCCATATAATGAGCTTCCGCCATATTATAACTATGATTATACTCTTATCGGATTTGATGAAGTTGGTGAGATGTCAGAAATTCGGACACGCATCATGTATTTTGATGAAAAAAAACGTTACACAAGTGATGCAATAGGTGGTTTCTGCGATTTCATAGATAAATATAGCATTACTACAGAATGTGAATTATTGCAAACACTGGGGCTTTGGAATGACGAACTTGAAAATGCATTTCAAAATGAAACAACAGAGGATTATGTAGAATACTTTGATACCTATTATGGTAAAGTTCGAGTGGCTGTTCGTACAGATATGGTCAGTGTGGATGATAGGATGCTGCAAACAACAGTTGCGTTATCCTTTGCGGCAGACTCAGACAGTCCGTTTCAGACGATATATATAAGTGGAGAGTCCGGATATGATAATAATTATAATACATATGGTATAACAGTGGATGCATATCTGGTGACGGATGTTTATCGTGCATATGTAGCGGACGAGCATAAGGAAGCATCCGAAGCAGATGCAGAAGAAGCTTGGCAGTTCCTTGCGGATATGGAAAACAAGAGTTTCGCAACCTATAATCCCTGGGGGCAAACATGGCAGGATTTTAAAGAAACGTTGGAAAGCGCATTCAATATTACCATGGAAAGTGAACAGGAAATTCCATTAGAGAAGGAACGGAAAATAAGGTTTTGGGAAGAATTTATGGGATATATGCCTATGACGAATGCACCGGCACCTACGGGAACAGAATTTACGATAGGTAATGATTACTTTCATCTGAGAGCGAATTTTGATTATGACAGTGATATGTTTATGGGCTATTCAATTGGCACAGAAAATGCATATTGTTTAGCATCGTTAAGCGAAGAAGATATACATGAGATGGGCAGCTATTTGGAATTTTGCAGTAAATATGCGGTAGTCGATGTGGAAGATTTTTTGACTACATTGGGAATTGGAACAGATCTTTTCGATGAACTGATTGAATCTTCGGAAAGCAGTGGTACTACAACGGTGCAGACACCATATGGAGAGGCAAGTTTACGTATTGGGGTAGATCAAGTAGGAAATTATTCAGAGATGAATCAAAGAATTAAAGAATTGGGAGAGTTCAATTTGCAGATGGAGGTTGTAGCAAGCGGCGGCATGACTCTGGATGGAACTCCGCTTGATGGAGAATATACGGACGCTGAATTGTTTGAACTATTTGGACTTGAGGAGTCTGCTTACATCACAGTGGCAGAACCGATGACGAAGCATAATGCGATTACGTTATATATTACATTTCCGGAAGATGGAGATGCACCTATTAAAATGATTGAACTTTTTGCGTGGACTGCGGATAGTTTAGATGGGCTGAAATATGGAAAATGGCAATTTTCAGTTTATTTAAATAATTAGCAGTTACGACAATGGTGATTATGTAGAAGAGGTTTAATACTGTAATTATAAAATCCTTTTTGCCGGCATTAGATTCAAAAGAAATTGTATTTATAATTTGAAAATGGAGGTCAGCAATTATGGGATTGAAATTTAAGAGTGTAAGGGATAACAACATTTTGGATTTAGTGATGATATATCCGGACGGATACCCGAAAATTATACTTATGGCAGAGTCACCGATGGATGGAGACTGGAAGGCAGATGTAGATTTTTTGACGAAATCGGAAGTGCATACAAAAAGCGTTTACGCAGAGCGCTAAACAGATAAGACAAAGAAGCGATAAAAAGTAGTGATGAGTACGAATCGGAAGTTTACTTCGATTTGTACTCATTTTACTTACCGAGACATGGAAAAATATACGAACTTATGCTAGGATAAGTCCAAGGAATAAAATGTTGGAAACATTGATAAAACCTGGGGAAAATAAGGATATGCAGGGAAAGTAAAAGTGATATTTGTCACGGCAGAACCTGTACTTTTGTCTGAAATGGCTTAAAATCAAGGCCCTTGGGGAATGAGAATGGTATTTGTACCCCTATTTTGATATTTCACTGATTTATTAACCGGACTGCCCTCGATAAAAATGAATATGATTTGTGGTGAAAGGAGTTCCTTC
>JBJEJG010000222.1:0-5880 GCA_051877795.1 Acetatifactor sp.
CAGAGGGATAATGCACATATAGATAAAGGCGGGAGAACGCAATCAGTATTGCCAAAACCAAAGATGGTACCCACAGCCGGTTTTTGCTGAAAAACAGCGCAGAAACAGCGGCGAAGGAAGCGCCGGTATGCCCAGATGGAAAAGAGAAATCCGTGGGACGCTCGATTAGAAGCTGAACCGCCGAATTTACGTCACAGGGACGCACACGTCCTACCAGCGGCTTCAAAATCACGTTGCAGCACAGCACTTCCAGCGCAAGACTTAGCAACATAGCAATTCCGGTTTTCCGCATTTGGGGAATCACAAGTAAAACTAGAGAACCAAGCAGCCAAATTATACCGCCATCTCCAAGCTTTGTAATGAAGGGTATGACTGAATCAAGAATCGGCCCTCTACAATTCACTTGCATTAAATTTAGAATACCAAGATCAAGATTCACTGTATTACTCCTTCTGTATTATTTAGCATTTTACCGCAACTGGTACAGAACAGATCTTCTGTTTCACACTCTGCACCACAGGCTGGACATGTCTGATACATCTCCGCGCCACAAGCGCGGCAGAACGATCCTTTTTTCTGCCAGTGGCCACAGGCCGGGCACTTCTGGCGGATAAAGCTGCGAACCAGAAAGAACACGATCACAGAGAAAACATTTCCGCCAAGACCCAGCAGGCCCCAGAAAAGACCATTCATACAAGACAACATCGCCATCTGATACAGCCAGGCTGCCACCAACAGCCAAAACGCTGCGCCTATCAGACATCCCAGCAGTACAGTGATCCCTACCGTGATTTTTGCGCCCAGGCTGGGTTCTGTGATGTCCAATTCTTTTGGAAGGTGATGTTCCTCCCGGTCATTGTCCCTCTCCAAATCTTTTTGAGCGGCTTTATCTTGACTATTCTCCCAATTATCGTCCTTGCGTTCCATGCTTTGCACCGCAGTCACAAAATCTCTGATTTGCGGCCGCAACATCACTGCTGACAATCCTCCGCCGAGCAGCACTACACAGAGTGCAAGCACCAGCCAGCGCTTCAGCAATTTCGCGAAATTTGTCTTTATCAACTCTCGTTTCAGTTTATTCATAACAGCACCTCCTGCTTTTAATGGAATTATGATATCCGACAGACTTAAACAGCATTTTTTTCAAAGATAAACAAAAGATAAACTTCACAGATGTCCGGTAGTTCAGCAATGCGAAGGTAGGTACTGCGGTTCGTGTGCAAGCAATCCCTCTTTCCGATAGATTTCTTTTAATTGTTCACCGATGGACTGATAGTTCCGTTCCAATGCTGTTGCCCTTCCAGCATTCGCCAGGCTCGGCATCGTATCGCCAAGAATACTGGATATGGATTTTTCAAATTCGTCCATATTGGCACCTTTATAGACATTGCATCCGTGATGAAGCCATCCGCTATATACCGGAATATCACGCAGGACAACCGGAATTTCACAAGCCAGAGCTTCCAGAACAACGATTCCCTCAGTTTCTTCTTTACTGAGAAATGCAAACACATCCGCACCGCAATAGGCATCCCGAAGTTGTTCCTGATCGACAAATCCGGGAAACAGCAGATTGCCAGGCGCTGTTGAAATTGCATCCCGTATCTCTTGAGGAATAAGCGCAGGAGCGGTATATCCAAACCAAAAGAAGCGTACATCCGGCATTCGTCTGGCCAGTTCGATATAGTCCAGAATACCTTTCCGTTCGATCATATGCCCCACGCTGATTATCACTGGTTCATTCTCCGTCAGATTATACCGTTCACGAAATGCATTCCGTCGTTGAACATCAGGTGAGAAATATTCGGTATCTACTCCATTGGATATACTGTAAATTGGCTGCTTGATCCCATAACTTTGCAACAAGGCTTTTGAATAGTCCGTAGGAGTTAGAATTACATCTCCGTGAGAATAGCAGTAGACAATCCATCGCTTAAATAGAGGTGCCAGCAGGTTCGATCCTCGGAAGGAACAGCGAAAATCCTCCATGGTAGAGTGCGCATAGTAGACCACTCTGTGTCCGCGCAGCTTTGCCAGACCTGCGGCTAGCAAAGAATCTGGGAAAACTGTGTTGATATGAACGATATGCGTATTGGTATCCGGCAGAAAAACAGGATTCATTTCAGCTGTCTGAAGGACTTTTTGTTGATGAAGGATCGCTTGTCCCACACCGCTTCTCTTCACGAGCATTAACCCGCCTGTATATAAGTAAACTGACATGATGTCCTCCTATTTCATACATGCAAGGACATGAGTCCATGATGTACTTAAAAGAACGCTGTAGAGAAAAATCGCAAGAGGTTTACCCAACAGAATGATGGCTACAAATTTCCCCCATGTCATTGTGGTAGTGCCAGCCAGATAACACAAAAAGTCATCTGGCGCTACCGGAAGAAAAATAGCCAAAGCAAACAGCCGATCAAAGCGAGCCCTTTCTTCTGTCCAGCCGTCATACTTCGACACAAGTTTTGCCCCAAACAATGTCAACAGTAGAGGACGCCCGCAGTTTTTTGCCACACCAAAGGCAATGAACGATCCAATACAAATTCCGATATAGTTGTAAAGGAACCCTTTGATTGTCCCAAACAGAATCACTCCGACCAGGCATCCGATTCCGCCAGGAAGGATGGGCAACACTACCTGAACAGCTTGGAATGCTGTGAACAGGGCCGGTCCAACCGGGCCTGCTTCTGAAATCACCTTTTCCAACTGCTGCTGTGAAGTCAGAACTCCAGTGTGGATTCCCCAAAAGCCTAAACATATGCAGAATGTCAGGCCAAGTACAGAGATCAACTTCAAAGGGGCATGAGATACAGGACGGCTCAAGATACCGCCCCCATAACAGTTCCCTTCGCTCGAATTTGCTCTAAATACACCGCCTCTATCGCCTCAGAAAAGGCAGGAATAGAAAAACGACGTCCAATTTCCAATGCATTCTGCTGGAGCTGTTCCCGAAACGCTCCGGAATGTAGGAACAGGTCAAGACGAGCCTGAAATTCTTCCCGTGTCCTGTACTGCCATCCGTTTTTTCCATCGATCAGCACATCCTGCAAGCAGGTGTCCGCGCGGCAGAGCATGGGCAATCCGGCGCTCAGTGCTTCCAGATAGGTCAGTCCCTGGGTTTCGCTGGTGGAGGCACTTACGAATAGATCCCCGGCATGATAGTAGCGACTGACTGTTTCCGGCGGCACCATTCCGGTAAAGACAATCTGATTTTCCAGGCCAAGACTCCGAACCTGTTGTTCCAGTTCCTCCCGGCACGGCCCGTCGCCCACCATAAGGAGCGCTACTTCTCTGCCGCGGAACCAGTCAATTGCACGGATCAGCTCCTTACAATTTTTCTCTTTTGCCAGGCGACCCACGAATACCAGAAGCGTGCAGTCCTCACGAATATTCCACTTCTGGCGGACCGCTGCCCGGTCTTTCGTTGTCTCCTGCTCTGAGAAGCAGGTCTGTTCAATGCCTGTTGGGATCACATACAAGGGCTTTGTAATCCCATAGCCGGTCAGTAGCCGACGCACTTTTTCTGTTGGAGCGATCATGCAGTCTGTCTGTGTCGCAATCAAGCGTGATAAACTACATACCAACTGCCGTCCCCATGACTTTCTTGGAGAAATATAGTGGGTGTAATCCTCATAGATGGTGTGATAGGTATGGACAAAAGGCACATCCAGCTGTGATGCAATTTTTCTCGCCATCCAGAAAGTACTGAATTCACAGTTGGAATGGACAACATCTGGTCCCCACTCCACCAATTCATGAATCCACCTGCTTCCCTGTGCCGCCCGTAGCCGGGCGCCGGGATAGATCATTCCTGCGTTGACGGAGCCGATATAAGTTACCTGTTTTTCTGAATAGGAATGAGCAGTCTGAGAAAGCGTTAAAATCCGCACCTCATGTCCCCGTGCTTCCAGCCCCTTGCAGAGATTGGATACAGAGGTCACAACGCCGTTGACAGCGGGAGAAGACCAATCGGATGTCAGAAGAATCTTCATACGGCACCTCCTGTAGGGAGCAAAAGCAATTCTGCACCTATCACCTGCGAAAAGACGGTGAATATAAGTGCAACTATCCTCGTAATATAATCAATATCTGTCTGGATGCCATTCGGGGCGTTCAGATAGGCACTATGCTGTTCTAGGATCGCCAGAAATAAGCTTCGATCGTTCTCTATTATTTCTGCCTGCCGGATTTTCTCTGGAGCAGAGGCAAGGAAATAATTCTCCATCCGTTCCTCATAAAGAATATGGTCGCGCAAAGTCCCACGAAATGCTGTGTTATGAGGCCAAGTGAATGCATCTGCCAAATAGTGCGTCAGTTTCCCCAGCCTGTAAAAATACACAGGAGTTTTCGCTCCGGAATACTCCAAATGGAAAATCAGCTTTTGGATACGGGGAAGCAAATTAGGGAAATTGTGACCCCGCAGTTTCTGACCGTGGAGAGACCCTTTCAGGTAAGTGACTGCGTTCAGGTCTGGTTCCACACATCCCGCTAAAAAAGCAGCCCGGTCTGCCGTTGATGCGTAAAGGGCACCCTGTCGAAGTAGACAAGCACCCAAATAGAAATGGCTTTTCAACTTCATACTGAAATCTCCTTGCTTAAGAGCATCTATTTCGATTTACAAAAACAGTATGAAGCCTTTGATTAAACAGCCAAAAAACAGATCATAAACAGAAGATAAAATATCAGCAGGTAATACCGAAGCATTACCTGCTGATTACTATGTCCATTATTTTAATTCGCGATTTATGGGATCAGCATAGCCATCGTTCCTGCGACAATCAGCAGGAGGCCTGCGCCTGATTTTCTCGCCAGCTTCTCATGGAATACAAAATATGAAAAAGCTACTGTTGCCAAGATGCTCAGCTTATCAATGGGTACAACCACGCTTGCAAGGCCGTCTTGCAGTGCGCGATAATAGCACAGCCAGGAGCCGCCAGTAGCCAAACCAGACAGGCAGATGAATCCCAACTCTTTTTTCGGAATCTCTCGGAGGGCATGCTGTTTTCCAGTAACAAAAACCATGCCCCAGGCCATCACCAATACTACAACTGTCCGGATGGCAGTACCAAGATTGGATTCAATACCTGAAATACCTACTTTTCCGAGGATGGAAGTTAAACTGGCAAAAACGGCAGAGCCTATTGCATAGAGCAGCCAACCAGTTCCCTTTGTCTGCTTTCCCTCTACATTCTTTTTTTCAATCATCAAAAAAGTTCCAATGGCGATCGCAACAACGCCAACAGCTTTTGCAGCGCTGATTTCTTCATGAAGAAAAAAGAATGCCAAAAGGATTGTCAGGATCGTGCTGGACTTGTCAATGGGAACAACTTTGTTAACTTCTCCCAACTGCAATGCCTTAAAGTAACACAACCAGGATGCTCCGGTAGCCAAGCCAGACAGGATCAGGAACAGAAGGGTTTTTTTGCTGATTTCAGCAATTTGATCCTGCGAACCGACAATCAGAACCATCACCCATGAAAAAGCCAGGACGACAATTGTTCGGATAGCTGTTGCCACTGTGGAGTCCGTTTTCCGGATTCCGCACTTTGCTAAAATGGATGTAATACCTGCAAAAACGGCGGAACCAAATGCAAATAAGAGCCACATTATTTCTCACCCCTTGAACCGGTATCCCGCACCCCATACCGTCTGGATATATCGCGGTTTGGACGGATCTGCCTCAATTTTTTCTCGCAGGCGGTTAATATGAACAGCCACAGTAGCATTGTCGCCCATAGCCTCCAATCCCCAAACCTTTTCATATAGCGTTTCCCGATCAAAAACCATGTCAACATTCAGCATCAGGAACAACAGAAGCTCATACTCCTTATTTTTCAATTCGATCTCACGGTCATCTACAAAAACCCGGTGGGTTCC
>JBJEJG010000223.1:0-4432 GCA_051877795.1 Acetatifactor sp.
ATATTGGCCAGCATGTCACTGAGAACGACAAGGTCAGCGGCAAGCACAGATATTTCGTCAGAGTCAAGGCATTCTGAAAGCTGGCAGGCAATTGTGGATAAGAGATAAAGATTTTTGCAATTAGTCATAAGAATCACGCGGGAGTTATGTTACTGTATCATATGCAGAAAAACAGAAATTGGAACTGAGTCACATCCGCGCAAAATCTTAATATATTATTATATAGAATAGATTTTGAGAAGGATATTATGGAACAGAACGGAGAGCATATTGTAAATGACTGCAATTTCGCAAGTGTACAACCGGCATTGATGGATCTGCCCTATCCGCCGCTTCAGGTAAGGGAGAAAAACCGGGAGTATGCTGATCTGCTCAGCAATGATTATTGCGGATCAGTATCGGAGTTGTCTGCAATCACCCAGTATATCAATAATGAGAACAGAATGTCTGCGCAGCAATGCCCGATGGCGAAGACAATCCTTGGAATTGCAATGGCGGAGATGATTCATCTGCAAAAGCTTGGACAGCTGATCTTTCTGCTTGGCGGTGATGTTGATTTCATGGCAAGGCAGCAGAACGGAAAGCAAAAGATGTGGACACCGGCCTGTCTGACAATTCCCCAAAATGAGAGAAAGATGATATGGGCTGATATCGATGCGGAGAGAGCAGCTATTAATCAATATAAGGTTCACATAAACAGAATCGGGGATGATTATGTGAATGCGATACTGATGCGGATCATCAGAGATGAGGAATATCATATTATGATGCTGCAGGCACTGTTGGATAACTGAAAACATTATAAAATGCCGGTTGAGATGACGGAAAATTATTTATTGACCACATGGTTAAGAAGTTGTATTATTAACCATGTGGTCAATTTTTTGAAGAGGTGACAGCGTGAAGAAAGAGGAAAAAACAGAAATCACAAGGAACAAGATTTTTCAGGCAGCCATGAAAGAATTCGGAAGCAACGGTTATGCGGCCGGTTCGGTGAATAATATCTGTAAAACCGGAATAAATAAGGGACTGATTTATCATAATTTTAAGGATAAAGAGGAACTGTATCTGGCATGCGTAAAGAAAAGCTGTGAAGAATTGATTGCCTGTGTAGTTGATGAAAAAGCAGACGAAGACTTTGTGAAATACATGAGTGTGCGAAGAAAATTCTTTGAGGAGCATGAGGAGGAAGCCTGTATCTTTTTGGAAGCGAGGACTCATCCGCCGGATCAGCTTCAAAAAAAGATCGGGCAGATATTCCTTAAAATGGATGAATTGAATACAAAGATCTTTAAAAAAGAGCTTTCCAGAGTAAGGCTCAGAGAAGGGGTTTCCGAGGAAGAGGCGCTCCTTTATTTTGAAGAAATTCAGAAAATGTATAATCTGAGCTTTATGAAAGAACTGAAAGGAAATATGTCGCCGCAGGAGCAGTTGGCATTACATGAGATGAATATACACAAGATATTTGATCTGATGCTCTATGGTATTGCAAAAGGAGGAAATGAAAAATGTTGATTGATATTGTTTGTTGGATTGCCGTTCTTTTGATTGCCTTTCTGGCAGGAAAGGCAGTCAGCAAATGGAAACTGCCTGCTATTTTAGGATGGCTGATCGCAGGAATGATACTGGGACCGAATGCCCTCGGTCTTCTTCCGCAGAGGCTTCTTAATGCTTCCGTTTATAAAGTAGTTATTATGTGGATGCAGTGTGCGTTTGGTCTGATGCTGGGAACAGAGCTTGTGTGGAAAAGAATCAGAAGCTACGGGAAAGCATTGATGGTCACGACCCTGACGCAGTCCCTTGGTACATTCGCAATTGTAACGCTAGTGTTTGGAATTGTCTTTTGGCTGATGGGGATTCCTGTTTATCTGGCCTTTGCATTTGGAGGAATCGCCCTTGCAACGGCACCTGCCCCTGCATTGTCGATTGTCAGTGAGTTCCATACAAAAGGACCGGTGACAAATACGCTGCTGCCGATGGCAGTGCTGGATGACATTGTGGGGATCGCGGTATTTTTTACGGTCAATTCCTTCATAGCAAGAAAGGTATCCGGAGGCAGTATGTCTCTTGCCATGATTCCGGTGATGATCTTTCTGCCTATTATTGTGGGAGCGGCAGTAGGAGTGATTGCGGGTGTATTTTTGAAAAAGGCAGAGGGGAAAGCAAAGACACTTACGATATTGATTGCCGGGATTACCATGACAATGATGATCGGATATTTCCTGAATACAAAAGTGTTTACCAATATATCATTGAATTTTATGCTGCTGGGAGTGGCATTTTCTGCTACATTCAGCAATATGGTTCCGGAGGAAAAGCTTTCGCAGATCACAGATTATTTTCATCCCATTCTGGCCATCTGTCTGCTGGGTGCTATTGTGGATCTGGGCGCGCCTCTTGACTATCATCTGATTCTGGGAGCCGGATTATATACGTTCCTTTATATTGTGTTCAGGGCGTGTGGAAAATACTTTGGTGCCAGATTTGGCGCAAAGCTGATGAAAATGCCGGAGACAGTACAGAAATATCTCGGTTTTACTTTACTTCCTCATTCCGGGGTCTCTCTGGTATTTACCGGTATCGTATGTGCCACTTTGGAGGGCGGCGGTGAATCTTCCCTTGCGCTGATTGTGAAAGGCACCATTGCGGCAGCGGCAGTGATCAATGAGATCATTGCGGTCATCGCGGCAAAGAAAGGCTTTGAACTTGCAGGAGAAATTGAATAAAACCTTTTGAATTTCCATATCCTAAAGGCAAAACGGGTTTAACTGGAAATTCAAGGAGGCTTCAGCATAGAGCATGGAAGAAGTATTTTATATTATTGCACTCTCACTCGGTTCTATTATTGCAATTTTTATTCTCACAAAATTGATGGGATACCGGCAGATGTCCCAGATGAGTATGTTTGATTATATCAACGGCATTACCATCGGTTCCATCGCAGCGGAGATGGCCACTTCTCTGGAGGATAATTTTGTACAGCCGCTGACGGCTATGATTGTCTATGCGCTGACCGCGCTTTTTTTGTCCTGGTTTACGTCAAAATCCATTAAGGCAAGAAGGACAATAGAAGGCGCCCCATTAATTCTTTTAAATCATGGAGAGTTATATCGGGGAAATCTGAAGAAGGCCAAAATCGACGTGACGGAATTTCTGGTTCAGTGCAGGATCAACGGTTACTTTGACATTTCGAAGCTGGAGGCGGCGATCCTGGAAGGAAACGGAAAAATCAGCTTTCTTCCGAAGGCGGAGGATCGGCCGCTGACTCCCTCCGATATGCAGCTGACTGTAGCCCAGGATTATATGGTCGCAAATGTGATCCTGGATGGAAAGATCATGGAGGAGAATTTGAAGCATACCGGCAATGATGAAAAATGGCTGCATGCCCAGATCAAAGCCCAGGGTGCGAAAAAGACAGAGGATGTTCTGCTCGCTACCTGTGATGCCTCTAACAAGGTGACGGTTTATTTAAAGGTGAATCAAAAGGAGGCAAAGGATGTGCTGATATAGGAAATGGGCCGGCAAGGACTTCCCTTGTCACATACAGGGTGTTGTCTGGCTTTACGGCCAGGATCCATTTGACCAGGGTGATGCTTAAATGTTCTATTTCCAGACAGGTGATGCTGTAAGGGTGAACACAGCTTCCGCTGTTACAGTAATAGAGTTCCTTTTCGGAAAGGGTGGGGCGGTGTGTATGACCGGTGATGAGAATGATATGTTCTTTTCGTGCAAAGGTCTGCAGCCGCTTTTCTGTTGTCTGTTTTCGCGTGTAGTTTTTTGCGGCGCTGGTGGGATCCAGGACTCCGTAATGCTCCAGTGGCTTCCAGAGATACCTGACGAGAAAGCGGGTGAAACGCCAGAGGGTGGAATTGAACAGATCTGCCTGATGACCGTGAGTAAGATAGATATCCCCGGTACCGGGAGATGCTGTATTTTCCAGAATGATTCCCGGAAAAAAACGGATGTCCGGCCAGAGAGGTCGATTGCTTAGGTGAGGAGTGTTTCCGCAACAATGGGGGTATGTGCTGCAGTTTTTCACAGTGTAGTGTTTGTCTTTTTTTATCATATCATGGTTGCCGTAGAGCATATAGAGACGTCCGCATTTGTGGAAGCGAGAGAGCAGAGAAAAGACATCCTCATGAGCTTCGATGATCTGCTTCATACTGTGGTTTTCCCACAATTCGTCTCCGTCTCCAAGCTCGATATAGGTATATCCGAAGATAAAGTAATGCTGCAGTGCGGCATAATAGAGGTTTTGATTTTTTAAAAAATTGTCATTTGAGGTGCCTGTGCCGCGGTGGCAGTCACTGAAAAGTACATATTTACTGCATGGATTTAAGGGGAGCCGAAGGGCTCCCTCAAATGATTTTTGAAGACGGGAATAATAACTCATGAAAACCTCCGTTCCTGTATCAGCGATAGGGTCAGTGGG
>JBJEJG010000223.1:4532-5746 GCA_051877795.1 Acetatifactor sp.
ATAAGAATAGCCAAACTGCAAAAACTATAAAGAAAGAGACGTAAAGGAAATGCAGTTATGGAATCAATATGGAGTGAAGAGACACAGATACCGGAAAGAAAGTCGTTACATGAGAATATCAAAGTCCAGACGGCGGTGATCGGGGCAGGAATGGCAGGAATTTTGATCGCTTATTTTCTGAAAAAAGAAGGAATGGACGTGGTCGTTGTTGAAGCAAAAAGAATTGCAAGCGGTCAGACAAAGAATACCACAGCAAAGATTACCAGCCAGCATGGCATGATCTATGACAGAATGATAAAGAAAACCGGCGAAGAGAGAGCCAGGGGATATGCCATGGCAAACGAGGATGCCATTAAGCTTTATGAAAGAATCATCAGGGAGGAAAAGATAGACTGTGATTTTAAGAAGCTGCCATCCTATCTTTATTCTGTGGATCAGGCAAGGACAGAAGAATTGAAAAGGGAGGCGGAGGCTGCAAGAAAGCTTGGAATAGATGCCTGCTTCGTGGAGGGAAACAAACTGCAGGAACTCCCCTTTGAGGCAGCAGGTGCAGTATGCTTTGAAAATCAGGCACAGTTTGATCCTCTGAAATTTGTAAGGCAATTATCGGAGCAGCTTACTGTCTATGAAAATACGAGAGTCTTATCCGTGGATCAACATCTCATTTCTACCGATAAGGGAACCATAACAGCGGAGAATATTGTGTTTGCCACGCATTATCCTTTTCTGATCGTACCGGGATTTTACTTTCTTCGGCAGCATCAGGAGAGGAGCTATGTGCTGGCACTTTCAGGTCAAAAAGAGCTTGACGGGATTTATTACAGCATCGATGAAGGCGGTTTGTCCTTGAGGAGCGTGGGGGAAATGCTTCTTCTCGGAGGCGGAGCACACAGAACAGGGAAAATGGCAGGAGGTGGAGTGCAGTGTCCGGAATGCGTAAAGGAGGGATTCCCCTATCTCAGAGAGAGAGCAAAGACTTTTTTTAAGGGGCAGGAGGAAGCAGCGCATTGGGCTGCTCAGGATTGTATGCCTCACGACAGTATTCCTTTCATCGGGAAATACTCTGCCATGCGTCCCTACTGGTATGTGGCAACCGGCTTTCACAAATGGGGTATGACCTCCTCCATGATTGCCGCCATGCTCATCAATGATCAGATACATGGAAGAGAAAACCCCTATGCAAATACTTTTACCCCTCAGCGATTTCTGTTTCG
>JBJEJG010000224.1:0-5549 GCA_051877795.1 Acetatifactor sp.
GGGAAGTGTCTGAAAGCCGTAAAATACGTGTTCCCAAACGGCGAAGAATACAAAAATCTTGACACGGTGAGAGAAATTTACAAATTCCTGATTGAGGAAGGCTTCGACCGAAAGGATATGCTGCTGGCACTTGGCGGCGGCGTAGTCGGAGATACTACCGGATTTGTGGCAGCTACCTACCTGAGAGGAATTGATTTTGTGCAGGTTCCCACGACGCTGCTTTCTCAGGCTGACAGCAGTATTGGCGGAAAAACCGGAGTGGACTTTGACGGATATAAAAACATGGTTGGGGCTTTTAAAATGCCCAGTCTTGTGTATATGAATATACAGGTGCTTACAACTCTGGATGACCGGCAGTTTTTCTCCGGGTTCGGAGAGGTCATGAAGCATGGACTGATTAAGGACGCTATGTTCTATGAATGGCTGATTGAGAATATGTACGAGATATGTGAACGTAATTTGGATGTACTGCAGGAAATGCTGATAAAGAGCTGTACCGTGAAAAAGCTGGTGGTGGAGAAGGATCCTACTGAGCAGGGAGACAGAGCACTTCTGAATTTCGGACATACCATCGGACATGCTGTCGAGAAGGCAAAGAATTTTGAACTGTACCATGGCGAGTGCGTGGCGCTCGGCTGCGTTGCGGCGGCGTATATTTCATGGAAAAGAGAATTGCTTTCCATGGAGGAGTATTATGAAATCCGTGATATGTTCGTTCCCTTTTATCTGCCTATCTCCGTGGACGGCATTGACCCTGAGGAAATTTTGAGACTGACGAAGTCTGACAAGAAGATGGAGTCCGGTAGAATCAAATTTGTACTGCTTAAGAAAATCGGAAAAGCTGTCATCGACAGGACTGTGACAGATGAGGAAATTCTGGCGGCAATAAACGAAATCAATTTCAGTGAAGAGGATGCTCATGCGTAAAAAGACAAAGCTGTTGATATTGGATGCTGTTGTGATGCTGGTTCTTCTGGCTTTTGACCAGTTGACCAAGCATCTGGCAATCGTAAATCTGAAAAATCATCCGGCAACTGTTCTCATAGACGGTGTGCTGGAGTTAAACTATCTGGAGAATCGGGGTTCAGCCTTCGGCATGCTTCAGAACCAGAAGTTTTTTATCCTGTTTGTGGGAGTCGTGTTTCTGGCAGTGATTTTGTTCTTCCTGTTCAAACTGCCAGAGGATAAAAAATTTAATGTGGTGCATATACTGCTGTCGGCAATTGTCGCTGGCGGACTTGGAAATATGATTGACAGACTGCGGTTTGATTTTGTTGTGGACTTTATTTCCTTCGTGCTGATCCATTTTCCCATATTTAATGTGGCAGACTGCTATATTGTGATAGCCACCATCACTCTTTTTGTTTTGTTCCTGTTTGTATATAAGGAAAAAGACTTAGAGTTTTTGAGCTTCAAACAGAACAGATACCGCGAGATGAAGTAGGGTTTTTATGGAAGAGTTTTGTTTTGAAATAACCGAAGAACTGGAAGATGAGAGAATCGATAAGTGTTTATCAATGCTTATCGATTCTTTGTCACGCTCTTTTATTCAGAAACTGATAAAAGAGGATGCTGTTTCTGTAAACGGAGCACCTGTAAAAGGCAGTTACCGCGTAAGGACCGACGACAGAGTTTCTTTCTGCCTTCCGGAGGCGGTGGAGCCTGACATTGAACCGGAGGATATACCTCTTGACATCCTTTATGAGGATAAGGATGTTATCGTTGTGAACAAGCCTAAGGGCATGGTTGTACATCCTGCGGCAGGTCACTACAGCGGAACGCTTGTCAACGGATTGCTGTATCATTGCGGCAGTGAGCTTTCCGGCATCAATGGATGCTTACGGCCGGGCATCGTACACCGCATTGATATGGATACTACAGGCAGTATTATTGCCTGCAAGAATGATGCTGCTCATAGCTGTATCGCTGCACAACTGAAGGAACATACCATTACCAGACGGTACAGAGCAATCTGCTTCGGGGTTTTGAAGGAGGATGAAGGTACCATTGACAAGCCTGTCGGAAGGCATCCGACAGACCGAAAAAAGATGGCGGTAAATGAGAGGAACGGTAAGCGTGCGGTGACGCATTACAAAGTACTGAGACGTTTTGAAAAGTATACTTATATTGAGTGCGTGCTGGAGACGGGAAGAACCCATCAGATTCGTGTGCACATGGCGAGTATCGGTCATCCTTTGCTGGGGGATGAGGTCTATTCTGACAGGAAGGCTCCCTTTAAACTGCAGGGACAGACGCTGCATGCCATGACTTTGGGATTCCGGCATCCTTCCACTGGAGAGTATGTGGAAATAAATGCGCCTTTGCCAGACTATTTTGAACATTTGCTTGAAATTTTGTAGCTTTCAATTTAAAATGACTTTTTGTTGTCTAAAACTTGAAAATGATGTATAATATATTCAGATAAAGGCATTTATTTTTTGTCTGAAGCCTTTATACTTTTAAAGAGAAAAGGGGTAAGCTTATGAATACAGTAATTACCATTGGACGACAATTTGGTTCGGCAGGTCGCGAAATCGGAGAAAAGGTAGCTGAGTATTTCGGAATCAAATGCTATGATAAGGAACTTTTGAGCCGGGCGGCAAAGGAGAGCGGCTTCTGTGAGGAAATGATTCAGAACCACGATGAAAGGCCTACGAATTCTTTCCTTTACAACCTTGTAATGGATACCTATTCATTTGGCTACAATGCTTCCTCTTTTGTGGATATGCCCATCAGCCATAAGGTGTTTCTGGCCCAGTTTGATACCATTAAAAAGATTGCGGATGAAGGCCCCTGCATCATTGTCGGACGCTGTGCCGACTATGCACTGGCTGATTACAAGAATGTAGTGAATCTCTTTATCTTCGGTGATGAGGATGTGAAGGTAAAGCGTATTATGGAGAAGTATAATCTGACTGAAGCCAAGGCGAAGGACATGATTATCAAAAAAGATAAGCAGCGCCAGAGCTACTACAACTATTATTCTTCTAAAAAGTGGGGGCGTGCTGACAGCTATGACCTCTGTATCAACAGCAGCATTCTTGGAATTGAAGGCACTGTAAAGCTGATTATCCAGTATATTGAAGATTTTGAAAAGAAAAACAATTAAAAAGTATTGACAATCAAAGGCACCTCATGCTATGATACTACGGTATGCCGCTTGACTCGGTAGAAGTGCGCCTGTCGAAAAGGACGGAAGCCACCAAAGTCAGCGAGTAATATGAACAAAGTTCACTCACGTAACGTAGTTCATGAATAGGAGGTGCCTTAATATGTACGCAATTATTGCAACAGGCGGAAAGCAGTACAAGGTTTCTGAGGGCGATATCATCAAGGTTGAAAAGCTGGATGCAGAAGCTGGAAGCACTGTTTCTTTTGACCAGGTAATCGCAGTAAGTGACGGAACCCTCAAGGTTGGCGAGGACGTTGCGAAAGCAACCGTTTCTGCAACCGTTATGGAGCAGGGTAGAGGTAAGAAGGTTATTGTATATAAGTACAAGAGAAAAACCGGTTACCACAAGAAAAATGGTCACAGACAAGCATACACTCAGGTTAAGATTGACAAGATTAACGCGTAATGACAACTGTAGTGATTTGTAAAGACCAATCAGGTTCCTACAGAGGTTTTTACTGTATGGGACATGCGGAGTACGCAAAGCCCGGCAAGCCGGATATTCTGTGTGCGGCTGTCTCGGCACTGACAATCGGCACCATCAATTCCCTTGAGGAACTGGCGGGAGAAAAGCTTAAGGTTGCGCAGAACGAGGAGACAGGCTTTCTCAGATGTGATTTTGAGTGCGTACTGCAGGAAAAGTCGGCTTTCCTGATGGATTCCATGGTGTTTTCCCTGGAAAATCTAAGCAAGGAATACGGCGACAGATATTTGCAAGTAAAATTCGAGGAGGTGTAGACCATGTTGAATATGAACCTTCAATTATTCGCTCATAAAAAGGGAGTTGGTTCTACCAAGAACGGTAGAGATTCCGAGTCCAAGAGATTAGGTGCGAAGAGAGCTGACGGACAGTTCGTAAAGGCAGGAAACATTCTTTACAGACAGCGCGGAACAAAGATTCATCCCGGCGTAAACGTAGGAATCGGCGGAGACGATACCCTGTTTGCACTGGTTGACGGCGTCCTTCGTTTCGAGAGAAAAGGAAGAGACAAGAAGCAGGCTTCTGTATATCCTGTAGAGCAGTAATCCGAATTCAGAGGACTTCAAACTTGATGTTTGGAGTCCTTCTTTGTATGTATACAGTTCAGCCATGCGGGCAGCCTGTTTTATGAGAGGCATGGCTTAATCAATTTTTATAGAGGGAATATTTATTATGTTTGCTGACAGAGCCAGAATATTTGTTAGGAGCGGGAAGGGTGGAGACGGTCATGTCTCATTTCGCCGCGAGAAATATGTGCCGGCCGGCGGACCTGACGGTGGAGACGGGGGCCGCGGCGGTGATGTGATTTTTGAGGTTGACGAAGGCTTGAATACCCTGATAGATTTTAGAAATGTGCGCAAGTATAAGGCACAGGACGGAGAACCCGGCGGAAAGAAAAACTGTCGTGGTAAAGACGGTCAGGATATTATCATAAAGGTTCCTCAGGGAACCGTCATAAAGGAAGCGGAGAGCGGTCAGGTCATTACCGATATGTCGGGGGATAACCGGCATGTGGTGCTCCTCACCGGTGGTAAGGGAGGTAACGGTAATCAGCATTATGCTACCAGCACCATGCAGGCTCCGAAGTATGCACAGCCGGGGCAGCCTGCGCAGGAACTGGAGCTGATTCTGGAATTAAAGGTAATTGCTGATGTTGGGCTGGTGGGCTTTCCCAATGTCGGAAAATCTACTTTCCTTTCCAGAGTGACCAATGCACGTCCCAAGATTGCGAATTATCATTTTACTACCTTAAATCCTAATCTGGGTGTAGTTGACCTGGAAGGGACAAAGGGCTTTGTAATTGCGGACATTCCGGGGCTGATTGAAGGCGCTTCCGAGGGCATAGGTCTGGGACATGAGTTTTTGCGCCATATTGAGAGAACAAAGGTAATTATTCACATTGTGGATGCAGCGGGGACGGAGGGCCGTGACCCGGTGGCAGACATATATGCCATCAATAAGGAACTGGAGGCATATAATCCTGACATTGCAAAGCGTCCCCAGGTGATTGCGGCAAACAAAATTGATGCTATTTATGACACGGAGAACAATCCGGTTGATGCCATCAGAAAAGAGTTTGAACCAAAAGGTATTTCCGTGTATCCCATTTCTGCCGTCAGCGGTGAGGGGGTGAAGGAGCTTCTCTATCATGTGAATGAAATGCTGGAAGGCCTCACCGACGAGGTGACTGTATTCGAACAGGAATACTTCCCCGAGCTTGCTGCTTTTAAGGCATCTGATGAGCCTTACACGGTAGAATATGACGAGGAACAGGACGAATATGTGGTGGAAGGCCCCAGAATTGAAAAGATGCTCGGTTATACCAATCTGGACAGTGAAAAGGGCTTTACTTTCTTCCAGAATTTCCTGAAGGATACCGGTATTCTGGAAGAATTG
>JBJEJG010000225.1:0-90348 GCA_051877795.1 Acetatifactor sp.
ACTTCCTGCCTATCATGTAGCATACCACGTGGTAGAACCAACGAGAACAACACAAGCCTAATCTACATTCTTCTCGCGATAAACTTCAATTTGCGCAAAATTCTTTTGTCAGTCATATTATGATCTTCAAATTTCAGCTTTATTTCCATCCCTGAACCCGGTTGACGCGTGCGGTGGTTTCGACTATTATGTTTATGGTAAATGAGCAGAGGGAAGCCGGAAATACGGACGAATCTGTTATGTGATAAATTATTGGAAGAAACAGAGGCGATTGGCTTGAAAAAGCAGGAGATAAGAACTTTTGAAGAGGCGGAGCGGTACATTAACGAAACGCCCCGTTTCACCACAAAGAATACCATGGAGGATACAAAGGCATTTTTGCATCGTCTTGGTAATCCTGATAGAAAAATGAAGATAATTCATGTGGCAGGCACAAACGGAAAAGGCTCTGTCTGTGCATATATGTGCAGTATACTGAGAGCGGCAGGATATAGTGTGGCGCTGTTCACCTCTCCTCATCTGGTGGATATCAGGGAGAGATTTATCGTGGATGGAGAGATGATTTCCAAGGAGGATTTTCTTCGGGCTTTTCTGCATATATATAATTTGCTGGACTGGGAGGCGCTGGAGGCAGGGAAGCCTGCCTATCATCCAACCTATTTTGAGTACCTTTTCTTTATTGCCATGGTGGTATTCCCTGAGAAAGCTCCCGATTTCTGTGTCCTGGAGACAGGGCTGGGAGGCCGTCTGGATGCGACCAATTCCGTGTCGAAAAAAGAACTTGCCGTCATCACGCATATCAGTCTGGACCATGTGGAATATCTGGGCAATACGGTAGAAAAGATTGCGGGAGAAAAGGCGGGCATCATGCAGGCGGGGGCTCCGGTGGTCTACTGGGACACCTGCAGAGAGACGACGGAGGTCTTTGAGGCAAAAGCGGCAGAAATTGGAATTATGACATATCCTGTGTCGAAAAACGACTATCGATTCTCAAATTTTAAGAATAAAAGCATTGATTTTTCCGTGTACACTAGGTATTATGGAAATGACGACTTTATTCGTCTTACCCTGCACACCATAGCTGCCTATCAGATGGAAAACGCAGCGCTGGCGGTGCGTGCCATCCAGGTGCTGGACAGAGAAAAAAAGCTTACCGCGGAACAAATCAAACAGGGGGTGGAAGCCTGTTTTTGGGCGGGAAGAATGGAAGAGGTACTCCCGGAGGTCTATGTGGACGGCGCCCATAATGAGGACGGTATCAGAGCTTTTCTGGAGACGGTTCAAAACGATGGACACAGGGGGACAAGAAGTCTTTTGTTCAGTGTGGTGAAGGATAAAGACTATGAGCAGATGGCGGAGGAGCTTGTGGGCTCCGGCCTGTTTGACAGGTTTGCCGTTGCCCATATGCAGACGGGGCGTGCTGTGGCGCTTGCGAAGCTGGAAAAGCTTTTTGCGGGATACCCTCACTGCCGGTATGAACTGTACGATAACGTGACTGCAGCCTTTCATGAATTGCTGCACAGCCGGAGAGAAGGTGAGCGCATCTATGTTGCGGGAAGCCTCTATCTGGTAGGTGAGATAAAGGAGCTGTTGAAAAATGATAAATTTTGAAGAGGAACTGAAAAAATTTCATCCCAGCCTCGAGGTCGAGGATGCTGAGGATGCCATTTATAATCAGGATTTGACTGATATGGCTGATTTACTTGTTAAAATGATAAAAGAATCAGAACAGAAATCTGAAGAGGTGCAGTAATGTTTTGTTATAATTGTGGATGCCAATTGTCGGAACATGATTTTTGCACCGCCTGCGGAGCGGATGTCTCCCTGTATAAAAAAATCATGTATGTCTCCAATATGTACTATAATGAGGGACTGGAAAAGGCAAGCGTAAGAGATTTGACGGGGGCGGTTACAAGCCTGCGTCAGAGTTTGAAATTTAATAAGAACAATATTGAGGCCAGAAACCTTCTGGGTCTTGTTTATTTTGAAATGGGTGAAGTGGTGGCGGCCCTCAGTGAGTGGGTCATCAGCAAGAATCTGCGTCCCGAAAAGAATATTGCAGACGATTATATTGACAGACTGCAGTCTAATGCTTCCAGACTGGATTCCATCAATCAAACGATAAAAAAATACAACCAGGCGCTTGTCTATTGTATGCAGGACAGCAAAGATCTGGCGGTGATACAGCTAAAGAAGGTACTCTCCTTAAATCCCAGGTTTATCCGTGCACATCAGCTGCTGGCACTGCTCTATATGGACAGCGAGGAGTGGGAGCGTGCGGAGAGAGAGCTTCGCAAGTGTATGGATATTGACAGGAACAATACTCAGACACTCCGTTATCTGAAGGAAGTAGAACTGATGCTTGTTCCCGACGAATCTGCTAAACAGACTTCGAAACGGAAAAAGGATGAAGCGGTACGTTATCAGAGCGACAACGAGATTATCATTCAGCCGCTGAATGTAAAGGAGCCAAAGGGAGGCGGCATATCCACCCTGATTAATATCGGCATCGGTCTTGTGATAGGTCTTGCCGCAACCTACTTCCTGATGGTACCCGCAGCCCAGTCTAACGCGAAGAACGAGGCGCAGGAGACAATTACGAAAATCAGCAACGAATCGGATGCCAAGACAATCCGGATTCAGGAGCTGGAGGCGGAGTCGGAAGGACTGAGAACACAAATTACGGAACTGCAGCAGGAGGTCGAAGGAATTGTCGGAACGGATGGAACGCTGCAGTCCTTTGACAATCTGCTGACAGCGGCTGCTTCCTATCTGGAAAATCAGGATATTCAGGCAACGGCTGCGGATTTGGAGCTGATAGCGCAGACCGTGAATGTTGAGGAAACCTCTGAGAGCTTCAGAAGATTATATCAGACGCTGTTGTCTACCATAGGACCGGATTTGGCACAAACCTATTATACGGAAGCCTATGAATATTATCGTCAGGAAGATTTTACAGCTGCGATTGAAGGCTTTAGTAAGGCTGTATATTATGATGCCTCCCTTGAGGATGCACTGTATTATCTGGGACAGGCATACCGCAGAAACGGGGACAATGAAAATGCCATTGCCACCTACAATAAGGTGATTGAGCTGTTCCCTGACAGCAGCAGAGCAAAAAGCGCGCAGGATTATGTGAACAAGCTCGCTTCCGAAAATCAGTAAGGAATTTTTCCGAAAAAGGATAAAATGCGGAATACAAAAGAATGAAAGCTACGAAAGAAAAAGAACCGGTAGGAAACCTACGGGTTCTTTTTTAAGTGCGCCCAGAGGTGCACTGCGCCCGGCAGAGTGCTTTTATAGTACAGGGAGGCGCAAACAGCATAAGGAAAGGACGGAGAAGAGAGATGGAACAGGTTACCACAGAGGATTTTCAAATTATTGATAATTGTCTGATGATTCGGCTGCCCGAGGAAATTGATCATCATGGGGCGGGGCTGATTTGTGAGAATGCGGACAGGCTTCTGCTTCGGGAGGAGGTCTGCAATGTGGTGTTTGATTTTGAAAACACACGGTTTATGGATTCCTCCGGAATCGGAATCATCATGGGAAGGTACAGAAAAATTTCCTGCTTTGGCGGCAAGGTTTACGCCATTCACGCGGACAGGCAGATTCAGAGAATCCTGCGAGTGTCCGGCTTAAATAAAATTGTGGAGGTACTGGAATCATGAAAAACGAAATGGAGCTTATCTTTGACGCTGTATCTGACAACGAAGGCTTTGCCAGAGTGGCTGTTGCGGCCTTTGTCTCAAATTTAAACCCCACGCTGGAGGAACTGTCGGACATTAAAACAGCAGTATCGGAGGCGGTGACAAATGCCATTATTCACGGCTATGAAAACTTCTACGGTTATACCAGACCGGGAGAGAAGTCCTATCGTGAGAGGAGTGAGACAAATCCGGGCAAGGTGCGGCTTCACTGTACACTGGAAGGGAATATGCTACATATTGAGGTAAGCGATAAGGGAAAGGGAATCGACAATGTAGAGCAGGCGATGGAGCCTCTTTTTACCACTAAGCCGGAGCTGGAACGATCCGGCATGGGCTTTGCCTTTATGGAGGCCTTTATGGACGATCTGGAGGTGGAGAGTCAGCCGGGTGAAGGTACTACAGTGCGGATGAAAAAAAAGATGGGAGCCGGTGACTGGATTGGCGGTGAGGACTAGCACATGGAGGAGACATCAGTACTGATTGCAAGGTCACAGGCAGGAGAAAAAGAAGCAAGAGAAGTACTGATAGAAAAAAACCTGGGATTAGTGCATCATATCGTCAGACGCTTTGCCGGAAGAGGGTATGAGCTGGAGGACTTGTTTCAGATAGGAACCATCGGACTGATGAAGGCCATAGACAAATTCGATTTGGAACTGGGAGTGAAATTTTCCACCTATGCGGTTCCCATGATTACCGGAGAAATCAAGCGCTTCCTCCGGGACGACGGTCTGGTGAAGGTGTCAAGGACTATCAAGGAAAACGGGCTGAAGGTGAGCTTTGCCAGGCAGAAGCTTCAGGCGGCGGAGGGCAGGGAGCCGACTCTGCAGGAGATTATGGAGGAGACAGGTCTGTCCTCTGAGGAGGTTGTCATGGCGATGGAGGCGACTGCTTCCGTGGAATCTATTTACAGTGCTGTATATCAGGATGACGGAAGTGAAGTGTACCTGGTGGATAAGGTAGTCAGAGGAACGAGCGGCAGTGTCGGGAGCAGCATGGTGGGAGTGTCGGGCAATGAAGATACGGAGAAGGAGGAATTCTTAAACCATATGCTTCTGGAACAACTCTTGGACAGCCTGGAGCCATCGGAGCGGAAGCTGATTTACATGCGGTATTTTCAGGATAAGACCCAGATGGAGGTTGCTGCAATGTTGGGAATCAGTCAGGTACAGGTCAGCAGACTGGAAAAAAAGATACTTCTGCGGCTTCGGGAGAAGGCTGTAGGCTGATTATTTAAGTTTTTATAAAATGTAAGATTTACCGCTTTCCTTAAGTCATGTTTTCCATTATGATATAAGTATAAAAAGGAAAAACCATAGAAAGCGTAAATACTTATGAGTATAGAGAACAGAACGGAAATTACAAGAGAAGAAAAGCTGAATGCAGCAGCTGCCAGAAAAAGGCGCAGACGGCGGGCCAATGTGAGGGTGGTCGTATCCATGGTGAGCTTTCTTATCATTCTGGTGGTGATTATGTATGGCGGAATATTACTGTATACCGGTTTGAAGGAGCGCGGGGAAGTACAGAATGCGGTGAACCTTTCAGAGCAGCAGACGGAGCAGGAGGGCTATGACCCGGGGAGCGAAGGAACTGTTCCTGCTTCTGCCGATGCGGCAGTGTATACTCAGGAGGAACTGGATGCAAGGATTGCAGAGGCGGTTGCGGAGGCGCAAGGTGCAGAGGCAGACCGCGTACTGGAGGGAATCAAGGCGTCACTTTCCGAGGGAACAACCACTGTTGAGACGCTGCGTCCCTATTATCCCAATGAGATTGTGGTGGTCAGCGGCGGGCGCTTCCATTTTGTACCCATCGAGGATGAACTGGAGCAGAATCAGCTGGATAGCGCCAATCTGAACATTCTGGAGTCCGGGGAGTATCAATACCTGACAGACGGGCAGTTGACTTCCCACAAGGGAATCGATGTTTCCAGCCATCAGGGTGATATTGACTGGAGTCTGGTGGCTCAGGACGGAGTGGAGTTTGCCTTTGTCAGAGTGGGATTTCGCGGCTATGGCACAGGAAAGCTGGTGGAGGATGAGAAGTTTGAGGATAACATCGAGGGGGCAGCTGCCGCCGGGATCAAGGTAGGTGTTTATTTTTTCAGCCAGGCGGTCAATGAGGAAGAGGTTCTGGAGGAAGCAAATCTGGTTCTGGAAAAGATAGAGCCGTATCATCTGGACTGCCCTGTGGTATTTGATGTGGAGAAGGTCAGCGGAAACGGACGGATGAATGAACTTTCGGTAGAGGAGAGAACCAATCTGACCCTGCTTTTCTGCCAGACCATCGAGAATGCGGGCTATAAGCCTATGATTTATCATAACACGGAGATGGGAGCTCTGATGATTGACCTGACAGCGCTGGAGGGGTATGATAAATGGTATGCCTCCTACAGTGAGCAGATGTTTTATCCTTATGAATACAAGATATGGCAGTATTCCGATAAGGGAAGCGTTCAGGGAATCAAATCTGCCGTGGATATGAATATCAGCTTTGCCCCTGTATGGGAGGAGTGACACAGCTCCGCCCGGGGTGGCGGCAGGGCTTTACAAAAGTGCGTCTGAGGATGCGGAAAGAGGTTACATATGAGCGAAATCAAAGAACCCGTGTACTATGCAAAGGCATCGGTAGAAACCATGATGCGGAAATTTGCGGCAGCAGATTTACCCCCGAAGGGAAGATTCCATTATCATCAGGGAGTATTTTTGTCCGGCGTGTACAAGACTTATGAGGAATGCGGTGATGAAAGGTATTTTCAGTACATGAAGGACTGGGTGGACTCTTGTATTGATGCAGACGGCAATATTCTGGAATTCAAAAGAGGGCAGCTGGACGATTTGCAGCCAGGCATTCTGCTTTTCCCTCTGCTCGACAGAACCGGGGATGAGAGATACAGGAAGGCGCTTGACACCCTGCTTACCATTCTCAGAGATTTTCCCAGAAATAAGGAGGGCGGCTTCTGGCATAAAGACACCTGTCAGGAGCAGATGTGGCTGGACGGCCTGTATATGGCGGGCCCTCTCGCGGCAGAATACGGCGCCCGTTTCGATGCGCCGGAGTTTTTGGACACGACAGCAGAGCAGGCGCTGCTCATGGAAAAGAAGACAAGGGATGAGAAGACGGGACTCTGGTATCATGCATGGGACTGTGCGAAGCAAAAGGAATGGGCTGACCCTGTGACGGGGCTTTCCCCTGAATTCTGGGGCAGAAGCATTGGCTGGGTGCCGGTGGCTGTTTTAGATGACCTTGATTTCCTTCCGAAGGAGCATCCGAAGTACGGCGAACTGCAAAGGCTTGTGAGGGAGCTTTTGGAGGCGGTTTGCAGGTACCAGTCGGAGCAGGGCAGATGGTATCAGGTTGTGGATAAGGGTGGCCGGGAAGGTAACTGGCTGGAAACCTCCTGCTCCAGCCTGTATGTTGCCGCAATCTGCAAGGCAGTCAGAACGGGAATTCTGCCAGAAGAGTACATGGAGTATGCAAGGAAGGGGTATGAGGGTGTCATCCGTTCTCTGGGCTGGGATGGGGACGACCTGCTTGTGGGGGATGTCTGCATCGGTACCGGTGTGGGAGATTACAAGCATTATTGTGACAGACCAACCTCCGTAAACGACTTGCACGGTGTCGGGGCATTCCTGATTATGTGCGCAGAAATGCAAAAGAGTCAGCCAAAGTAATGTCGGTACCAGAATTTTAGGTTTCAAAATTTTAGATACTTTATGATTGAAATATTTATTCTTTATGAGAGTCCGGGAGATTTTCCCGGACTTGTTTTTTGTGTTGGGTGTAAAAATTTAAACACTTTACCCATTCGTAACTGCAATTTATACTCAGACATGAGGCATGAAAAACAGACGGGCGTTGGTTTCGTTACGAAGAAGGGATATTTTTGCAGGTTATGAAAAATAAGTGTGCAGAGATGCAGCAGTGTTGTTAAGGAGGAGATATGCAGTACAACAATCCGGTTTTAAAAGGCTTTTATCCAGATCCCAGTATTTGCCGTGTGGGAGAGGATTACTATCTTGTTGTCAGCTCATTTGAATATTTCCCGGGCATACCGATCTTTCACAGTAAAGATTTGGTGAATTGGAAACAGATTGGAAACTGCATTCAGCGATTGGAAGAATTTCCGCTGGATGGAGTGGAGGATTCAGGGGGTATATGGGCTCCCACCATTCGTTATCATGCAGGGTGTTTTTATGTGACTGCCACGTTGGAACAATATGGAAATTTTATTATTCATACGGAAGATCCGGCAGGAGAATGGTCGGCTCCGATTTGGCTGTCGATTCAGGGAATCGACCCTTCGCTTTATTTTGAAGACAATTATGCTTATTATTGCACAAATCAATCGCTACATCCGGGACGGGAAGAAATCACCCTGGAGGAGATTGATCTTCAAACAGGAGAAATGATTGGTACGCAGACGGTAATCTGGTGCGGCATGGGGGGAGGATTTCTGGAAGCTCCTCATATTTATAAAATAGGAGACTGGTATTATCTTCTCACGGCAGAAGGCGGTACCAGTTTTAATCATATGGTAACGGTAGCGCGTAGCAGAACACTTCGCGGCGGTTATGAGGGATGCCCTCGTAATCCGATTCTTACAAATGCTCATGATACCTCAAAGCAGGTGCAGTGCACGGGGCATGGTGATTTGCTTCAGGATCATACGGGAAACTGGTGGATGGTGCATCTGGGGATTCGTCTTTCCAGAAGAACCATGTCACATCTGGGAAGAGAGACTTTTTTATCACCTGTCAGATGGGAGGAGGGCTGGCCCGTGGTGGGAGATAGCGGCATGGCAAGACTTACGGAGGAAGGTCCCATTTGGGCTGAGCAGAATAATTCAATTGGGTTCTGTGCGGATTTTACCAAACGTGAGTGGGAGCCGGAGTGGATTTTCCTGCGCAATCCGATAAGAGAAAACTATGTGAGAGACGGAAAAGAACTGAAGTTGTATCCGACGAGTGTCACGCTGGCAGAAGGAAAAAGTCCAACCTTTGCTGCAGTTAGACAACCGGATTTTGAATGTGAGGTTCAAACAAAATTTTCTTTTGATGCTCGTGAAAACGGCGAAGAGGCTGGACTTGCAATTCTGTTGAGCCATGAATTCTTTTACAGATTCTGCAAAAGGAGAATCGGGGACAAATTGGTGCTTGTACTGGATAAGACAGCGGAGGATTTTCGTGAAACAATAGAGTTTTGTGATTTGCCTGAGGATGCAGATTACCTTTGCCTGACGGTACGTGCTGACAGGGAGAAGTACCATTTTTACTATTGTATCGGAAACGGAAACAGACAGTATGGTGTATCAGCTTCGACCAGATTTCTTGCCTGTGAAGTGGCGGGCAGAACATTTACGGGAACGGTTATCGGAATATATGCGACTTGCCAGAGGGAGTCATCTGGAGTAATGTCCGTAGCAGAATTTCAGGTGTCAAAATTTTAGACACTTTATGGATGAAATCTTTATTTGTTTTTGTGTTGGGTGTAAAAATTTTAGATACTTTACCCATTTGTAACGGCAATTTATACTCAGACATGTAACAGGAAAAACAAAACAGACGGGAGTTGGCTTAATCATGAAGAGGAGACGTTTTTTACAGGCTATGAAAAATAACTGGCAGCTGTACATATTAATTCTTCCTGCAGTTGTCTATTTTATCGTATTCAATTATTTACCACTGTATGGTATTCAGATTGCATTTAAGGATTACAAAGCGGTCAGTGGTATTGCAGGCAGTGCGTGGGTAGGACTCAAACATTTCAAGACTTTTTTTGAAGCCTACTATTTTAAGAGGCTGCTGTCCAACACATTGTTGTTAAACATTTATTATCTGTTGTGGAGTTTTCCGGTTCCGATTATTCTGGCAATTTTGCTGAACCAGATTCGGAAAGAAAAAACAAAAAGATTGATACAGACTACAATTTATGTGCCTTATTTTATTTCTACAGTGGTACTTGCCGGAATGCTTTATATATTTTTATCCCCTACAAGCGGAATATTCAATTTTGCAAGAACCGCTATGGGGCTGAGAGCAATAGACTTTATGTCTGAAGCAGGAGCTTTCAGAAGCATTTATGTTATTTCGGGTATCTGGCAGTCGGCCGGGTATGGAACGATTCTCTATATTGCATCCCTTGCAGGTGTGGACCAGTCCCTGTATGAGGCGGCGGAGATTGACGGAGCCAGTATCTGGCAGAAAATCAGATACATTGATTTTCCCAGTATTGTTCCTACTATTATGATGGTATTTATTCTGGACTGCGGCAAACTGCTCAGTTCTGATACAAATAAAGCGCTGGTGATGCAGACCCCTGGCAATATTCCAACCTCGGACATCATTGGAGTATATGTCTATAATGTGGGACTGGGGAGCGGACAGTTTTCTTATACGGCAGCAATCGGATTGTTTATCAATCTCATCAATTTTGTGATTATTATTTCAGTAAATAAAATATCTAAAAAAGTAACAGATGTAGGTCTGTTCTAGGAAGGAGAAGGAAAATGAAAAGAAAAAAGCTAAGTATAGCGAATCGAGCCTTCTATATATTTAACACCGTTTTTTGGATTATTATGATGTTCATTATTATTTATCCACTGTATCTTGTGCTGATTGCATCTGTATCGGATCCGGATGCAATTGTAAGGGGTGAGGTTATCTGGCATCCGGTGGATTTTTCTTTGGTGGGATATCAGGCAGTATTTAAATATACGGAGATGCTTCGCTCTTATGCAAACTCCATTTTTTATACGGCTGCAAGTGTGGTAATCAGTATTTTTGTAACGCTGGGAGCGGCATATACTTTGTCTCGACCGAAATTTCCGGGGAAAGGATTATTTAACTTCATCTTTGTTTTCACCATGTTTTTTAACGGTGGATTGATTCCTACTTTTTTGGTGATGAAGGATATCGGACTGTATAACACGCCTTGGATTATGATTCTGATGGGTTCAGTCAGTGTTTGGAATCTGATGGTGGCAAGGACATACATCCAGAATAGTATTCCGATGGAACTTTATGAGGCAGCCATGTTGGACGGAGCCACGCATTTTCAGTATTTCTTTAAGATTGTAATGCCGCTTGCTAAGACAATTATTGCCGTTCTGGCAGTTTACTACGGTGTTGCAAAGTGGAATGACTATTTTGTGGGACTTGTTTATCTCCGAGACAGGAGTCTGTTGCCCCTACAGACAATTCTGAGGGAGATTCTGGCAACGCTCCAGGTGGATAAATCAGGGGACTATATGATGTCTATGGCGGACAGTGCCGCATCCATGGCAGAGGCAATGCGCGTGGCGAACGTTGCGAAATACTGTATTATTGTGGTGGCTACAGGTCCCGTGGTTATCCTGTATGCATTTTTGCAGAAATATTTTGAGAAGGGCGTCATGATTGGTTCCCTGAAAGGTTGATTTCAACACATATGTGTCGAAATAGATAAACATTATTTAAGGAGGTTTCTTTTATGAAGAAGAAGGTAATTGCAGCACTGCTTACCATGGCCATGACAGTGGGAATGTTAGCGGGTTGCGGAAGTAATGGGGAAGAGCAGACATCCGGCAGTCAGTCGGTATCCTCAGAGGGAAGTGTAAGTGTAGAGGCAGGGGAGAACTTTAATGAGACAGGCTATCCGATTGTAAATGAGCCGTTGACTCTTAAAGTTTTGCTGGGAATCCGTGATGTGGATTCACTGGTAGAACCCAATGAAATGCCGGCGATTCAAAGACTGGAAGAGCAGACGGGAATCCATATTGAATGGGAGGTAATCAAAGGCTCTGACTGGGATACTAAGCTGAATCTGATGTTTGCATCAGGAGAATATCCTGACATCATTCTCTCTGTGAATACAACGGTGGATGATGAGGAGTTTGGCGTGACACAAAAACTGCTGATTCCATTGGATGAACTGACTGAGCAGTATATGCCGAATTATACAGAGAGAATCAATATGGAAGCATCTGATCCGACTTCAAGTCTTGTGGCATCAGACGGACACAAATATTCTGTTGGTTATCTGGTTGGTCAGAATATTAATACGAATCAGCATTTCTTTATTAATACCACCTGGTTGAACGCAGTGGGAAAGGAGATGCCCACAAGTCTTGAGGAACTGACAGATGTTCTGCGCGCCTTTAAGACAGGAGATCCGAACGGAAACGGACAGGCAGATGAAGTGCCTTTGGAAATGGGACTGGATACCGGTTTTTACGGGATACGTTATATGCTGCCGATGTTTGGGGTACCTGCCGATCCTGACAAGTGGATTTACCTGAATGACAACAAGCAGGTGGAATTTGCAGCAACCCAGGAAGGCTTCCGGAATTGTATGGAATGGCTGCATACCTGTTATGAAGAAGAGCTGGTTGATCCGGAGGTACTGTCACAGGACATCAATACCATTGAAACGAAGCTGAAGGAAGGCAATGTAGGATTCTTTACCGCATGGAGATTAAAGGCTATGGGGTTTGATGACAGCGTTATGAAGACTTGTGAGCTTTATACACCGGTAGCACCGGAAGGAAGTCAGGCAAGCCTGTATCGTTACCTGGAGCTTGCAAAGAATGGAGCTTTTCTGACCTGTACAAATGAACATGTTCCCGAATCCTTGCGTTGGCTGGATACAATGATGGATACAGAGATGATGTTCTCCCTGTACTATGGCGAGCAGGATGCCACAGACGGCAGCGGCTGGACCTATAATGCAAACGGAAAGATTGATTCTATCAATGACGGCTCTGTGGAGATTAAAAACTATCTGGATTGCAATACCTTGTTCTTTGCACCCGGACAATATATCAGCAATACCTTTAATATGTCTCCTCAGCGTATTGAAAAAACGGAGTACTGTGAACTATATGATAAAGCTGGAGTGATTCAGAAATATTCCAACGACTATTTGGACCTGGCACCGCTTACTTCCGAGCAGATTCAGAGCAGTGCCTTGAAGGAGACGGACATTGACAATGCGGTAGTAGAGTATGCAGCAAAGTTTATTGTCAATGGAGTAACGGATGAAACATGGAAAGAATTTGTAAAACTATTTGATGATATGAAGATTTCTGAGTATATGCAGATGTATCAGGATGCCATCAATACAATGGATATTCAGTAAAGGATATGTTAGAATAAGCATATAAATTTAAAGTCCTGCCGGAATATTCCGGCAGGACTAAAGTGGGTTGCGGCGATGAAAAAAATGTTTGAGGAGTTTAGGTCCAATACACTGTTACGGTATGTTGTGACCTTCAGTATGATTGTAGTATTGATTATTCTGGTGATGGGAGGATATCTTTATCGCTTTTATTATCGTACCATTTTTGAAGATTTTACTACATCCGGAGAAATATATCTTGATGGCATTGTAAACCGTCATGAGAATGATATGGCAATCGTGAGTAATATTGTGTTACAGATGGGTCTGGACAGCAGTATTACGGACTTTGAACTGGATGAGAATCCGGTGAAGAGTATGGAATTGAAGGAGCGATTGTATCAGTATGATGCGGTAAGCCAGTTCTTTGAGGGGATTTTTTCTGTTTATCATAGGGATACATACCTTTATAATCATGCTACTTCCATAGAATTAAGCCGTTTTCTGCAGCAGGGATTTGTACTTGAGAAAACAAGGCCGTTGGAATTTCAGGCATTTTTGTATAATGCAGAGAGTGGTCTGAAGGTTTTACCGGAGCAGGCAACAAGCGGTTATCTGGCAGTGACCAGCCTGAACGGTGTAGAAAGGGCTGTTATTTATGCTTATCCGGTTGCACCGAAAAATACAACAACACTGGTTTTTGTGGTAAGAGATAAATATTATACAGATCTTTTGGGAAATGGGGAAGAGTCACGAACGGATTATATTGTCTATGATGACAAAATTATTGTGAGCCGCGGAGATGCAGATATATCGGAGGACGAATTGCTGAAAGCAGTGGAAAATATGCAGCAATTCAGTGAAAAGGTGCATTTCTCTTCGGGGAAATATCTGCTGACATGCAAACCGGGAGAAAGTGGATTAACCTACTGCACTGTCCAGTCAATGGACAGATTCAAGGAAAAAATGCTGGGAGGTCAGTGGGGAATATTTGCCTTGTTGGCACTTTGCAGCATTCCGGCAGCAGTGATTATAACATTACTTACCAGAAAGATGTTCGGTAAGGTGAGAAAACTGAATGTACTTTTGACGGAGGAAAGTGACTACAGTTTAGATACTGTGGAAGCCGGTATTCGTACTTTGGTTGAGAGCCGGGTGGAGCAGGAAAAGGAGAGCATACCGTTACAGAAATCCAGGTTTATCAGAACTCTTGTAAAAGGAGATTTTGAGAACCGTGAAGCAATTCAGGAAGCCGCAAATCGTGCGAAGATAAATATTTGTATGCCATGGTATACCGTAATCCTCGTTGGAGACAGAGGAAACAGCAATCAGCGTAAGGCACACGAGATGATGCTGGAGGTTATTGCCAACGAGACATTAGTGGATGGTTACGGGGTAAAACTTTTAAATCAGAATCAGGGCCTTTTTGTACTTTTTGGGGAGGAAAAGAAGTTTTTGGACATCATTTCACGGTTTTTCCTGCAAATCGGCAAGGATTATTGTGAGGATTTTGTATTGGCAGTCAGTGGTTTTCACAGTGATATCATGGAGGTATCCAAGGCGTATCTGGAGGCAAATTCAGCCTATGACAGCAGATTGCTAATGGATAACAGTAATGTGATTCATTTTGAAGCTTTACAGGAAACAGAGGCGGGCAGTCCCATGTCTGAAATGTATTTACAGCAGTTGAAAAATACGGTTTATATGAAGGATGAAGAGGCAATGCGTAAGACTGTGGGGGAAATCTGCAGACAAATGCGTACAAGCAATCAATCCTTGCTGAAATTCAGAATTTTCTATAATGATGTAATTCATATGCTGATGAAGGAATGGCCCATGCGGGAAGGCGAAATTAGTGAGATTTACAATGTATTTACCCTTTCACAATGCCTTACACTACAGGATTTTCATGATATTTTGTGTGAACTGTGTGTTAAGCTGATGGAAAAATCGTCTGAGAACAGGGCAAGGGATACAAATTTGTCGGAGAAAGCGACAGCCTATATGAAGGAGCACTATATGGAGTATGAACTGAATATGAGTTCGCTGGCGGATTATCTGAAGGTAACTCCCGTGACTTTGGCTGTGGAATTTAAAAACGGGACAGGAATCAACCCGTCCGATTATCTGGCAGGTATTCGGTTGGAACGCGCTAAAAAGCTATTGATTGAGACAAATATGTTGGTGAAGGAAATCAGCCAGGCGGTGGGGTATGAGGATGACCATATGTTTATGAGACGTTTCAAAAAGTACACCGGAAAAACACCGGGACAGTATAGAGAAGAGCACATAAAATAATTAGAGGGAAGAGGACTATGCCGAGAACAGAGTATAAAATAATGAGGGCCTGGGAGTTTGCACTGGTAAAATGCAGTCCGCGAATCGCTGAAGAGACGGAAGTTCGTTGGGGGTGCGATGAGCAGTTGCCCTGCGATTTGCCGGAGAAAATCCCGTTCAAAACCGTAAATCTTCCGCATGACTGGGCGGTTACTATGCCATTTGACAAGGATATGGAGCAGGGAGCGGCTCAGGGTTTTCGAGATAGATGGGGAATCGGTTGGTATAGAAAAGAGATAGAAATCCTGGAAAAGAAGATGGGGTATCTGTATTTTCTGGAATTCGGAGGAATCTATGAAAACAGCACGGTCTGGGTCAACGGAATGTATGCGGGAGGACGCAGATACGGGTATAGTACCTTTCGACTGGATGTAACGGATGCTTTGCGGAAGGGAAAGAATACCCTTATTGTGAAGGTGGATAATTCTGTAACTCCTGTGGATCGGTGGTACAGCGGCTGCGGGATTTATCGAACCGTGAAACTGATTGAGGTGGAAGAAAAACATCTTGAGTTGTGGGATGTGGTGATAAAAAGCAATGTCTTTGAAGACAGAGCAGAAGTGACGGTCGATGCGGGACAGGAAGCAGAGGTCAGAGGAGTGCTGAGGGAACCCGATAGCGGAGGAAGAATCTTTCAGGAAACGAGTTCAGACGGAAAACTTACTTTCACAGTACCTGGCGCAAAACTCTGGTCGGCGGAGGAGCCGAATCTGTATATCCTGACTTTGTCCCTGCTGGATAACGGAAGGGTACTGGACGAGATAGAGCAGCGTATCGGTATAAGGGATGTCAGGTTTGATGTAAAAAAGGGAATGGTGGTTAACGGGAATCCTGTAAAACTGAAGGGAGTCTGTCTGCATCAGGAGGCGGGATGTCTCGGCATTGCAGTGACAGAAGAAATTTGGAGAGAACGTCTGGGGCACTTGAAAAAGCTGGGGTGTAACGCAATTCGTGCGGCACATCATACCTTTGCGACCGAGTTTTTGGATTTATGTGATGAGTTAGGTTTTTATGTGTATGAAGAGTGCTTTGATAAGTGGAAGGGCGGTTTATACGGCAGATATTTTGAGAGTGAGTGGCAGCGCGATGTGGATGCAATGGTGAAACGTGACAGGAATCGTCCTAGTATTGTCATTTGGGGTGTGGGAAATGAAGTGGAAAATCAGGCACAGGAATCAATGCTTCGTATTCTTGGGATGTTGAAGGATTATACTGTAAGTCTGGACAGAACGCGGCCTGTATCATATGCGATGAATCCTCACTTTAAGCGTGAAAGCAATGTAAATCTTTCTCAGATAAAGGATATCCAGCAATTTGTGGACGAAGTGAGCGATACAGAAATTTACGATGCTGCAGAGAGAGTGGAAAGAATTGCAAAAATTGCGAAAATTGTGGATATTATCTCTTGCAACTATCAGGAACAATGGTATGATGTAATACATGAGGCAATCCCGGACAAATTAATTCTAGGCACAGAGGTCTATGAGTATTTTCTTGGAAATTATGACCAGATGCAGAATTTTACGGAAAGTACCCCGTCACTTGTTCCTTTGCAAAAGGATTATTGCATCGGAAGCTTTATTTGGACCGCCTATGATTATCTGGGAGAGTCTATGGGGTATCCGGCGAAGGGTTGGAGTGGTGCACTCATCCATACAAATAATGTTTGGCGCCCGATTGCCTACATATTGCAGAGCTATTGGAGCAGTGAACCGATGGTGCATTTTTCCGTAATGGACTATTCCCTGACGGATGAAGGCGTTAAGGAGCATTGGGACTGTCCTATGTATGCTGACCATTGGCATTTCCCGCAGTTCGGAAAGACGGTTATTCCTTACATGATAGCTACCAACTGTGAGGATGTGGAATTGTATTTGAATGGCAAGAGATTTTATGTGCCAAATCCGTCCGAATGTAAAAATGGTGTCATTACGGGCTTTCTTCCCTGGCAGCCGGGAAGAGTGGAAGTGGTTGGTTGTTGTGACGGCAAGGAGGTATGTCGTCATGTAACAATGACCCCGGGACCGGCAGTAGCTCTTAACTTTGAAGCACATTCGGAAAGTGCTGTGGTGGAAAATCATTACAGTGGCGGAGACAGTCCATATCATCTGTTATTGACGGCAAAAGCGGTTGACAGAGAAGGCAATCCCTGCTTCCGAGAAAGTGCGAAGGTCCATTTTCGGGTAGAGGGAGCAGCAAAAATCATATCTGCAGACAATGGGGATATCTGTAGCAATGAACCGTATGGAGAGGATACGATATATCTGTATCACGGTTGTGCCAGTGTTATGCTGGAACTTTCCGGAGAAGCCGGAAGAATATCTGTGTGGGTCGACGGGCAGGGACTGCGTAGCGCACAGACGGTGATAGAGGTGAAGGAGAAAAAAGCATAAGGAGAAGTTTATGAACAAGCAGGATTTGATTCAGGAATTACTGCATCCGGGAACGGAATTTTCACCGATTCCCTTCTGGTTTTTCAATGACGCTTTTGATGAAGAGCGCGTGAGAAAGCAGCTGGAAGATTATGTGGAAAAGGGTGTAAACGGATTTGTTCTGCACCCAAGAATCGGTGTGCCGGAGGATTTACCTTATTTGTCGGAAGGCTATTTTGACGCAGTAAAATTTATCGTAAAGACAGCGGCAGAACTGGATATGAAGGTGGTACTGTATGATGAAGGTATGTATCCTTCCGGATCCGCGCATGGTAAGGTAGTAGAGACGAATCCCGAATATGCTTCCAAGGGAATTCATTTGGTGGAGGCTTATGAAATCGACCGTGCGGATGAGAACGGTGTTTTTTACACGAAAAAAGGCAGGGAACAGATTATTGCCAGGCTGGAGGACGGAACGGCGATTGCCTACGGCTTTACCGGCGGCACCATCAGGGGAATTCATTTTGGTGAGGATGACGGGGAGGCGGGTGCTCCAAAATCTGCCGACATCTTGAATCCTGATGCAGTGGACGAATTTATCAGGCTGACCCATGACGCTTATTATGCGCATTTGAAGGAATATTTCGGCAATACGGTGATTGCATTCTTTACGGATGAACCCTGTGCATTGGGCAGAAATGCGGGACAGTATCGAGAGTGGACCCCTGGACTGGAAAAGGAGCTAATGGCAGCAGGCGGCAGACTGGAGGAACTGGCGGCACTATTTGCAAAGGCAGGAAAGGCGGTAGTCGGAAGAGAGGATATCGTAAAGGTGGAGGAAAACCCTACTGTTGTATTATATCATCAGCTCATTAAGAGGAAACTGCGTGAGGTTTTCTATGCGAGACTGTCTTCCTGGTGCGAAAATCATGGCATTTCTTTCATTGGGCATCCGGCGGAAAGCGATGATATTGAGGAGGAGCTGTTCTTCCACATTCCCGGGCAGGATTTGATTATGCGTCGTGTGGCGCCGGAGACAGGCGGACTTTGTGAATTTGATTCCGTTCAGGCAAAAATTACGGCTGACCTGGCCCGTCATCTGTGCAGACGCAGAAATGCCAATGAATGCTTTGGCGTCTGTTGCAGAAACAATATTCCCTGGTATTTTACCGGCGGAGATATGAAATGGTATATTGACTGGCTTGGTTTGCGAGGTGTGAACTTCTTCATTCCCCACGCCTTTTATTACAGTGTAACAGGGGAAAGAAAGGGAGAGAGGCCACCCGATGTAGGCCCTAACAATATCTGGTGGAAGCATTACCGCAAAGTTTCCGATTATATCAAGAGACTATCCTTCCTAATGACTGATTCGGTGAACGGGGCAAGGATGGCAGTGCTGTGTGATAACAATAAGGTCCCCTATACGGAGATAGCCTGCCTTTATGAAAATCAGATTGAGTTTAATTACCTGCCTGCGGCTTTGCTGGAGAAGGCAGAGGTGAGGGACGGACAGGTGTGGATTCAGGGGCTTTCTTACGATGCCGTGCTGAATGTTTTAGGTGAGGAATATCAGAAGCGGTTTGGCGATAAGCTGGGTGAATTGCTATTGACTGACGTAGACAATGTACCTGCAGAAGCATTTTCCCTGGCGGAGCCTGCAAGGAATCTTCGCAAGGTGCATTTGCAGAAGTGGGACAGCAACATGTATCTCTTTGGCAACGAGGGAAACGAAACCATCTGCACAAGGGTGACGCTGCCCGGCATGAAGGCTCCTTTGTTTGTGGATTTGTGGAACGGGAAGGTCTATACCGTGGAAGGGACGGAAGATACATTTACATTGTATCTGGAACCCAGTGAGACGGTACTTGTGATAAACGGGGGCGCTGTGGCGGAGGCCGGTTTTGACGCGGAGAACTGCGGAGCAGGTTTTTCTGTGGAGAAACGCCGTGCCGACTGGTTTCAAAAGGAATATCCCGACTGGACGGAGCGGTTTGCGATGGAGCAGAAGGGGGATAACGAGATTACCTATATATGCCATGAGATAGTTTCCTGTTCGACCGGGGAAGAATGCTTCTCTGTGAAGGGGGAAGAGATGGTAGAGTGCTATTGCAACGGCAAATTTGTTGGTGTTAGCCTCTGGGGTACGCATCGTTTTGCAATCGGCAGCTTCCTGCAGGAGGGTGACAATGAAATAAAGCTGGTAGTCACAGGAAATGCCGCCAATATTTACGAGAATGCAGGTATAGCGTTCGGACTGGGATGTCAGTCTTAGAGATACAGAGTCGGGGAAATATGAAACTGGAAAATATTGAACCGGGAATTTGGAAAAGGGCAAAGCGTGGCGGTGAAATGGATGCCAAATCGGACAAAACGGAAAGTAGGAATGGAAGCAGATGAAGGAATTACAGGAAATCAGAAGCTTTGTGACAGAGGAATCTATTACAGTATTCTGGCGAAAGCCTGATTACGAAACCGGAGTATATGAATTCTTAATAAATGATAGTCCGGTGGGCACTTCAGAGATGACGCATTTTACCTTTGAAGGTTTGGAGCCTGGGACGGAATACCGTCTGGAAATCCATTGCATGGAAGCAAAGGCAGAGTTGATATGTACCACAAAGACAGCTGTAAGAAGAATCGATGTAACTCTGGAGCCCTACTGTGCCGTGGGAGACGGCAGAACCATGAACACTTTGGCACTTCAGAAAGCAATCGATGACTGCAATGTGGGGGAGACGGTTTACATACCCAAGGGAGTATTTTTGACGGGGGCACTGCGGCTGCACAGCGACATGGAACTGTATCTGGAGGAAGGTGCAGTTTTACAGGGAACCGACAGGCCGGAGGATTATCTGCCGAGAATCCCGAGTAGATTTGAGGGAATAGAGCAGGAATGCTACAGCAGTCTGATAAATATGGGTGAACTGAATCATGAAGATGGTTATAACTGCTGCAATGTAATGATTCGCGGCAAAGGAACAATCTCCAGTGGCGGAAGAAGGCTTGCGGAAAATGTGATTGCCTCTGAGAGAGAAAGACTGAAAGACTATCTGACATCGTTGGGAGATAAAATTTTGGAATGCGAAAAACCGGAAACCATTCCGGGACGTGTCAGACCACGGCTAATCAATGTGAGTAACAGCAGGAATGTGGTGATGTCCGGAGTAAACTTTCGGGATGGCGCCTGTTGGAATATTCACATGATATACTCCGATAATGTCGTGACGGAAAACTGTACTTTCTATTCCACAGATGTGTGGAATGGGGATGGATGGGATCCTGATTCTTCAACGAATTGCGCCATCTTTGGCTGCATGTTCTATACAGGGGATGATTCTGTATCCATTAAGTCGGGCAAAAATCCGGAGGGCAATCTGGTGGCGCGCCCGACAGAGCATATCTGGGTGTTTGATTGCAAATGTGCCTTTGGACATGGCATTACAATCGGCAGTGAAATGTCAGGAGGAATTAACGATGTAGACATCTGGGATTGCGATATGGGGAAGTCTATGTGTGGCATCGAAATCAAGGCAACAAAAAAGCGTGGTGGGTATGTTCGGAATGTACGGGTACGGGACTGTACTGTAGCCAGAGTGCTGTTTCATTCCGTGGGCTACAATGACGACGGTATCGGAGCCGAAAAGCCTCCGGTATTTGAAAACTGCAGCTTTGAAAGAGTCAGGATATTGGGAGAATATTTCGGACATGAATCCGAATGGGTCGAGTGTGAAGCACTGGAGCTCATAGGATTTGATGAACCTGGGTACGAGCTAAAGAATATTATGCTGCGTGACGTCACTATTGGGAGTATAAGAAAAAGTCGTCGGCAGACAATTTCTCTACACTATTGTGAGAATATTACTTTGGAGCGTATTAAATGCCTATAGCAGATTTTTGCTGAAAAAATTTGGGAGAAAGGATTATTATGGCAATCGAAAAGGTAAGAGAATATTTTAAGAGTTATGGCATGGAGGAACGTATACGGGAATTTGAGGTATCCAGTGCAACCGTTGAACTTGCTGCGGAAGCACTGCATTGTGAGCCCTGTCGAATTGCCAAAACACTTTCCTTTATGGTAAATGGCAGACCAATCCTGATTGTTGCAGCGGGAGATGCAAAGATTGATAACCCCAGATATAAAGCCCGGTTTGGGACAAAGGCGAAGATGCTCTCCTTTGAAGAGGTGGAAGAACTGATTGGACATGCTGTGGGCGGCGTCTGTCCCTTTGCGGTGAAGGAGGATGTTACCGTTTATCTGGATGAGTCGCTGAAGAGATTTCAGACCGTTTTTCCCGCCTGCGGCAGCAGCAACAGTGCCATTGAACTGACAATAGAGGAACTGGAAAAATACGCCAACCCTGCAGCGTGGGTAGATGTCTGCAAGGGCTGGCAAATGTGAGGGAAATCACAAGTTACTGAGCGGTGCCATTCGCATTACGCTGCGCTTCATGCTCATGTCGCGCTGTCGCGCTATGCAGTTGCACTCGAATATGCCTGTCTGTGAGCAAGCTCCCGACAGGCAATTCGGTGCAACTACGCACCGCTTGTAGAAACGCACAAATTATAGTTTCAAGAAGCTTACGGAACAGGGCGGTGCCACAAAGGTATCGCCTTCTTTTCTTGCAGCTGCTGCGGCTCCGGTGCGGGCGGATACTGCCTGGTAGGAGTAGATGACCTCTCCGGCAGATAAGCTGTCAGTGGACATGCCGGGAAGCTTACCTGTAAAGCAGGCTTCACGGTTTGCCGGGTTAATAATTACAAGAATTTTTTCCTGCGCGCAGCTTCTTAAGTAAGCAAGAGGATACGCATTTTCTTCTGCATAAATAAATTCGATTTCTCCCTTGCTCAAAAGGGCGGGATGCGCCTGCCTTATGGCATTGAGCTTCTTTACCTCGTGGTATAGAGACGTTTCGTCAGCCATCTGCTTTTCCACCGTAGGTCTGTCGGCGGACTCATCCATTCTGATGTACAATTTTTCCGGAGCGGCGCTGCTGAAGCCTGCATTTGTGGTGTGATCCCACTGCATGGGAGAGCGGGAACCCGTGCGGTTAAAGCCGCCTTCTACGGAGGTCAGTCCCTCCACGTACCGCATGCCGATTTCGTCTCCGTAGTAGATAAAGGGTGCCCCCGGCATGGAGAGCAGGAAGCCGAACACGATTTTCATTTCCTCCTGACTGAAATAGCGGGCGAGTCTGTCCATATCGTGGTTGCCGGAAGGAATACAGATGAGTCCCTTATGTTCGGATTTTTCATAATTTTCCACGTATTTTTCTACAAAAGCAGAGATATCGCCTTTTCCCTCAGAGGAGAAATAGGGGTGTTCACAGCGGAACAGGTCATTGTAATGGGAAGGGCCGAAATGCAGCAGAAAATCCATGTGGAAACCGCCCTGCAGGGACTTGTCCGGCTCACCCCACTCGGAAACAAGAGCTGCTTCGGGGAATTCCCTGTCCAAAAAGGTGCGCACCTTCTGCCAGAGTGCAATGGTTCCCTTGCCGTCCTCATCATTTTTTACAAGAGAACCTGCCATGTCCACGCGGAAGCCGTCACAGCCCATACCCAGCCAGAACCGCATGACATCCATCATGGCGTTTAAGGTAGCCTTAGGCCCCTCATCCTCCGGGGATTGCTGCCAGGGCTTTGTAATTTTGTAGAAGCCGTAATTTAAAGCGGGCTGACAGGAGAAGAAGTTCAGGGCGACTGCGCCGTCCCTGTCGGAAATCGCCCGGAGACAGCCCATGTTTTCCGGTGATTCCCAGATATTGTCCGTCCATATGTACCTGTCTGTAAACTCGTTTCTCTCCGGCTTCATGGATTCCTTGAACCACCTGTGCTCCACCGAGGTATGTCCCGGAACCAGGTCAAGAAGGACATGTATCCCTTTTTTGTGTGCTTCCTCGAAAAGCTGGCGTAAATCCTCGTTTGTACCATATCTGGGGGCAACGGTGCAGTAATCTGCAACATCGTAGCCGGCATCCCCGAAGGGTGACAGAAAGCAGGGATTTATCCACAGAGCATTGCAGCCCAGCTCTTTAATATAGTCCAGACGTTTGATGATACCCTGAAAATCGCCGATACCGTCTCCGTTGGTGTCCTGAAAGGACTGGGGATAAATCTCATAAAAAACCGCATTGTCAAGCCATTTTGCCATAAACTAAAAACCTCCTATAGAAAAACGTTTTCCGAAGCATTTGCTAATATCATACTGTATTTTGCAAAAATATTCCATGTATTATTTTGCTTAGAAATCATATTTTTTTTAAATCTGCCCATACTATCTTCTATATGGAGGCTGGGAAAGGCGGAGAAAAGGATGTTAAGAACCTTATTTTTGATACTTGTGGGCGCCAGCTATGGGATGTTATCCTCGGCTGGCGTTTTTACTGTGCTGGTGGCGGTGGGGCTTGTGCCGAGGTTTGCGGGAAAAACCCATACATCGCGAAAGGTCATTTTGTTTGAAGAAATGGTTATTTTCGGGACAATGACGGGTTGTGTCCTTACTGTGTTTGCCAGATACTGCCAGTTCGGAGCATGGTGGCAGAATCGTTTCCCGGAAAAAATAAATTTGTGGCTGGGGGCCGGAACCCTTGTACAGGCGGCGTTTGGTCTGTTCGCAGGCATGTTCATCGGCTGTCTTGCCCTGGCAATCGCGGAGATGCTGGACAGTATTCCGATTCTTGCCAGGCGTATTTCTTTCCGGCATGGACTTGGATTTGCCGTTCTAGGTATAGCACTGGGAAAGCTTACCGGCTCGCTGCTCTATTTCTATACAGAATTGCACAGAACGGTGAAATAGAAGACGGTTGGAAACAGGCCGCTGATGCGGCAGAAGGTGAGGAAGATATGCAGAATGTAACGGTTTACCTGAAGTGTGACAGAGATGTGGAGGTGCAGTCTCCGGATGTATTTTTGTCCGATGTAGGGAGCCTTCGGTGCGCAGATGCCAATGTCAGCGCCAAATGTAAGGCATTGAAAATACATCATTTCCAAAAGGAGGACATCAAGCGTTGCGTTATCAGCACGCTGAAGATTGTAGAACTGATGGAAGAGGCATGCCCCGGCATCAGTGTTCAAATCGTGGGAGAGCCGGATGTGCTGGTGGAATGGGTCAGTGTAAACAGGCACAAGGGCTGGCAGCAGGGGCTGAAAGCGGCACTGGTATGTCTGGTAAGCTTTTTTGGAACAGCCTTTACCATCATGGCGTACCACAATGATGTGGGAATCAACGAGGTTTTCACGGAAGTATATACAATGGTGATGAACAGAGAGCCGACCGGATTAAATACGCTTGAGGTGTCCTATTCCATCGGTCTTGCATTGGGGATTATCGTGTTCTTCAACCATATCGGCGGGCGGAGAATTACCAAGGATCCTACGCCGATTGAAGTGGCGATGCGGAAATACGAGGAAGATGTGGACAAGGCATTGATTGCCCAGGCGGGCAGAGAAGGCAAAGAAAAAGAGGCTTAGTTAAAGCCTCTGAAGCCCTTTCCGATGATTTCGCTGCTGTTTGTGATAGCGATAAAGGTGCCGGGCTGGGTTTTACGGATAAAGTTTCGCAGTTCAACCGCCTGACTTCGCTTCATAATCGTGATAATGACAGTCTTTTCCTGATGGCCGTAGGCGCCCTCGGCGTGATAAATGGTTGCGCTGCGGTTCAGCTTTTGCATGATGAACTCGCAGATTGGCTCAGGGTTGTCACATATGATAGTAAAGCATTTGCAGAGATTGATATTTTCAATCACGCCGTCAACGACAAGGGACTTGGCGAGAAGGCCGCAGAGGGAGCAGAGCCCGGTCTGCGCGTCAAACACGAAGCAGGAGGCAACCACGATTCCCATATCTACAACAAACAGAGCTGTGCCGATGTTCAGCCTGGTGTACTTTTTTAAAATCATTGCAACGATGTCTGTTCCGCCGCCTGATGCTCCCATATTGAAAAAAATGGCGGCGCTGAAGGCCGGAAGGACAATGGCGAAAATCAGCTCCAGTACAGGCTCGTTTGTCAGGGGATGGCTCATGGGGAACAGGATTTCCGCGGCAGACAGTCCCACCGAGGTCAGTACACTTACATAGACAGTTTTTACACCGGCATCCTTTCCCAGAAAGATAAAGCCCAGGAGCAGAAGAAGCATGTTGATAATAAAGGTGATGCTTCCGGGAGTGGCGGGCATGGTAGCACTCAATACGACGGCGATGCCGGTGACGCCTCCAAAAGAGAAGTTGTTGGGGAATTTGAACAGATAGACACCGACTACGAGAATCAGCGTCGCTACAGTCAGCATGAGATACTCCCAGAAAATTTTGCGTATCTTCATTTTATCGGCTTGCATAATGTATTTTCTCCTCTCGGAAATAGTATGCACATTTTTACCTGAAATAAAGCTTTATGCCATGAAGAGTATAGCATAGCGGACTTGAAAATGCACCAATATTTTTGTATGATGGGTTCAGAGCAATGAAATGTTACGCATCTGGCTGTTTCCTTTGAGGAAAGGACCTGGGCGGGAAGGGCAGGCTGTTATTATGAACGAACAAAGAGTTGCAAAGGTGTTACATAAAATGGAGGAGGAAGGACTAAATCAGATATTGGTGACGGACCCTGCCTCTATCTTTTATCTGACGGGACATTACGAGGACCCCTGGGAAAGATTCTGGGCGCTGTATCTGAACGGAAACGGTAATCATAAGCTGGTATCTAACCGGTTGTTTACCCTGCCGGAGGTAAATGGAATTGATATTTTGTGGTATGCAGACGGGGAGAGCGGTGTGAGGAAGCTGCTTCCTTTTCTGGAGAAGGAGCAAAGCCTTGGCGTGGACGGCTGCACACAGGCAAGGTTCCTGCTGGAGCTGATGGAAGCGGATGCGGCGTCGGGTTATGTGGATGCCTCGGAGGTGATGAAACAGGTTCGCGCCTGCAAGGATGAGCAGGAACAGCAGAAGATGGAGGAGGCCTCCCGAATCAATGATGCAGCCATGGCGCGCTTCAGGGAACTGATACATGCCGGTATGACAGAACTGGATATGGCTGACCGGATGCTGGATATTTACAAGGAGCTTGGAGCGGATGATTATTCCTTTGCACCTCTGGTAGGCTTTGGCGGAAATGCCGCCAACGGGCACCACAGCCCGGACAAAACGGTGCTGAAGGAGGGGGATTGTGTCCTGTTTGACGTTGGATGTAAAAAAGACGGTTTCTGCTCTGATATGACCCGGACCTTCTTTTTCGGCAGTGTGGATGAAGAGTCGGAGAAGGTCTACAATACAGTGCTGGAAGCCCAGCTGGCAGCGGAGGCAGTAATCAGACCCGGCGTGCCGCTGCGTGAGATTGATAAGGCGGCGAGGGATGTTATCACAGCTGCCGGATATGGTCCTTATTTCACCCATAGACTGGGACATTTTATTGGCTATGAGGTGCATGAGGCGGGTGATGTGTCAGCGGTTTCTGACATCATTGCGAAGCCAGGCATGATTTTCTCCATCGAGCCCGGTATTTATCTGCCCGGTAAGGTGGGCGTGAGAATTGAAGACCTTGTTCTGGTGACGGAGGACGGGGTAAAGGTACTGAACCATTACCCGAAGGAACTGCAGATTGTGGAAGCATAATGCTGCAGCGCCTGGGAAATGAAACAGATGCAGGTTTGAGAGATGCATCAGAGGAAAGGAACGAAATGATATGAAATTTTGCGACATGCCCTATCAACGACTGACACTGGAGGAAATAAAGGCTGCCTATCAGGAAATGGAGCAGTTGGCGGAAAATGCAGAGGGCGAGGCTGACCTGAAGAAAATTATGGAGAGGAATCAGCGGCTTTCGGATGACATGACTGCCATAGAAATCTGCTACATAAGGCATCGTATGAACGTGAATGATGAATTCTATGCCGGAGAGCAGAATTATTATGATGAAATTGCTCCCGAGATTTCTGAACTGAAAAACCATTTCATTGACAAGCTGCTGACGTCTCCTGTGGCAGGTGACTATAAAAAACTGATAGGCTCTCAGGCGGCAGCTATGCTGGATTGTGACAGAAAGGGTATGAACAGTTCTGTGATATCTCTGATGCAGGAGGAGAGCAGCCTGACGGAACAGTATATGAAGCTGACCTCCAATGCAACGGTGCTGTGGGAGGGAAAAAAGGTAAACCGTGCCCTGATGAGCCAGTATGTCCAGTCAACCGACAGGGAAACCAGAAGGAAGGCAACCCTTGCCATTGCAGATTCCTGGGAAGAACAGCGGGCTGAAATCGAGGAAATCTATGACAGGCTGGTGAAAAACCGTGACAGTCAGGCGCGTGCGCTGGGCTACGAAAATTTTGTGGATTTATCCTATGTCAGAATGTACCGCATCGGCTATGATAAAAGACAAGTGGAGCGGTTCAGGGAGGAAGCAAAGCGCGAACTGGTACCTGTCTATGTGAGGATGCAGGAGGAGAAAAGAAAGCGGCTGAAGCTGGAGCATCTCTATTCCTACGATAACGGAATCAATTTTCTGGAGGGCAATCCTGTACCGGTGGGAGACACGGAAGCGTGCATGGAGTATGCAAGACAGGTGTTTACGAAACTTTCACCGGAAACAGCGGAATTTATCGGGAAATTCATGGAGGATGAGCTGTATGATGTGGCCATGCGGGACGGCAAGGCCGGCGGAGGCTTTATGACAATGCTCCCCAGATATAAGATGCCGTTCATTTTTGCAAACTTTGACGGAACCAGTGAGAATGCCTATGTAATGGCGCACGAGGGAGGGCATGCCTTCCAGGGATATCTGAAGCGGAATGAGGAAATCGGTGAGCGTGCGCAGATAACATCCGAGGTGGCAGAGAGTCATGCCATGGCGATGGAGTTCTTTGTGCTTCCGTACATGGATTTATATTTTGGGGAACGGGCAGAGGATTATGTGACGATGCATCTGGAGGGAGCCGTAAACCGTATTCTGTACCAGTGTGAGCAGGATGAGTTTCAGCAGGTGATTTATGAGAATCCCGGGATGAGTAAGGAAGAGAGGAATCAGCTGTGGAAGAAGCTGGAGAAGGACTATTTCCCCGGCAGGGACCACGGAGAGAACGAATATCTGCGGGAAGGACGTGCATGGCAGAGGATTCCCCATACCTTTTACTGGCCGTTTTATGCGATTGACTACGGTCTTGCTCAGGTGATTGCGCTGGAATATCGTCAGATGATGAAAAAGGATTTTCAGGCCGCATGGCAATCTTATCTCTGGTTTTGCACAAACTCCGGTCTTTTTAGCTTCCCGGACCTGGCTAAGGGGGCAAAATTAAAGAGCCCCTTCGAGGAAGGAGCTCTGCACGGATTATTTGACTAGGTCGCCTGTCCCGCAAACTGGGTCATGTACAAATCATAGTACCGGCCCTTTGCAGCAAGCAGCTGTTCATGATTTCCGGTTTCCACGATTCGCCCCTGGTCCATGACGACGATACAATCCGCATCCTGGATGGTAGAGAGCCGGTGCGCAATGATTAAACTGGTACGGTTTTCCATCAGCTTTACCATGGCATCCTGAATGTGCTTTTCAGTTCTGGTGTCGACCGAGGAGGTCGCTTCATCCAGAATCAGAATTTTTGGCTTTGCCAGAAATGCTCTGGCGATGGACAGGAGCTGTCTCTGCCCCTGGGACAGATTGTAGCCTGCCTGGGCAAGAGGAGTCTTATAGCCCTCCGGTAAACGTTGAATCATCTTGTGGCAGTGGCACATAGCCGCTGCCTCTTCCATTTCTGCATCCGTGATTCCTTCACGGGAATATTTCAGATTATTTTCCACGGTGTCCGCAAACAGAACGGTATCCTGAAGCACGATGGCGGTATTGTGCCGCAAATCGTCGCAGTTGATTTCTTTAATGTTGGTTCCGTCTATGAGAATCTCACCGCTGTCAATATCATAGAAGCGCATGAGCAGGTTGACCACGGTTGTCTTGCCGCTTCCCGTAGAGCCGACCAGCGCTACCTTCTGTCCGGCGGCTACCTCCAGATTGAAGTCGTGGAGAACGGGATGCCCTTCCACATAGGAGAAGTTGACATTCCTGAAGGTGATGACGCCCTTTGTCTGCTCCATGCTCTCCTGACCGGATTTATCCTCGCAGGGTTCATCCATAATGGCGAATACACGCTCCGCTCCGGCGATGGCAGTCTGTATCTGACCGTAAATCTGTGCCAGCTCGTCAATAGGTCGTCCAAACTGCTTGGCGTAGATAATAAAAGCGGAGATGACGCCGATGGTGATAATGCCCTTGATGGCAAAGTATCCGCCGAAGGCTGCAATGATGACAAAGCTGATATTGTTGATGACATTCATCACAGGGCCCATGGAGCCGCCGAGAATCTCTGCAATGATGCCTACTCTTGTCAGGTCGTTGGAGGTGGCTTCAAAATCCTGCATGACAGCCTGTTCTCTGCCATAGGCTACTACAGTTTTATAGCCGCCCACCATTTCCTCTACAGTGCTGTTCAGGCTGCCTAAGAGTACCTGACGCTTTCTGTAGAATTTCTTCATGGCACCGGACAGGAATTTGGTTGCCGTGACTGTCAGGATGACTGTGGCGCAGGACAGCAGCGCAAGACCGGGACACAGATAAAACATCATAAATACGGTGCCAAGAAGAGTCAGAGCACCGGATACCAGAGAACTTAGTGACTGGGAGATGGTGTTGGACACGTTTTCTATATCGTTTGTCATACGGCTCATAATGTCGCCGTGCGGATGACTGTCCAGATATCGTATAGGAAGATTTACGATTTTCTGAAACAGGTCATTCCTCATCCTTTTTACGATTGACTGGCTCAGGATAGCGCTGAAACGTCCCTGAAAGAGGGTAAACAGGCTCTGAATACCATAAAAGACGAGCATCAGAAGCAGGTAAAAGGTTAAATCCTCATACCGGCTCTCAGAGATGCTGTCGATTGCCTGGCTCTGCAGCCGGGGAGCATAGACGGAGGCGACGGCGGTGACTACTACACAGCCCAGAAGAAGGACAATCCGCTTTTTTTCCGCTGCAAAATAACGTATCAGTTTGCGGAGCGTGCCCTTTTTGTCTTTCGCCTTTTCCACTGTCTGCCTGTTCCTGGGGCCTCTGGTTCCGGGAAGCTTATAATTGCTCAAATTCTGTTCTTTTGCTTCTGTCATCAGTTTTCACTTCCTTTCGCCTGAGAATTGTAAATATCCTGATAAATTTCACTGGTGCGCAGCAGCTCCCGGTGGGAACCGCAGGCGGCAATTTTTCCGTTCTCCAGAATGGCAATGCGGTCGGCATCCTTCACGGAGGCAATCCGCTGTGCAATGATGATTTTCGTGACATTCGGGTAATCCGTTTTTAAGGCGGCATAGAGCTTTGCCTCCGTTTTTAAATCAAGAGCGCTTGTGGTGTCATCAAAGATCAGGATTTCCGAGTTTTTCAGTATGGCGCGGCTGATAGCAAGGCGCTGCTTCTGCCCGCCGGAGAGACTGGTGCCGCCCTGGGTGACGGGGGTCTGCATTCCCTCTGCCTTTGTGGAAATGAATTCCATGGCCTGAGCAGTTTCGGCTGCCTTTTGAACCTCGGCATCGGTTGCATCGGGATTTCCCCAGAGAATATTCTCCGCGATGGTAGTGGAGAAAATCTCGCTTTTCTGAAGAGCTATGGCAATCTTACCACGAAGAGTGTGCAGAGGATAATCCTTTACATCGATACCGTCAACGAGAACCTGGCCTTCCGTGGCATCATAAAAGCGGGGAATCAGATTGACGAGACTGGATTTACCGCAGCCGGTGGAACCCAGGATGGCAAAGGTTTCTCCGGGGTGTACGGTAAAGGAGATGTCGTCTAAAATCCTGCGGTCTCCTGTGCCGGGATAGGCAAAGGAGACATTTCTGAATTCAACCTGTCCCCTGCACAGGGCTTCTCCCGAAAAACTGCCGTCCCTGATAGAGGGGTTACAGCTTAGCACTTCCCCGACACGTCTGCCGGAGGCCACACCTCGGGAGACGGTCTGGAAAATCATTGTCATACGCATGACAGCGTTTAAAATCTGGGATATGTAAGTAATGGCAGCCATGACCTGACCGGGTGTTACGCCTCCGGCGGCTACCTGAATCGCTCCAACCTTGATGATTGCAACAATGGATATATTCAGGATGATGTTCATGATAGGTGTCATATAGGAGAACAGCAGCAGAACATCCAACTGGGTTCCTACAAGCTCTCCGTTTGCGGTTTCAAAACGGTTTTGCTCATAGTTTTCCCGGACATAAGCCTTTACCACTCTGGAGCCTGATACATTTTCCTGCATGACATTGTTGACCCTGTCCAGCTTTTCCTGCAGAACATAAAATTTCGGGTTCGCCTTTGACAGGAAGTAGACGGCGCAGAGTACAACGAAGGGCAGGGCGCAGGCAACTACCACACCGAAACTTAAGTCCAGAAACAGGAGGCTTGCGATACCTCCCGCAAAAAGCATTGTAGTGCGGACAAAGCCACGGATGCACTGCATGACAAGATTCTGTATCTGGGTAATATCATTGGTGACACGGGTGATCAGTGAACCGGTGGTAAAACGGTCAGTCTGTTCGAAGGAAAGAGACATGATTTTCCCGAAAGCGTCCTTTCTCATATCATTTCCGAAGTTCTGACTGCACAGGTTGGCGAAAACTCCCGACATGACGCCGAAGAAGCCGCCAAGAACTACGAAGCCGACCATCTTAAGACCGGTGGTGATAACCAGGTTCAGGTTCCCCACTCCTCCGCTTGATAGTCCCAGAACACCCTCATCCACGATAGTGCTCATCAGTCTTGGCTGTATCAAATCCATGCTTACCTCACCAATCATGAAAATAGGGGCAAGAAGTGCAAAAATCCAGTATTTCTTCAAATATTTCAGCATAAAAACCTCCATAAACATAAAAAAAGCGCAAGCCTGATAAAGGTTTGCACATTCACACTGCACTGTAAATGGTCGCTTCCGTATCTATTATAGCAATGAAAAGAGAAGAGGTGCAAGTTTTTTTTGATTTTTGCATAGAAGGATTTTTATCTGCGCATACTGAAAACAAATGTCAGATGTGCGGAAAGGAGCTATTTATGGGAGAAACAAATCAGGAAAAACAGCAGAAGCAGAAGGAATATGAACAGTACGTAAAAGAGGTAACACCTACTCATAACCTCTGGCTGCAGATGCTGAAAGCCTTTCTTGTGGGCGGTATTATCTGTTGTGTCGGGCAATTTATCTTAAACTATGCTGGCAGTATGGGGCTTGATAAACAGACGGCGGGCAGTTGGTGTTCTCTGATTCTGGTACTCATATCCGTGATTTTGACAGGGCTGGGCATTTACCCTAAAATTGTAAAATGGGGAGGCGCGGGTGCATTGGTTCCCATCACCGGCTTTGCCAACGGTGTGGCGGCTCCTGCGATTGAATATAAGACGGAAGGACAGGTATTTGGTATCGGCTGCAAAATATTTACCATTGCCGGACCGGTCATTCTGTACGGTATTTTCGCAAGCTGGCTGCTGGGACTGGGGTATTGGATATGCATGTTGCTTGGATGGGTGAAATAGCTGATAGAAGAAACAATATAATCTGCCACCGGTAGGTAATTACTTAGACTAAAAAAATGAGTGAATACAGGCGTCCATGTGTTGACAACGCGGGACGCCTGTGTTATATTCTAAGTGTATTAAGAAACTTAATACACTTAGAATTGCGGAAGGAGAAGAAATGATACTGCTGGATTACAGGGACAAAAGACCTATTTATGAACAAGTGGTAGAGAAACTGGAGCACCTGATTGTAAGCGGGGCGCTTGAAGAAAACATTAAGATGCCCAGCGTCAGAAGTCTGGGCATGGAATTGTCGGTAAATCCTAACACCATCCAGCGTGCCTATAATCAACTGGAGCAGGAAGGCTACCTGTATACGGTTACGGGTCGTGGAAGCTTTGTGGCTCCGGAGAGTGAGTGGCGTGACGGAAAAAAAGAAAAGATGCTGGAGGAATGGCGGCTTGTGACTGAAAAGGCAAAGGAAGCCGGTCTGTCAGAGGATACGCTCACATTGCAGCTGCATCAAATCTATGGGGAGGGAAAAGCGTGATTGAAGTAAAGAACTTAAGCAAGAGCTTTGAGACGGTCAAAGCCATAGACAACATTAGCGCTCATATCGAAGAAGGTCATGTATTCGGTCTGATTGGAACAAACGGAGCCGGAAAGTCCACCTTTATGAGAATACTGAGTGGCGTACTGAAGCCGGATGCCGGAGAAATCCTGATTGACGGAGAGGATGTTTTTGACAATCCGAACGTCAAGGAAAGGATTTTCTACATTTCGGATGACCAGTACTTTTTTAAGAGCGGGACACCAAAGGATATGGTAAAGCTTTATAAGACCTGCTATCCGGCATTCCAGACGGAGCGGTGGCTGGAGCTGATGGAGAAGTTTGGTCTGGATAAAAACCGTAAGATAAATACCTTTTCCAAAGGAATGAAGAAGCAGTTGTCCGTTATCTGCGGCATCTGCTCCGGTACGAAGTATCTTTTATGCGACGAGACCTTCGATGGTCTTGACCCGGTGATGCGGCAGGCAGTGAAAACACTTTTTATTAAAGAAATAGAAGACCGCGGGTTGACTCCAATTATTGCTTCCCATAATTTAAGGGAACTTGAGGACATCTGCGAGTATGTGGGATTGCTTCACCGCGGCGGTATCCTTCTGGAAAAGGACATCGATGACATGAAGCTGAATATCCACAAACTGCAATGTGTCATCCGGGAGACGGAAATGCTGGAAAAGATAAAGAATACTCTGGACGTGGTGACTGTGGAAAACAGAGGCTCGCTTTACACGATTACCGTGAGAGGAAAGCGCGAGGATGCAGTGGAATTTATGGAAATGCTTTCGCCTGTGTTCTATGAATTGCTGCCCCTGTCCCTGGAGGAAATTTTTATCAGTGAAACGGAGGTGAAGGGTTATGACGTCAAAGCATTGCTTTTCTAAGATAATGAAAGAAGATTTCAGACATAAGATATGGATGCTGGCCCTTTCCATTCTCGGAAATCTGCTGGCACTTCCGGTGGCTTTCCTGATTTACACGGGGAATACCTACATGTATTATGAATCCGACGCGCAGAGGATTCTTCGGTCAGCAGGAGCTGTGTGCGATTTCTTTGCGAGTACGCTCTGCATTACCGGAGGCATTATTGCGATTGCCGGAGCGCTCATCGTGGGACTGGCGGGTTTTCGCTATGTGTTCCACCGGAACATGGTGGATACCTACCACAGTATACCTGTAAAGAGACGGACACTCTTTGTGGCAAGCTGGCTGAACGGCTTCCTTATCTGGTTTGTTCCTTTTATCATTAATCTGGTGATTACCATGATTCTGGGAGTGGGAAAGCTTGGCAGCCTGAGGGCATCTTTTTATCAGGCATCCGACAAAACTCCTGAAATCACGGAAGCTTTTGCCGGTCTGAGTGTGGGAGATATTTTCGGAGAGGGGCTTTTGTCTGCGGCTGCTCTTACCGTTTCATTTCTCCTGGTATATCATCTGGTTTTGCTGGCTGTCATGTTCAGCGGAAATGTGTTGAACGCGCTTGTCCTGACCGGTGTTGCCGGAGCAGGAGCCATCTCCTTGTATGCCTTATGGGTCTGCTTCGAGGGATACTATCTGGATACTTTTTTTGCCAACATGCCCTTTGTACAGGAAAAGATGGTCTACGCTTCGCCGCTGGCTTCTGCCTGTTACCTGTTGTATGAAAGAGTGCAGGCTCATTACGGAGAAGCCGGAGCGGGTGTATGGATTTTGGTGAATCTGGCGATTGCGCTTTTGCTGGGGCTTGCAGCGGCTTTGGTTTATGAAAAACGTCCTTCCGAACTGGCGGAACAGGGTGTGAAAAATAAGCCTGTAAGGTTTGTCGTTCAGATTGCAATGACCTTTGCTGCAGGTATGGGCGGCTGGCTTTTGTTCTATGCGATTGTCAGCGATATTTCCAGTGTAAAGTCGGCTTGTGCATGGGGAATATTTGGAGGCTTGCTGGGAGCGGTTCTGGTATTTGGTGTGCTGGATATTATTTTCCGGATGGATTTTAAAGCCTTCTTTACACATAAAATATGGATGGCGGCGACCACAGTGGCAGTATTGCTTCTTTGCTTAGGTTTCTGTTTTGACTGGGTCGGCTATGACGCTTATCTGCCTGAGAAGGATAAAATTGCGGAAATGTCTGTTGTCGCACCGAGTAGAAATAATATGAACAACTATTACGGTTATGAAACGGAACTGATGAGTAAAACGCATTTAACGGATGTGGATACTGTTTATGCCTTTCTGGAGAGTGCGACTGCCTACTACAGAAATGGCAGACATTCTGCGGAAGCGCCACAGGAGCAGACATTCAGAAGTGAGAGTATCCGGGTGAAGGTTACACTGGAGAGCGGCAGAAGCTATTACAGGAACTACCGCGTATACAGCTATGACAACGAAGCAGCTTTGAAGCTTTTGTCTTCCCGTGAATATCTGGATGCTTTCTATAAGATTGATGAGAATGCAGTGGAAAAGGCCACCGGTATCACGTTGCGAAGAAACGGGCGGTCTAAAGACCTGAAAAAGGGAGAGGATATCAGCGAGGAGGAGATGTTGAAAATCTGTCGGGCCTATAATCAGGATATGGAGGAGCAACCGGAAATCTTTATCAACGGAGGCGGAAGAGTGCTTGCTATGATAACGCTTGAAAACACCTTGAAGATGTCAGACAGAAGATTTCTTATGCTGTATGAAGAAATGAATCACACAAGGGAGGCCCTGCGGGAATGTGGTTATGAGTTCTTTACAGAAACCATTGCGGCAGAGGAGGTTGAGGAAATCAGAATTTATTCGGATGTCTGGGCGGACGAACTGGAAGAAAGCGGTAATGTCAATCTTGTGGATCGTGTGAGAGACTTTTATGAGGTTTATGAAAGTGAAGAGACAAAGGAAGAAAGTGGGACGGATACCGTGGCAGATATAAAGGCTGTCAGAACGGAAAGCGCCGTACAGCTGCCGTCAGGGGATGAAGACGACAGACGGATTTACGTTTCCGTGACGGATGAGGCAGAAATCAGCGAGCTTCTGGAGCTTGTCTCTTACTATGAGGGAAACTATAACAGCGGCGCCTTCCAGAAGGAGCTGGTTGGAACTCTCACGATTCTTACAAAGGATGGTCACGAATGGGAGACATTTGTTTTTGAGGGAGCCTTGCCTGAGAAATATATTTTGCGATTTGGAGAATAAGGGGAATGATGGAAGAGTCAATTGGTAGAGAAAAAATTCTGGTGTATGCTGAAGACAGAACAGAAGAAGCACTGGAATATATTTTAAAAGGAAACGGATATGAGGTATGCAGGGCGAAGACGGCAGAGGAATTGTGCGAAAGCTTTGCGGAGTCGGATATTTCTTTGCTTCTTTTCTTTATGAAGGAGGGCACGGACTGCGAGACGGAGGAGCTGGCTCTTTTGACAAAACTCCGGCAGGAGAGTGGAAAACCCATTCTTGTCAGTGTGGATGGCGAGAGCGAGATGCTGCGCATTATGGCACTGAATGCAGGAGCTGACGACTGCATCGGGAAGGAATGCTCCGTTCTGGAAGGCATGGCGAGGGTACAGGCGCAGCTTCGCTGCTACAAAAGGCTATTGACAGACAGAAAGCCGGATATGCTTATCAAGATGGATGGCCTTGAGGTGGATGATGCGGCGAAGCTTGTCCGGGTGGAAGGCAATCGCGTCAACCTGACTCCCACGGAGTACAAAATTCTGCATTTGCTCATGGAAAAGCCGGGAAGGGTTCTGTCCAACAGGCAGATTTATGAGAGTATATGGAAGATGGCACCCATCGGTGCGGATAACACCGTGGCGGTACACATCCGCCACATCAGAGAAAAGATAGAGGAAAATCCCCAGAATCCGAGATACCTCAGAGTGGTATGGGGACAGGGCTATAAGGTTGGATGACAGATAAAAGCGTTCGCAGGGCGGACGCTTTTTCTTTTGTGGCAGTTTTTTCCTTTTTATGATAGAATATACGCGAGCAGAAAACCAAGCGACGCCGGAGGCGGCATTTGGTTTTCGCCGCGAAAACGAGCAAACTGTCTGCGGAGCAGACAGTGGAGCGCCAAAGGCGCGGGTTTGCGAGCAGCAAGAAAGCTCTGTTCTCGAAAAAACCGGGCGGAACAGAAAGCACAGGGGTGTGATGAAGTATGGTAAAAGCAGGGGTAAGAAGGAGTGTGAAATATGGATAAAATCTATATTGCATTGTTTGTGGCAATCCTGATAGGGATGGGGGTATTCCTTGCGATTATCGTGGGTAAGAAAAACTCTCTGTATCATGCGGTAAGGGGATTGGTGGAGGATAATAACAGCAGCGTATTCTGCTTCAGCCCGAAGGGAAAATGTGTTTATGCAAATACCAGAGCATGTGAGCTTTTTCACATGCGTGCCGGTGAGGGGTATGACAGGATAGAAACATTCTACGGACGATGGCTGGAGGAGGGCGGTAAGACGGCAGAGGATACGGCTCAGTGGGAGCAGATTTACTCTTTTGACGGCGTGGAAAGGCATTTTTCTGTGTGGTTTTACCGTATAAGGAACAGGCGGAAACGGACAACAGGCTGCATTTATAAGCTGACAGATACCACAGACGAAATAAAAAAATTCCGTGAGGAGCAATATCTTGCCACTCACGATAAGCTGACAGGCTTATATAACCGCGAATATTTCTTTCAAAAGGCGGAGGAATTGTTGAAAAGCGATCCCAATACGGAGCGTTATATGATTTGTACCAATATTAAGAACCTGAAGCTGGTAAATGATCTGTTTGGGGAAGAGATGGGAGACCGGATTCTGCGGGAACAGGCAAAGCAGTTGAAATATGCCGATTACGACAACTGTATTCACGGGCGAATTGAGGGAGACAAGTTTGCCATGCTGATTCCAAAGGAGAATTTCAACGCAGGGCTGGCAGAGAGGAACAGCGGAAAACTGCAATACCTCATTGACAACAGCAATTACAGGATACAGATTAACATCGGTGTCTATCGGATTACAGACCCTGCTGAAAGTCCACGGGTAATGTTTGACAGGGCCTGCATGGCAATCAGCTCACGGGAGGGAGATTACCAGAAGTCAGTGGTATACTACGACAGCAGCATGATGGAGCAGCTGCTTCATGAAAAGAGCGTTATCGGCGAGTTTGAGCATGCAATCGAAAACCGGCAGTTTGATATGTTTTTACAGCCTCAGGTTGCGGCAGACGGAAGGCTTCTGGGGGCAGAGGCACTGGTGCGTTGGAGACATCCTGAGAAGGGACTGGTTTTTCCCGTCAATTTTATCAATGTCATTGAAAAGACAGGACTGATTATCCGTCTGGACCGGTATATGTGGGAACTGGCTGCGCAGAGACTCAGGGAGTGGAAGGATATGGGGTGTGCGGAGCTTTGCATTTCGGTAAACATTTCTGCCAAGGATTTTTATTATGCGGATTTGTACTGTGTATTTACAGAACTGGTGGAAAAATACGGAATCAAGCCGCAGAACCTGAATCTGGAAATTACGGAGACGGCACTGATGACGGATGTGGAGCAGCATCTTGAAACATTGGGCAGGCTGCAGGAATATGGTTTCCGGCTGGAAATTGATGATTTCGGAAACGGTTATTCTTCTCTGAATATGCTGAAGGACATCAAGGCGGACGTACTGAAGATTGACATGCTTTTCCTGCGGGAGACAGAGAACAGAGAGAGGAGCCGTACCATTTTAAACTCCATTATTTCCATGTCAAAAGCCCTCGGGATGGAGGTTATTGCGGAGGGTGTGGAGACGAAGGCACAGCTTGATTTTTTGACGGAGATGGGCTGCGATGTCTTTCAGGGGTACTATTTCTCCAAACCCATACCTGTGGGAGAGTTTGAGAAAAAGTATCTGAAGCAGCCGGCAGCTGTTGATGGGAGGTCGTCGTGAAAAACAACAGAATCGTTTTGACAGCCGTTGCAGCTTCGCTTTTTTTAACCGGCTGCGGAGCGTCTGCGGCAGAACCGGTGCCTGCGTCGGAACCGCTGTCAATTGCGGAAGAGGTATCTGCAGAGGCTCAGGTAAATAAGGAAAGTGATTCGGCTTCTGAGGTGCAGCCGTCGGGTGTTGGGGAGAATGGAAAAGAGCCCGAGACACCGCTTTCGACAGAAACTCCGGAGCAGGCAGAGGTGTCGGAAGAGGAGCCGACAGAAGTTCCGGCAGAGGTGACTCTCTGCATGGTGGGAGATATTTTGCTGCATACACCTGTTGCAGAGAGTGGAAGGACAGCGGACGGCAGCTATCGTTTTGATGCGGTTTTTGCGCATATGCAGGAGAAAATTACAGAGGCTGATCTGGCGATTGTGAATCAGGAGGTTATTATCGGCGGGGAGGAACTGGGAGTGTCCGGTTATCCTGCTTTTAATGCCCCCTATGAGCTGGGAGATGCTTTGGTGAATGCCGGTTTCGATGTGGTCTGCCATGCAACGAACCATGCGCTTGATAAGGGAAAGAAAGGAATTGTAAACTGTCTGACCTTTTGGGACGAGAACTATCCCGAAACTGCGGTTTTGGGAATTCACGGAAGTGAGGAGGAGCAGTCGGAAATCTTTGTGTATGAGCAGGAGGGTATCCGTATTGCCATTCTGAATTATACCTACGGCACAAATGGAATTGCCCTCCCGTCTGATATGCCCTATGCAGTAGATTTGTTGGACAGAGAAAAGGTGGAGGCGGATTTACAGAGAGCTTCCGGAATGGCAGATTTTGTGATAGTCTGCCCTCACTGGGGAACGGAGTATGTGCTGGAGGAGACGGCGGAACAGGAAAAGTGGGCTGAAGTTTTTGCAGAGAACGGTGCGGACCTTGTCATTGGTACGCATCCTCATGTGATAGAACCCATTGAATGGGTGGGAGACACGCTGGTTTACTATTCTCTGGGGAATTTTGTAAACTGGACGTCAGGTACGGGAAAAGGTGTGGCAAACCGCATGGTCGGCGGCATGGCGCAGGTTACCATCGGACTGGACGAGGAAGGAGAGGCTTACATCGCAGATTGGGGTGTGGAGCCGGTAGTCTGTCATCTGGAACAGGGATTCGGCGGTGTCACCGTATACCCGCTGGAGGAGTATACGGAGGAACTGGCGGAGAAAAATGAGATTGTGAAACAGGATGAAAGCTTTACCCTGGAATATTGCAGGCAACTGGCACAGGATGTATTTGGGGAGCAGGCTGACGATGTCGGCAGTGATGGGTAAGGCGATACGGGGAAAAAAACGGCGGGAAAGCCAATAACAGGCTTTCATCCCGCCGTTTTTTAATTTATGCCTCCATCAGGTAGCCGAACAACAGGCCGGCAGTGTTCTGAATGGAACTGATGTGGGTCCGTTCCATGCCGTGAGAGGAGAAGGTGCCAAAACCGAAAGCGGCGGCAGTCACGTTATTTCCTCCTCTGATAGCGGCGCCTGCATCGGTGGAATAGTGGTGGAATACATCTACTGCATAATTTAATTCCAGCTTCTCTGCCACCGCAATCAGGCGATTGGTCAGTTCTCTGTCATAGGGCGTGACAACATCCTTTGCGCAGATGGTGACTTTTTCTTCCGAACTCTCATAGCCGGGGCCGATAACAGCCATGTCCAGAGAAATAAACTGTTCTACTCCGGGAGGAACGAAGGTGCCGCCGGTGCCAATCTCCTCGTAATGAGGGAAGGAGAAGAGGACGTTGCAGGAAGGCTTCAGATTGTTTTCCTTCATATATTTTACCACGGTCAGAATGACTGCGATGGCAGCCTTGTCATCCAGAAAACGTGATTTCAGATAGCCGCCATGTGTGAGCTGGAAGTGTGGCTCCAGGTAGATGTAATCACCGTTGCGGATGCCGAGCTTTTTGACATCCTCCGCGGAACGGATGGGGGCGTCCAGACTGACTATCATCGTGTCTTCATCGCGCTGCAGGGTTCTCGCATCGTCGAAAACATGTGTGGAATGGGACTGGCAGACAGAAAGGCCCGTGTATTTTCTGCCGTTTCGGGTGACTACGGTAACCGATTCTCCGTCGATATTATGGTAGTTGATACCGCCGAGATTACGGACACGTATCATACCGTCGGAATCAATTTTACGAATCATCAGACCAAGGGTATCCAGATGGGCGCAGATGCAGATAGTGCGGCTGGTATCCCGGCCGGGTACGGCCAGATAGGCGGTGTGTCTGTTGTCAAATTCCAGAGTATAGCCAAGTTCTCCTGCCAACTGCTCCATAAGAGGATTTATTTCACTGTAATATCCTACGGGACTGGGGGTTTCGATTAACATCTGCATAGTTTTTAACAGATAATTCTGGTCAAATTTTTTTTCCATAGTCATATTCCTTTCTGTCAGCCTGCTACATATCCAAAGTACTATTATTATACATCTTCTCACTTCCGTTGACAAGATTCCGGGCGGATGCTACACTTTTTTATGAAAAGGGTCGTGCCGGGTTTTTATGACAATGGTGCGGTGCGGGGTACAGGGGATGGACGAAAGCGAACAGGTAAAAACAGGAAAACGAAAAAAAATCCGGCGCATTATCATACTGTTTTTCTTTTTGACGGTGATGTGTCTCATCCTTTTTTATTTTGCAATATACAGGGTGGAGCCGGCGTTTACTACGGTGACATACGAACTGGGAGACCGGATTGCCAGAGATGCCGGAGATTATCTGAACGGCAGGGCATGGTCAGTGAATTTGGGCGAGGTGAATCTGTCCGGGGTAGACAGGACAAAGACCGGCACCTATGAGGCTGTGGTACATCACGGGATACGGGACTATCATTACAGTATTGTCATAGAAGATACTGTGCCGCCTGAAATCCTGTACAGAGAGTCTCAGGTCTATCTGGCCGCCGGCAGGGAGTGCACCATAGAGGATGTCATTTGCGGCGTCAGGGACAGGAATCAGGAGACGGAAGCCAGCTTTTATGAGGATGGCAGAGAAAAGGAGACGATTCTTTTTCGGAAGACCGGAGAGTATACGGTAGAGATTCTGGCGAAGGATGGAGCGGGCAATCAGACCCTTGCGGAAATCCCTGTCATTGTGGACACTGCGCCTGTTCTGGAAGGCACTCTTGATTTTTATGTGGCGGTGGAAAGCAGTCCCGATTATTTATCGGGCGTCACGGCAGCAGATGACGTGGACGGTAATCTGACCGACAGCATTTCGGTGGATGACAGTCAGGTAGACATCGGGGAAGAGGGAGAGTATGTTCTTTCCTATACTGCAGAGGACAGCTACGGTCTGGTGACGCAGGAGAGCGCAAGGGTAACGGTACTGGCCTCGGAGAGGCTGCAGGAGCTGATAGGAAAAAGACAGATTGACCGTGAAAACTTCCGAATCGTGGGAGCTGCCAATCCCTATGACGGAGGTGCCGGGGAGGAGGACAATCTGGAATTTGAACTTGATTATATGAGGCCGTCCATGGTACAGCTGTATCATGAGACATCTAAGGGCTACAGTGCGGGCTCCGGCTATATTATGGAAATTACGGATGAGTATATCTACATATGCACCAATAAGCATGTAGTCGGAGAATATGACAGATGGGATGTGTACTTTTACGACGGAACCGTGACGGAGGGCAGACGGCTCGGCACCAGTGAGGAATATGATGTGGGTGTGGCTGTGGTGCGCAGGGAGGATGTGCCACCACAGCTTTTGGAAAGGCTGATGACGGTTCACATTGATGAGACATATTGGGAAACTCTGGATGAGGATGACATTGAACTTGGACTGGCAAGAGTGGACAGGAAGGGTGGACTGGTTCATACCTCGGAGGGGTGGCTTATCAAGATTAAACAGCAGTTTAACTGGTATAAACAGAAGTATCATACGGAAATCACTGCGAAGCTGGAGCATGGCGATTCCGGTTCGGCGATACTGGACGGGCATGGAAATCTGATTGCCATGGCCTATGCTTATTCCGGCTCCCCTACCCGGTACTGGTGCATTCCGTTGGACGCCATACTGGACTGCTACAAGGAGATTACGGGCAGAATGCCCTATGTGTATTAGAGGAAAGAAGAATGAGCGGGAAACGGCCTGGAACTGTTTCGGGAAGGCATTGTTTACTGTTATCAGTGCTATCCAAAGGAGCAGCACCCATACAAAGAAAAGAGTTATGAAATCAAATGATTTAACGAGGAGGAAGAAAAATGTATCAGATTATCGACGGAAAGAAGATTTCACAGGAAATCAAGGATGAACTGAAGGAACAGGTAGCGCAGCTGAAGGCAGAAGGGCAGAGCAGATGTCTTGCAGTAATCCAGGTGGGAAATGACCCTGCGTCCAGCGTATATGTGGGCAACAAGAAAAAAGCGTGCGAGTATATCGGAATCAATTCGCTTTCCTACGAACTGCCGGAGGAGACGACAGAGGAAGAGCTTTTGAAGCTGATTGGTGAGTTGAACGGGAGAGCAGATGTCAATGGAATTCTGGTACAGCTGCCTGTGCCGAAGCATATCAATGAAGAAAAGATTCTGCTGGCGATTGCACCGGAAAAGGATGTGGACGGTTTTCACCCTGTCAGTGTAGGAAATTTAAGCATCGGAAGACCGGGCTATGTGTCCTGTACCCCTGCCGGGGTGATTCAGCTTCTGAAACGCTCCGGTATTGAAATCGAGGGTAAGGAATGCGTTGTGCTGGGCAGAAGCAACATTGTGGGAAAGCCCATGGCCATGCTGCTGCTTCGGGAAAACGGCACAGTGACTGTATGCCATTCCCGCACAAAGAATCTGAAGGAAATCACAAAGCGTGCCGACATACTCGTAGCGGCCATCGGAAAGCCGAAATTTATTGATGACAGCTATGTAAAAGAGGGTGCGGTAGTCATCGATGTGGGCATTCACCGCAATGAGAACAACAAGCTCTGCGGAGATGTGGATTTCGACAGCGTAGCGCCGCATTGCAGCGCTATCACTCCTGTTCCCGGCGGCGTCGGCCCCATGACCATCGCTATGCTCATGAATAATTGCGTGAACGGGGTGCAGTAGGAAGCAAAAAAAACTTGCAAACACCGTATTCTGTGATACAATGGTGGGGACAATTGAATAATGAGAGGAAGTTTTAATTCGAAGAGGAGAAGAGCAGATTATGAAGAAACGTTTCAGTTTATTTTTCATGGCGCTTCTGACAATGGCTGTACTGGGCGGATGTGGCGCAGACGGCACAGGAGAGTCTTCGGAGGATAATTCCTCTAAGGAGTCTGTAACAGGTTCCTCGGATGTACAGTCATCTGAGGCGGCTTCGGAAGAAGCACAGGAAGGCCCTGTTTACGGTGGCTCCGTTGTTGTAGGCATACAGCAGGATATTGACAGTCTTGACCCTCATAAAGCAACGGCGGCAGGAACGAAGGAAATTTTATTTAACATTTTTGAAGGCTTGGTAAAGCCCGATGAAAACGGCAACTTGATTTGCGCGGTAGCCAGTGACTACGAAATCTCAGAGGATGGTCTGGTATATACCTTCACCTTGAGGGATAACGTAAAGTTCCACAATGGCAATGTTGTGACATGTGAGGATGTAAAGTACTCTCTGGAGAGAGTTTCAGGACTCTTGGATGGCACCCCACTGATTTCCACATTAGCGACAATTCAGTCCGTAGATATTTTGGATGATAAGACGGTTCAGGTGACAGTGGGTGCAGCAAACACAGAGCTGATTTACAGCTTTGTGGCAGCCATCATTCCCGCAGGAAGCGGAGAGGATGAGGCAGCGAATCCCATTGGTACGGGACCGTTTTCTTTTGTGTCCTATGCTCCCCAGGAGGGAATCGTAGTGGCGAAGAATCCCGACTACTGGCAGGAAGGCCTGCCCTACCTTGATCAGGTGGAGTTCAAGATTGTCAACAGCGCTGACTCCGCACTGCTTGAGCTGCAGGGCGGCAGCATCGACATCTATCCGTATATGACCGATTCTCAGGCAAATGCGCTGAAGGATACCTTCCAGGTGATTTCGTCCCCCTCCAATGTCGTACAGGCGCTGTTTTTGAACAATGCAGTGGAGCCTCTTAACGATGTAAAGGTACGTCAGGCTATCTGCTATGCGTTGGATAAGGACATGGTGAATGACTTTGTAGCCGGCGGCAACGGAACCCTGATCAGCTCAGCAATGCTGCCCACTCTGAAGGACAACTATGTTGACTTAAATGATGTGTACGGTACTTCCGCGAATGTGGAGAAGGCGAAGGAGCTTCTTGCAGAGGCAGGCTACCCGGACGGCATTGATCTGGAGATTGCCATCCCTTCCAATTACGAGTTCCATATGCAGACCGGTGAGGTTGTGGTGGAGCAGCTGAAGGCAGCAGGCATCAACGCGACTATCAAGGCAGTAGAGTGGAGTACCTGGCTGGATGAGGTCTACAACGGGAGACAGTATGAGGCTACCATCAGCGGTATTACCTGTGATATGACGCCCGGCTATCTGCTGAACAGATTCCAGACAGATTCCAAAAAGAATTTCATCAACTTTGCAAACGAGGAGTATGATGCGCTTTACAAGAAGGCTCAGGCAACCTTAGACCCTGTCGAAAAAGCGGGCTATTATGCAGACCTTCAGAAGCTTCTCTGCGAGGAAGCCGGAAGTGCATTTATTCAGGTTCCCGCCAATACGACGGCAATCAACAAGAAGCTTGCAGGTTATAAGTTCTACCCTGTCTATGTACAGGATATGAGTACGGTGTATTTTGCGGAATAAGTGAGCCAAACGAAGACTGATTCCGCTTGCGGAAAGAAGTCTTCACTTGGCGAACAAACGATATGAGCGAAGGCAAAGCCGTAGCGAATGGGGTGTGCGAAGCACACATTCCGCAAAACAAAGAAAGGAGGAAAGCAGTACGTGAAATACTTAGGTAAAAAATTTTTAACTCTCATTATGACATTGTTTCTCGTTTCCGTGGCTGCTTTCCTTGCTTTCCAGATTATCCCGGGGGATGTGGTGACATCTATCCTGGGTACTGAGGCGACTCCTGAAAGGGAGGAACAGCTTCGGGAAGAACTGGGCTTAAATAAGCCTCCTGTGGTGCGGTATTTTAACTGGGTAGGAGATGTGCTGAAGGGCAATCTCGGCGTCAGTTACCGCTATTCCAAGAACATGAATGAGATGATGCCGGTGAAGGAGCTTATCGGGGATAAGCTTCCTGTAACGCTCTGGCTGGCAGCGGTCTCGCTGGTGCTGATTATTCTGGTGTCCATTCCTCTTGGAGTGCTGTGGGCCGGATGCGCGAGCCGCGGGCCGGATAAGATTGGGCATTTTCTGGATGTGGCACTGGGTGTTATTACCCAGACAACCATGGCAATTCCGTCTTTTTTTCTGGGAATCCTGGTAACTTATCTGTTCGGCATTCTGTTCAAGTTTTTTACACCCGGAGGCTATATCAGCTACAAGGAAGACTTTTGGGGCTTCCTTGGCTACCTGTTGTTCCCGGCGTTGTCCATCGCCCTGCCGAAGATTGCCATGACGGCAAGATTTCTTCGCAATTCCATGCTGACGGAGCTGAAATCCGATTATGTGCGCACGGCCTACAGCAAAGGCTGTACCAGGCGCAGAGTGATGTATGGACATGTGCTCAGAAATGCCATGATGCCCGTTGTCACATTTCTGGGCATGATTGTCGCGGAGATTGTGGCGGGCAGTATTGTGATTGAACAGGTTTTCGGACTTCCGGGTATCGGAAGGCTGTTAATCAGTTCCATTTCCACCCGCGACTTTCCGGTGGTGGAAATTTTGATTTTATATATTACCTTTGTTGTTATCTTTGTTTATTTTCTGGTGGACATTTTGTATCGTGTCATCGACCCGAGAATCAGTGAAAAGTAGTGATGGTGCAAAGTAGTAACTGTAGAAAGTAAGGGTCGTGGAAGTACGAGCCAGGGAAGTTAAAACTGCGAAAATTTTGAATCAGGGAAAGCAGTAATTGAACAGGAATATAGCACGATATGAAGAAAGCAAAGAAGGGAAAATGGAATAAATATCTTGTGGCAGGCCTGTTGATGACAGGTCTTGTTGTGGTGCTGGGAATTGTGGGCTTTTTCTGGACTCCCTACAGCACCACCGCCATGTCTGCCGCAGAGAAATTCAATCCGCCTTCTTTACGTCATATTTTCGGTACCGATAATTTCGGCAGGGATATTTTTTCCCGGGTGATGCAGGGGTGCAGTACCACTATTTTGATTTCTACTCTGGTGGTGTTGGTTTCCGGCACGGCAGGGATTCTTCTGGGGGCAATTACAGGATATTTCGGCGGCATTCTGGATGAGATTGTCATGCGGATTACGGATGCGGTCAACGGATTCCCCAGCATTCTTTTGACGCTGGTTATCATCAGCCTGCTGGGTACGGGAAAGCAGAATGTCATTATTTCTCTGAGTATTGTATTCATTCCCAGTTATGTGAGAATTGTGCGAAGCGAATTCATCCGTCTGAGAGATGCGGATTACATTAAGCGGGCAAGACTGATGGGTGTGAGCAGAGTGAGGATTCTGTTTGTGCATATTCTACCCAATATTTTTTCTGTGTTCTGGGTTTCTGTTATGATTGGCTTTAACAATGCGATTCTGGCGGAATCCGGCATGAGCTATCTGGGAATCGGTGTGCAGCCTCCGGATGCCAGTCTGGGAAAGATGCTTTCCGATGCGCAGGGTTATCTCCAGACAGCACCTTGGTATGCACTGGCACCGGGACTTACGATTGTATGGATTGTGTTGGGATTTTCGCTGTTCAGCGAGGGAATACGGCGCAGAGTCTGACTAAGATAGCAAAAAACGCTATCTAAGTCAGACTATACTGCGCCGGGGAGAATCGCAGAGCGATTCTTCAGGAAAGGAGGTCATGGTTTTGATCAAAATTGAAAATCTTTCTGTGGCCTTCGACGGCACGGAAGTGGTAAAAAATGTCAGCCTGGAAATAAAAGAGGGAGAAATCCTGGGCGTTGTGGGAGAGTCAGGCTCCGGTAAGTCTGTGACGGCACTGACCCTTATGGGGCTGGTGTCCGACAAGGCACAGATTACTTCCGGACGCATCCTTTTTGATGAGGTGGTTTTGCGGGAGGCCGGAAAGCCTCTGGATAAGGCATTGTACAGGAAATACCAGGGTGATTATATGTCCATGGTGTTTCAGGAACCGATGACTTCTTTGAATCCCACTCAGAAGGTGGGCAGGCAGGTGGAGGAGATGCTGAAGCTCCATACCGGCTTGAAAAAGGAGGAAATCAGGGCGAGAGTGCTGGAAAACTTTGAGGCGGTAGGACTGAGGGATACAGAGAAGGTTTACGAAAGCTATCCGCATCAGCTTTCCGGCGGTATGCGCCAGAGGGTGATGATTGCCATGGCGATTATCCTGCATCCCGACCTGGTGGTTGCGGACGAACCGACCACGGCGCTGGATGTTACCATTCAGAATCAGATTGTGGAGCTGCTGCGCGATATTAATACGAAAGAGCAGAATGCCATGCTTTTTATCACCCATGACCTGAATCTGGCAAGGCGCATCTGTAATCGTATTGTCGTTATGAAAGACGGATGCGTAGTGGAACAGGGTGATACAGAGGAAATTTTTCTGCATCCGAAGCAGGAATATACGAAGCGTCTGATTGAAGCGGTGCCTTCCCGGATGAAAAAGAGAGTTTCGGTGATGGAAAGGCCGGCAGCGGGTACAGGAGCAGAAAGTGACGGAATGCCGGAAAACGGGGCGTTTCAAAATTCCGGAAATGGAAGTGGAACCGTACCTCGGACAGTACTTGAAGTCAGAGATCTTTCTGTATTTTATCGTGACGGCGGCAATAGTCTCTTTGCAGCAAAAAAGAAGCACTGCGTGGTAGAAGGGGCAGACTTTGAGATATATCAGGGAGAAAGCCTTGGTCTTGTAGGCGAGAGCGGCTGCGGAAAGACTTCGCTTTCCAAGGCAATTTTGGGAATGAATAAGGACATTACAGGTAAGGTGATACATCATACCATTCGTCCCCAGATGATTTTTCAGGATCCATACAGTAGTTTGAATCCTACAAAAACCATTGGCTGGTTGTTACAGGAACCTATGCGGGCAGCCTGCGCCCGGGATAAATCTCTTGCCATGACGAAGTCGGATATGGAGGCGGCAGCTTATGATATGCTGCATCGGGTCGGTATGGAGGATAAATATTTTGACAGAAAGCCTTCCCAGCTTTCCGGTGGTCAGAGACAGCGTATCAGTATCGGACAGGCATTGATTATGCATCCGGGTTTTCTGGTTGCGGATGAGCCGGTTTCCGCTCTGGATGTTACCATTCAGGCGCAGATTATGGAACTGATGCAGAAGCTGCAGCAGGAGATGAAATTGTCCTACCTCTTTATTTCCCATGATATCAATGTGGTATACCATATGTGTGACCGTATCATGGTCATGAAGGACGGAAAGATTATCGAAACGGGGAATACGGAAGAAATCTTCCAAAATCCCAAGATGGATTATACGAAGTTGCTTTTATGTAATTCATAAAAAGGTGAAGGCATATCGGCAAGTCACATCGCCGATTTTACCGCTGCTTTTTGCAATGATTGCGACAGATTTCTGAGTATCCCAGACTATCGTCGTCTCTTTACGTGCAAATTCCACTTTTTCCCATTTAGGGAGGTAATTTACGCGTCTCTTTACGTGCAAATTCCACCTTTTCCCATTTAGGGAGGTAATTTTCGCGTCTTTTTACGTGCAAAATTCGCCTTTTCTTATTTAGGGAGGTAATTTACGCGTCTTTTTACGTGCAAAATTCGCCTTTTCTTATTTGGGGAGGTAATTTTCGCATCTTTTTACGTGCAAAATTCGCCTTTTCCCATTTAGGGAGGTAATTATGGGATACCCTAGTTAGTTTCCGAGATTACCATGTACATCCGTGATTATGACGAATATATGGAATTCAAGGGCTACGCCCTGAGAGAGGATGGAACCGAATTCAGGGAAATACTGGCTGAGAAAGCGTTGTATCAGAAAAAGATTGAACCGGGGAAGTAGTTATTTTTGCAAAATCGGCATTGACAACCGGAAAAGCATACGTTTCATGGACATACCCTTCCTCCCGACTGCATATAGTTTTAGTGCGAATATGCGTCGGGAGGATTTTTCTTTGTTTGAACAATACAGTATACAGGAAACGCTGGAGGAACTGCGAACGAACGGGCAAAAGGGCTTGAGCATTACGGAGGCGGGAAAACGGCTGCGGGAGGAAGGGCGGAATGAAATGCGGGAGCCGAGAAAAAAGACGGCAGTGGAATCCTTTCTGGAACAGCTGAACGACCCGTTAATTTATGTGCTGATTGTGGCAGCGGTGGTGTCTGTCCTGCTGAACGAAATCAGTGATGCCGCCATTATCGGTGTGGTGGTGTTTATGAATGCATTTGTGGGAATGCTTCAGGAGGGTAAGGCGAGAAAAGCACTTGAATCCCTGAAAAAGCTTACCAGTCCGAAGGCTACGGTAATCAGAGAGGGCAGACGGATGGAGATTCCCGCGGCGGAGCTGGTGCGGGGAGATTTGGTGTATCTGGAGGCAGGCTGTCAGGTTCCGGCTGATTTGAGACTGTTGTCCACTGCAAATCTGAAAATCGAAGAATCGGCACTGACAGGGGAGGGGATTCCGGTTGAGAAGGACAGCTGTTATATGCCTAAATATTATGAGGGGAGAACGGCTTCGGAGATAACGGCTGCAGGGAAAAGGGAGGAAAACAGAGACACCGGACGGAGCGTGGAAATTCCGCTGGGTGACAGGCTGAATATGGCGTACATGTCTACCATCGTGACTTATGGCAGAGGGGAAGGCGTGGTGACAGCCACAGGTATGCATACTGAATTAGGGCAGATTGCATCCATGATTACAGAGGCGAAGGAAGAAATGACACCGTTACAGAAGCGCCTGGGAGAGCTGGGGAAGGTGTTGAGCCTGCTTTCTCTTGGGTTATGCGCCGCACTTTTTGCCATAGCTGTAGTGCAGAAGAGAAATGTGCCGGAGATGCTGATTACGGCAATCAGTCTTGCTGTTGCGGCAGTGCCGGAGGGACTTCCCGCGGTGGTAACCATCTGTCTTGCCCTTAGCGTCACCAGAATGGTGCGGGTAAATACCATTGTGAGAAGACTTCCGTCTGTGGAGACACTGGGAGCCGTCAGCGTGGTCTGCTCCGACAAGACAGGGACTCTGACCCAGAACCGCATGACCGTGGAAAAATGCTATTTGAAGGGCAAAATGTTTTTGGCGGATGAACTGAACCAGTCAATCTGCCCGGATTTTTTCCGGGGGATGGCTCTGTGCAACGATGCGGTGGCAGAGACCGGCTGCCGGATGGGAGATCCAACGGAACTGGCATTGTTGGATTTGACTGCAAAACTGGGGATGGAGAAAGAGCATTTGGAGGAGAAGTTTCCGCGAACCGGAGAACTGCCCTTTGATTCCGACAGAAAGATGATGACAACTCTGCATGATACGGTTTTGTATACCAAGGGAGCACCGGATGAGGTTTTAAAGAAGTGTACCGGAATTCTGACAGAGAACGGAGTGATGCGGATACAGGAGAGTCACCGCAGGCAAATCAGGCAGGCCATGACAGAACTGGCAGGGGAGGCGCTGCGGACGCTGGCGATTGCCATGCGCACCGGTATGCGGCAGCCGGAAGAGGAACAGCTGACCTTCCTGGGGCTTGCTGCCATGCGTGATCCGGCAAGACCGGAGGCGGCAAGAGCGGTAGCTGATTTTAAAGAGGCGGGAGTCACTACAGTGATGATTACCGGAGACCATGTGGATACGGCCTTTGCTATCGGGAAGCAGCTTGGGATTGTGAACAGGCCGGGGCAATGTATGACGGGGAACGATATGAGTCGCTTAACAGATGAAGAATTTGACAGAGAACTGGAGCAGATTCGGGTGTTTGCCAGAGTGTCTCCGGCCCAGAAGGTGCGTATAGTGGACGGTTTCAAGCGTCGGGGCGAGATTGTGGCAATGACGGGGGACGGTGTCAATGACGCACCTTCTCTGAAAAAGGCGGACATTGGTATCGCCATGGGCATGACGGGAACGGATGTGGCGAGACAGGCTTCGGATATGGTGTTGACCGACGACAATTTTGCCACCATCAGGCGTGCCATTGAAGAGGGCAGAGGTGTCTATGAAAATATCAGAAAATCCGTGATTTTCCTGCTTTCCTCCAACCTGGGAGAAATCATTACCATGTTTCTGGCTGTGGTCTGCGGACTGGCAGCTCCCTTAAAATCCAGCCATATACTCTGGATTAATCTGATTACGGACTCGCTTCCGGCTCTGGCGTTGGGGGTAGATAAAAATGACGGAAAAAGTCTTATGCGGCAAAAGCCCAGGAAAGCACAGGAGAGTCTTTTTGCCAGAGGAGGGCTTGCCTGTACGCTGTTTTACGGGGCGTTAATTGCAGCAATCAGCCTGACAGCCTTTTTCATGGTGCCCTGCGCACTGCTGCATATCAATGGGAAAAATGTGGATTTAGAGCAGCTGACATGGATTCTGAAGGACAGCGCAGTACTGTCCAAGGCGCAGACTTACGCCTTTACGGTGCTGGGGATGTCCCAGTTGTTCCATGCGGTGGGAATGCGGGATGTACAGAAATCCTTCTTCAGAATGAACCATTTGGAGAACAAGCTGATGATAGCAGCCTGTGTTGTGGGATTTTTGCTGCAGTTTGCGGTGACGGAGGTTCCCTTTTTCATCAATGCCTTCGGAACCACTCACCTGTCCGGGCAGGAGTGGCTGCGGCTGAGCGTTCTCGCCGCAGCGCCTCTTCTCGCCCATGAAATCATTGCGCTGCTTTCTGTACCTCACAGGGTTCTGCGCAGGCACGCGTGATAGAAATCAGGCAGTTGTGCTATTTGCTTACCTTATTCAGCTCGGCATTGATAATCTGTAATGCGTTTTCAGGAACTTTTTTGTCGGAGCCTCCGAAGCCGGTCATCATGTCTGTCAGTTCAAACAGGCTCTTTTCTCCCATCATGGCAAGCATGGATTTTTTCATTTTCATGCCTGTCATGGCAAACAGGGCATTGGAGAGGATGGAAAAGGCTTCATCGTTTGCGGCAATATCATTTAATTTGTCATGGACGGAGAAATGCTTCTCGGAAAATTCCATGGGTGCATCGCTTGCCACGGTTTCTACCTGCTCGAACCAGTTTGCCACGCCCTCTCCGTCATCCTCCTCCTGAGGTAAGGTGTAAATATCCGGCTTTTTCTCCACCTTTTCCAAGGTCATGGTGTCGGATACATCATTTGCCGTGGCGGTGAGGAAGGTAAAGCCGTCGTTTAACGGTACATTTTCAAAAAGGAAAACCTTGTCTCCGTGCTGTGTGGCAAAGGCCTGTCCGTTCACATACAGGGACACCTCAGGCTGGTTGGAGTAAATTCTGACTGTGACGGTGTCTCCGGTCCTCTGCGCATAACGTCTTCCGCAGAGATGGACAAAGGGTTCCCTGCTCCAATAGGCCTTGTATACATAAAAGGCTTCCTTCTTAATCTTTCTGTCCATGGTGACAAGTCCCTTGTTGTTGCGTCCGGCAGTTCCGCCCTCATTTCTGGCAGCACAGCCGAAGTCAAACATATTCCATACATGCGTTGCCCAGAGGTAGGGGCGTTCCATGAGAATTTTTGCCATGTGTTCATGATATTCCGCCTGATAGGCTTCCGAATAGTCACGGCATTTCGGCTCGTCGGGCTGGTAGGTGATGATACCTTCTGCACCGTATTCCGAAACACCAAGGCAGATGTCAGGGTGCTTCGCATGGAATTCATCCAGCCATTTCTCGTTGTAATCATAGGTTCCGCCGTACCAGCCAAAGTAATGGTTGTAGCTTTCCACATCGGTGATTCCGTGAAGCGGGCTGTCCATAGGCAGCATACTCACGTGTGCGATGGTGGTAAGACGGCTGGGATCCAGCTGCTTTACCAGAGCATTCAAATCCTTGTGATTTTCCACAAGCCCCGGCTTTTCTCCACCGATGGTGATTTCGTTGGAAATTCCCCAGAAGCAGATGGAAGGATGGTTGTAATTCTGGTAGATCAAATCCTCCATCTGGAGTCGGCAGTTTTCGTGGGCTTCCGGGTCGTCGCTCTGGCAGCTGATATAGGGAATCTCGGCCCAGACGATAAAGCCATATTCGTCACATGCATCGTAGAAATCCCGGCTATGCTGATAGTGGGCAAGCCGCACGGTATTGGCGCCAAGCTCCGCAATCAGAGCCGCATCCTCATAGTGCTGCTCGCGGGTCAGTGCGTTGCCGCACCACAGCCTGTCCTGATGACGGGATACACCGCGAAGCATCATGGGCTTGCCGTTTAAGAAGAAGCCCTTTTCCGGATCCACAAAAAAGCTTCTGATGCCGAAACGGGAGGATACCTCGTCCACGGATTCGTTGCGGTAGACAAGCGTTGCGGTACAGCGGTACAGATAAGGGTCATCCACACCCTGCCAGAGATGCGCCTCGGGGAGCAGGATGTCTGCCTTGGGGTCGGCGGAAGGACGCCATATTTCAGCGGTTTCGTTCCCCGCGGCATCAGTAATCAGATACCGAATGGTATAGTCAGGGGAGGGATTGGTTACCCAACTGTTTAAATGGATGATTGCTTTTCTGTCGTCAGGTACAGCTTCACAACAGGCAGGACATACCTTGTCAGCCGCTGTATCACAGGGGGAGGGAATTGTCTTGGTAATCAATTCCGGCGTAATGGCGAGACCGCTTGCACCGTGAAAGCCCACCTCAAAATGGGTAGCGGGCAGAATCAGCAGATTGACGCCCCGGTACAGACCTCCGTAGAAGGTAAAGTCTGCCATCTGTGGATAGATGTTGCTGCGGTTTGAGTTGTTGACCGCAATAGTCAGAGTGTTAGACTGTGCGGATTGAAAGTCCCTGGGAAACAGCGCGGCTGTAATATCCACGGTAAAGGAGGAATATCCGCCCTCGTGGCTGCCCATTTCCCGGTCATTTACAAATACTTTTGCGGAAAGTCCTGCGGCAAGCACCTCCAGTACGACCCGTTCACCGTCCTGAAGTGTGGGAGTGGGGAATTGTTTTGTGTAGAAATATTCGCCTCTGTCATATTCACCCTTGCCGTCCATGCCGTCTTTTGCATTCCAGGTGTGGGGCAGGTTCACTGTCTCCTGATGAACACGGTCTTTTGAAAATTGCCAGTTATCATTAAATACTATGGTTTGTCTCATGCTTCCGCTCCTTCTGCCGCGTAAACGGCGTTTATACTGGTAATTCTTTCTGCCGCAGCTACGGCATTTTCTAAATTATAATAACCTTTGGCGGTGAAAATATCCATTAAATAAATCTGAAATAAGTCTGAAATTACGGAATGACTTTTCGGAGTCGTATGATTGTGGTAAGATGATTTAAACTTCATTTTCTCCAAAAGGAAATAAAATTGCTTTCAGAAGAAAGGACAAAATAAATGAAAATCATAGATGCACATATTCATATCTGCGAAAATTTAAACGGCTTCGGCTCCAGAGGAGAACTGCGCTGTATCGGAGGCGGCTTCGTGCAGTATGCTGACGGCAGCAGTTTCCAGATGTTTCCGCCGGAGCTTGGGGAAACGGGAGTAAGCCCCGAGGCGGTATTAAAGGCAATGGACGCGGAAGGCATTGAAAAGGCTGTAATCCTGCAGGGGAATTTTATCGGGCCTCAGAATCTCTATACCTGGGATGCCATGCAGAAGTACCCGGAGCGTTTTACCGGGGCGGCCTGCTACGACCCCTTTTGCCGGAAAAGTGAAGACGTGAGAAAGCATCTGTTCGAGGAGCTTGGATTTCGGATTGTAAAGTTTGAGGTCAGCGACGGAAGCGGGCTCATGAGCTATCATAAGGAGTTCGCGCTGGATGGTGATATGATGGAGGAAGCCCTCTGCTATGCGGAGGCTCATGGAGTGACTGCTGTGTTTGACATAGGGCGCAGAGGAGGCTGCTGCTGGCAGCCGAAAGCCCTTGCAAGGGCAGTGAAGAGACATCCCGGCATGCAGTTTGTTGTCTGCCACTTGCTGGCACCACAAGGGCGGAGCTATGAGGAGGAGTGGAGGGAGGGCATTCGCGCTCTCAATCAGGACAATGTGGTTTTTGACCTGGCAAGTCTGCCCAGCAATCAGAAACCGGAGGAATATCCTTACCCCACTGCGGTCTGGTTTATCCGGGAGGCGCTGAAGCTGCTGGGGGCTGACCGCCTGATGTGGGGGAGCGATCTGCCCAGCAATCTGTGCCGGGATACCTATGCGCATCTTTATGACTATATTCTGGACAGTACAGCTTTTACGGATAGAGAAAAGGAACAGATTCTGGGAGAGACGGCAGAGAGAATTTATTTCCGGACGAAGCAGGAAGGCTAAGGGGCAATTTCCCGGGCACCGGAACAAAATCAATCCGGTTCGCCGGAATGTCTGTATTCCAGAGGCGTTAGACCAAGCCGTTTCTTAAAGGCACTGCAAAAGACGCTTTCACAGGAAAAGCCTGTTTGGAAGCAGATGTCCTTTATGGAAAGCATGGAGTTTTTTAACAGGTATTTTGCGGTATTGATACGGATATTCACCAGGTATTCGTGAGGGGTAAAGCCGGTCTCCTTCCGAAAGGTGCGAATAAAATGATACTGGCTTAAGGAGGCCTTTGCCGCAAGCTTTTCCAGAGGCAGTTCTTCCGCAAAATGCTCATTGATATAGGTGATGGTTTCCTCCATGGAGCCGTCCCGGTCAGGGGTTCGGAGATTTGACGGAGAATATATCAGGAAGGCTGTCAGAATGTCGTTTATATATTTTGACAGAAGGGGTTCTCTGAGAGGGGCGCTCTCCGCAAACTGCTTATAGAGGGTTGTGAGCTTCGAAAGAGCCGGATAAGGGTCTGCGAGGCGAAAGACATTGCCCAATTGTCCGGTAATTGTCTGAAACCATCCTCTTGCCAGAGCACCGTCGAAATGGCACCAAAGTGTCTCACAGCCGGTTTCAGTATGGTAGGCGTGAGGTTCATAACAATCCAACAAAAGAAAGCTTCCCTCGCGTGCAACGGTCGTTGCAGAAGGGAGCGTCACGGACAACTGTCCTTTTTGGATATACATGACAAGAAAGCTGTCGTAGGAGTCCCGTTGCAGACAATAGCCGGCTTCGTAGATAAAATGGCCGATATACAGCGGATAAAAAAACAGTTCTCTGGCACCGATGCTTGGAACATGTACGAAATAATCCGATTCCGGTGCAATCAAATGCTCGCAGGATTTCAAAATAATTCCCTCCCATTCTTATTGAATTCCCTTTGATTTTATAATATACCGAAATGTACTGCAAGAGCAATAAATCTAAAAAAATGCGCAAGTATCAGGAATGCGGTGAGAGGCCTTCTGAGGTATAGTGGAGGTAAGGAGGAATTTTCAATGACACAGGCAAAAGTTTGGGAAGAAAAGGTGATTATCCCCACCTATGAAATCGGGGAAGCGGAAAAAAATCCGATTTTTCTGGAAAAAAGAGTTTATCAGGGAAGCTGCGGTAAGGTATATCCGTATCCTACCATTGAAAAAATCAGTAATGTGAAAACGGATAAGGAATACAGGGCTGTTTATCTGGAGAATGAATACTTAAAGGTTATGGTGCTTCCGGAGCTGGGAGGAAGAATACAGAGAGCATACGATAAAACGAACGGTTACGATTTTGTCTATTATAATCATGTAATCAAGCCGGCTCTGGTGGGTCTGACCGGCCCGTGGATTTCAGGGGGAATAGAATTCAACTGGCCACAGCACCACAGACCAACGACCTTCCTGCCGGTGGATTATCTCTGCGGCGAAGGAGAGGATGGCAGTGCTTATGTACTTTGCAATGACGTGGATCGTATGTATGGTACAAAGGGGCTGACGAAAATTGCGCTTTATCCGGGCAAGGCTTACATAGAAATTACAGGGCAGCTTTATAATCGGACTTCCATGCCCCAGACCTTTCTCTGGTGGGCAAATCCGGCTGTGGCGGTGAATGAAAATACCCAGTCCGTTTTCCCGCCGGATGTGCATGCGGTAATGGATCACGGTAAGAGAGACGTGTCACGTTTTCCCATTGCTACCGGAGTATATTATAAGAAAGATTACAGCGAAGGCGTGGATATTTCCCGATACAAAAATATTCCGGTTCCAACCTCATACATGGCAGAGAAATCGGAATATGATTTTGTGGGTGGCTACGATTACGGAAAGGAAGCCGGAATCCTTCATGTGGCAGACCATCATATTTCTCCCGGAAAGAAGCAGTGGACCTGGGGCTGTGGCGATTTCGGAAAAGCATGGGACAGAAACCTCACAGATGAGGACGGTCCTTATGTTGAACTGATGACAGGCGTGTACACTGACAATCAGCCGGATTTTACCTGGCTGAAGCCTTTTGAGGAAAAAACCTTCCGGCAGTACTTTATGCCCTATAAAAAGGTGGGCCTGGTGAAAAATGCAACCAGAGAGGCGGCTGTCAATTTAGCGCTTGATGATTCTGACGTTGTGCTTGCGGTCTATGCAACTGCCGTATATGAGGATGCGGAGGTTGTGCTCTCTTATGACGGAAAAGAGATTTACAGAGAAAAAGTGAAGCTGTCACCCGAGGAGGTTTATCGTCATACGGTAGAACTCCCGACACAGAAAAGGGAGCGGAAGGTACTGGAAAAGCAGGTGTCTGAGGATGCAGCAGCTTCAGAGATAGCGGAGTGGAAACTGAAGGTCTCCATATTGGCGGGAGACAAGTGTCTGGTGAGCTATCAGCCACAAAAGCCTGTGAGCCATAAGCTGCCTGACCCCGCAAAGGCAGCAAAGGAGCCGTCTGAAATCATGACGAATGAGGAGCTTTATTTGACGGGACTGCACATTGAACAGTACAGGCATGCCACCTATCTGCCCGACCCGTATTATCTGGAAGGGCTGAAACGTGACCCCGGAGACATCCGTATCAACAATGCCTATGGTGCACTTTTGCTGCGAAGAGGACAGTTCATACAGGCAGAGGGCTATTTCAGAAAGGCGCTGGAGCGTCTGCTTGAGAGAAATCCCAATCCCTATAACAGTGAGAGCTATTATCTGCTTGGGCTGGCGCTTTTGTATCAGGGAAGGGACGACGAGGCCTATGATGCATTTTATAAAGCGACCTGGACAAACGAGCAGCAGGAGATGAGCTTCTATTATCTGGCTGCGATAGATGCCGGAAGGGGATGCTTTGAAAATGCCCTTGAGATGGCGGAGAGGGCATTGGTAAAGAATGCCCATAATGTAAAGGCACGCGGTATGAAGGCATATCTTCTGCGGAAGCTGGGAAGAACGGGAGAAGCACTGGATTGGATAACCGAAAATCTGGCTCTGGATCCTTTTGATTTTGTTTCCTGTAATGAGCAGGCGATTTGCATGGCATTGGAAAGACGTGCGGAGGAAAAGGATGGCGCTTACAGGCAGATGCATCGGAAAATGCGTGATTTCCCGGAAAACTACCTGATGGCAGCGAGGGACTATGCGGAATTCGGAGCCTATGAGGAGGCGGTTGTTCTGCTCAGAGAGTGTCTGATTCCTCATCCCTTATTAAAATATTATGAGGCATACTATGTGAGCAGGCAGTATGGCGAGGACGGACAGAATGCAGAGTGGGTAGTGAGGCTGCTTGAAGAGGCTGAGCAGACATGCCCTGATTACTGCTTCCCGAACAGTCTGGAGGATATTGCAGTGCTGCGCTTTGCAGCGGCTCGTGAGAACTGTCCTATGGCAGACTATTATCTGGGATGTCTGTTCTACGATAAATTGCAATGGCAGGAGGCTGTGCGCCTGTGGGAGGCAGCGGAAGCGCAGAAACCGGAATTCCCGACGGTTCACCGAAATCTTGCTCTTGCTTATTACAATAAATGCGGGCAGCCGCAGAAGGCGAAGGCGGAACTGGAAGAGGCATTTGAACGGAATCGGGAGGATGTGAGAGTGTTTCTGGAGCTTGACCAGTTGTATAAAAAGACAGGGATGTCCTTTGCAGACAGGCTGGCACGCTACGAGGCTTACGGCAGCAGAATAGAAAGCAGAGATGACCTTTATGTGGAATATATTACCCTGTTGAATATGACAGGACAATATGAGAAGGCATATGGCTGCATGATGGGGCATCTCTTCCATCCCTGGGAGGGTGGGGAAGGTAAGATTACCACGCAGTACACCATCTGTCTGCTCCAACAGGCAAGAAGTGCCCTTGCAGAGGGAGAGGCGGAAAGAGCAGAGGCACTGTTAAAGCAGGCCTTGGTTTACCCGGAAAATTTGGGAGAAGGCAAGCTGGAAGGAACCAGAGACAATCATCTGTATTATTATCTGGGGCTTGCTTGTGAGATGTTAGCTGAGAAGGCGGAGAAGAAAGGCGACGAAGCGTTTGCAGACGGAAACCGGGAAAAAGCAGAGAAAAGCCGGATGTTCGCAGACGAAAAACGGAAGGAAGCGGAAGCGTATTTTGAGAGAGCTGCGATTGGAACAGATGAGCCTGCGGGAGCCATGTATTATAATGATCAGCCCGCAGATATGATTCTCTATCAGGGGCTTTCACTCTTAAAGCTTGGGCGGACAGGAGCCGCAAGGGCCAGATTTTACCGCCTGATTGACTATGGAGAGCAGCACGTGGATGATGAGGCGAGGATAGAATATTTTGCTGTCTCTCTGCCGGATTTCCTGATTTTTGAAGAGGATTTGACCCGGAAAAACAGGGCTCACTGTTTTTATCTGCTTGGTCTGGGTTATCTGGGCCTTGATGAACGGGAAAAGGCAGCAGTATTTTTTGAGAAGACATTGGAATTGGAGCCTTCTCATATGATGGGAAATGTCTATCAAAAAATGGTTTCCCCAAGATAGAATCTGTGATATAATGTGCGCAAAGGGCAGAGCCAAGTGCCCGAAAAACAGATGCCGTGCTCATGCGGACAGATGCTTTTTCGAGCATTTGGTTTTCTTGCGTTATTAGTGAGCAAGCTGTTTGCGCACAGAAAAGAGGAAATAAGATGGATAAAATTATTTTGACAGGTGACAGACCTACCGGAAGACTGCATGTGGGGCATTATGTAGGATCACTCAGAAGGCGTGTAGAGCTGCAGAATTCCGGAGACTATAAAAAGACCTTTATTATGATTGCGGACGCGCAGGCTTTGACGGATAATATCGAAAACCCGGAGAAGGTGAGACAGAATATCATTGAGGTGGCGCTTGATTATATGTCCTGCGGACTTGACCCTGCAAAGTCTACCTTGTTTATTCAATCACAGATTTCAGAGCTGTGTGAGCTGACCTTTTATTACATGGATTTGGTGACTGTGGCGAGGTTGCAGAGAAACCCTACTGTAAAGAGTGAGATTCAGATGCGTAATTTCGAGGCAAGCATTCCTGTGGGCTTCTTTACGTACCCCATCAGCCAGGCGGCAGATATTACAGCATTTAAGGCGACTACCGTTCCCGTTGGCGGCGACCAGCTGCCCATGATAGAGCAGACAAGAGAAATCGTTCATAAATTTAATACGGTGTATGCACCTGTCCTGGTGGAGCCTTCGGCATTGCTTCCCGAGAATGAGGCGTGCCAGAGACTGCCCGGTATAGATGGCAAGGCAAAGATGAGTAAATCCCTTGGAAACTGCATTTATTTGGCAGACAGTGCGGATGAGGTCCGTACTAAAATTATGAGTATGTATACAGACCCTCAGCATCTGTTGGTCAGCGATCCGGGACATCTGGAGGGAAATACGGTGTTTACCTATCTGGATGCCTTCTGCAGACCGGAGCATTTTGAAAGGTATCTTCCCGAATATCCGAATCTGGATGAACTGAAGGCGCACTATCAGCGCGGAGGTTTGGGAGATGTGAAGGTGAAGAAATTCCTGAACAATATTATGCAGGAGATTCTTGAGCCTATCCGTAACCGCAGAAAGGAGCTGGAAAAGGATATTCCTGCCGTATATGATATCCTGAAACAGGGAAGCGATGTTGCCCGTGAAGTGGCAGCACAGACCTTATCTGAGGTCAAGAGTGCAATGAAAATTAATTACTTTGAGGATGCGGAGCTGATTCGTACGCAAAGTGAGAAATATGAAGGATAAAACCTGATTTACAAAATTTTACGCCGGATGAGCAGAAGGCTGCCTCGTCCGGCGGATTGTATGTAGGGGAAGCGATGCAGACTTCCTTTGATTTAAGCATCACTGATGCGGTAGAGTGTGAGGAAAAATGAGTGACAAAATAGATAAGGATTTTGATGCTTCTGATTGGAAAGAAGCTGCGGATATGGAATCGGACGAAGAGATTGAATATGAAGAACTGGATTTTGAGGAACAGCCACAGGTGGGACGCAGAGCGGATGATGAGGAGGATTGGGAAGAGGACTGGGAGGACGAGCCTCAGCCAATGAGGCCGATTATTATGGTGCTTGTATTTTTGGGGCTGATTCTGCTGGCAGCTCTTATCTGCGCCGGTCTCTGGCATATTACGCACGGCAATAAGGATGTGGGCGGTCAGACCTCCCGGCCAACGGTAATATTGGCGGATGTTGCGGAGTCTACGTTGGAGGCGACAACAGAACCCACGCTTGAACCTGTTGCAGAGCCGGCGGAGAGCCTGGAGGGAATGACTATCCCGGAGGCAACAGCGACACCTGAGGTAATTGCCACCCCGGAGGCAACAGCGACACCCGAGGTAACTGCCACCCCGGAGACAACAGCGAAACCTGAAATAACGGCAACACCGGTTCCGACAGTAGCACCGGAAACAGTTCAGACACCTGAGGCAACAGAGAATGCATCGGTGCAGGAACCTGTATCCGGAAATGAGACGATGGCGTTTACGGAGGTACAGGAGACCGTTACTGCCAAGGATGTGATTAATCTGCGCTCTTTGCCCAGTACAGCAGATGCAGAAAATATAGTAACGCAGGCACAGAATGGTGAAACTCTGTCCAGAATCGGCATCAATAATGATACGGGCTGGTCCAGAATTGACTATAACGGACAGACATTGTATGCGGTCAGCCAATACCTGACTACGGATTTGTCCTATCAACCGCCTGTACCGACAAATAATCCCAACAGAGTCAGCACGAAGGACGGCCGGGTCATTATTTTTACAGATTGCGACGATAATATTTCTCCCAAAGAATATGTCAATTTAAGGCTTGAACCCAGTACCTCAGAGGGAGACAGCACGGTTCACTGCCAGTTGAATTACGGCGAAACTGCGCATCGAACCGGCTATAGCCCGGATTCCGGCTGGTCCAGAGTGGAGTATGACGGCAAAGTGCTTTATGTAGTTACCAGTATGGTTTATGTGGTAACGGAGTAGCGTCTGCCGCAGCACTTTGTGCTGCTTTTTGGTATAAAGACCCTTCGAAGCGGTAATAATTTCAAAAAAGATGATTGCGGATTCGGAGGGAATTTTTATGAGCCAGGAAAATCAAATGCTTGGAAGGGCAAGTATGAAACCGGGACGCCCTGTGTATATTCTGGACAGTGGAAGCATTGTGGGAACGAAGGAAGGACAGGGGCCGCTGGGACTGCTATTTGATGTGGTTGGCGAGGATGATATGTTTGGCTGCAAAACATGGGAAGAGGCGGAAAGCAGTCTGCAGAAGGATGCAGTTTATCTGGCTCTCGAAAAAGCCGGATTGAAGCCGGAAAACATTTCTCTGATGTTTGCGGGTGACTTGCTTGGTCAATCCATAGCCACATCATTTGGTATCTCCACATACCAGATACCACTACTGGGTGTATATGGGGCTTGCTCCACCTGTGGCGAATCATTGACTTTGGGAGTCATAAGTATTGCGGGTGGTTTTGCCAGAAGAACGGTCTGCGTGACATCAAGCCATTTTGCCAGTGCGGAGAAAGAATTCCGCTTTCCTTTGGACTATGGAAATCAGAGACCTCTATCGGCCAGCTGGACTGTGACAGGGAGCGGCGCTTTTGTGTTGGGAGATGAGCAGGCGGCAGCGGAGATGGAGAGAAACCCGGAGACCGGGAAAAACAAAAGACCCAGAGCAAAAATTACTGGTCTTACAGTGGGAAAGATTGTGGACTACGGCTTGAAGGATTCTATGAATATGGGTGCCTGTATGGCACCTGCGGCGGCCTCCACTCTGGAACAGCATTTTATTGACTATGGAAGTCATCCGGAAGATTATGACAAAATTATCACCGGAGATTTGGGTAAGGTAGGACAGAGAGTGCTGATTGATTTGCTGCGGGATAAGGATTATGATATTTCTGCACAGCACATGGACTGCGGAATCGAGATATATGACGGAGATTCCCAGGATACTCATGCAGGCGGCAGCGGCTGCGGCTGCAGTGCGGTAACCTTGTCTGCCTACATTCTGAAGCAATTAGAGGAAGGCAACTGGAAAAAAGTACTTTTTATGCCTACAGGTGCATTGCTCAGCAAAACCAGCTACAACGAGGGAAAGAGTGTTCCGGGAATCGCTCATGCCCTCGTAATAGAATCGGTGTAGCATATATTTGCGCAAAAATTGAGAAATAAGTCAGCAGTATCTGCCAAGACAAAACAAACCCTTCAAATTACAATATTCTTAGGAATAATTGTGATTTGGAGGGTTTTACAATGGGAGCATTTCAGTCGGGGATTTATAGAAATCTTTTTCTGGAGAGTGGAAAAAGCCGGGAGGAGATTGATGCAAGGCTGCAGGAAATATGGAATACATTTTTCTATGGCTCGGAGGAAGAGAGAATTTATCATTCCTGTGGCAATGATATGGGGTATCTGGAGGATACAGGGAACCATGATGTCAGAACAGAGGGAATGTCTTATGGCATGATGATTTGTGTTCAGATGAATAAAAAAGAAGAATTTGACCGTATCTGGAAGTGGGTTGTCACTTATATGTGGCAGACGGATGGGGAAGAGGAAGGATATTTCGCCTGGTCCTGTGCCATTGACGGAACCCACAATGCAGAAGGTGCGGCACCGGACGGGGAGGAGTTCTTTGCCATGGCGCTGTTTTTTGCTTCACACCGCTGGGGGGACGGAGAGGGCATTTTCTGCTATTCCGAGCAGGCAAAAAAGATTTTGCGGGCATGCTTACATAAGGGAGAAAACGGAAGACGGGGACAGGCTATGTGGAACCGGGGAAATGGACAGATTCTGTTTGTGGCAGGGATTGATTTCACAGATCCTTCCTATCATCTACCTCATTTTTATGAGCTGTTCGCATTGTGGGCGGACGAGGAGGACAGACCTTTCTGGAAGAGAGCGGCAGAAACCAGCAGGCGCTATCTGAAAGAGGCATGTCATCCTGTAACGGGGATGTGTGCAGAATATGCGGAATTTGACGGTTCCCCAATGAGCAGACCGCTTCCCTGGTCTAATGACAGACACGACTGGTTTTACTCGGATGCCTATAGAACTGTAGCAAATATTGGGATTGATTATGAGTGGTTTGGCGTGGACGAAGGACAGGCTGTGGCAGCAGAGCATTTGCAGCATTTTCTGGGAGTGGTGAAACGTGATGACCCCTGGAAAATCTATGAACTGGATGGTACTTGTCTGGGGCAGGATGCCCTGCATCCCGTAGGCATGCTTGCAACTACGGCCCAGGGAGCATTGGCTGTTCTGGGACGGAGCGAGGAGGAAGCAGCGGTCAAAATGGCATGGGAATGGGTGGAGCGGTTTTGGCAGGAGCCTCTGCGCCAGGGACCCAGAAGGTACTATGATAATTGTTTATATTTCTTTACTTTTCTTGCACTCAGCGGCAATTACAGAGTGTGGTAAGGATGCAAAAAGGCGGTCTGCGAACCGCCTTTTTGCTATTCAGGGAAATATGGAAAAACAGAGTCCGGTATGATATAATTCTTTTCAGTAGTCCCAGCCAGATAAGGACTAATGCAGAAGGAGCTTGATTATGCCGGATTCAGAACGAAAAGCTAAACCACAAGGCAACATTAACTTATCAAAAATCTCCAATATCATGTCGGTGCTTGCAGGACTGGCAGTGATGGTTCTTTTAGTATGCTTAGGCGTGACGGATAATGTGGATGTTCAACAGAGCAGAACGGATTCAGGCTTTGAACGCATTGAGGACTATTCCTGTCTGGAGGTTGAGGATACCAATGCGCCCATTGGCGTCAGAAAGGACTATACCTTTTTTCTCAATGAAATTTTGCATAGCGATATGCATTTGGCATTTTATACCGTCCATCAATATGTGGATGTTTACCTGGACGGTCAAAAGATATATAGTTTGAAACCTTCAGAAAAAAATTGGATAAGTAAGACGGTTGGAAGTAATTGGGTGATGATTCCGCTTTACCGTGAAGATGCCGGGAAGGAAATTTGCGTTGAAATCACGCCTGTATATGAGAGTTTTCGTAACAGAGAAGTTGAATTCTTAATAGGTTCCCGACTTGCCATTTACAGCGACCGATTGTCCAAGGACCTGCCACAGCTGATTTTAGGCATCATGTCGGTTTTCGTCGGTGTTGTTTTCATTTGTGTTGCAGGGTATAATCTGATTGAGAAACATCGTGGTAAAAGTCTGATAGCTCTCGGTATGTTCTCCATAATGATGGGCTTCTGGAGGCTGACTGACACAAGGTTTACTCCTTTTATTCTTCCGAATAAACCTGTGTTTCTGTTTTATGTATCAGTTACTATGCTGATGCTTGGTATGGTACCGTTGATAAAATGGATGGAAGAACGTTTTAAAAAAGTAAGCCGCGGGATTTTGGACGGTTACTGTATCGGTGCAACTTTCGTTTGTCTTGCGCAGTTATTGCTCCAATTTTTCGGCGTACTGGATTTGCGCAATTCCCTGTTTGTCACCCATATCGTTATTGCTGTAGGGGCTGTGGGCGCTATCGGAATTGCAGTCTTTGAGCGGATAAAATATCCGAAGAGGTCCAAAATGCTTGTGGGTAAAAAGCTCCCTTTCATCTGTGTGGCGGGAGTGATAGCAGATATAGCCGCCTTTTATGTCAAGGGCAATTCATCGGGCTTGTATTTTTCACTGCTGGCATTTCTCCTGTATATCGTTTTTATGGGGATTGCCACGATGTATCATTACAGCGAACAGGAGGTACAGCTTGCAGAGAAGGACAGGCAGTTAGCGGAAAAAGAGCGGAAACTGACAGAAAGACGCATTGCCACCATGATGAGTCAGATTCGTACTCATTTTATTTTCAATGTCCTTACGGCAATTAGCGGTTTCTGCAAATATGATGCGCAAAAGGCGGATGAGGCTTTGATTCTTTTTGCTCGGTATCTCAGGAGGAATATAAAGATTATAGAGGAAGAGGGGCTGATTGACTTTTCAAAGGAACTGGAGCAGCTGGAAGATTACATCGCACTGGAACAGATGAGATTTCGGGATATGATTACATTTGAAGAAGATATAGAGGAGCGAAATTTCCAGATTCCGCCGCTTACCATACAGCCTATCATAGAAAATGCAATCAAGCACGGTCTGGTGGAGCATGGCAGAAGTGGAACGGTAAGCCTGCATACCATGCGGGATAAAGAAAATGTCATTATAACCGTTACAGACGATGGCGTTGGATTTGCGATGGAAGAAAGCGAAAAAGAGGATTCTGTGGGAATCAGAAATGTCCGTTTCCGCCTGGAAAACATGGTGCAGGGAAGCCTTGAGATTGAGAGTCATCCCGGAGAAGGAACAAAGGTAACAATCAGAATACCGGTGAGGAAAGCGGAAAACTAAGAGAGGTCTTGGAAATTTTACAGATGAGATGTCTGATGTAAGGAGAAAAAATGGAACAAAAGAAAAGATTGAGCCGTTTGGGGACTATGGCATTTTTCTTCAGCGGAATCTGTGCCATCAGCAGTGGAGTGGTGGTCAGTATATTACAGGAGCAGTACGGATTTTCCTATGAGGTGACGGGGACGCTGATTTCTCTTATGAGCATCGGAAATTTGGCAGCATCCTTTGCGGCAGGTGTTCTGCCGGCAAAAATCGGAGCCAGAAATACGGTGTTGATTCTTTGCAGCGGTTACACCATCGGGTATCTTGCCATGGGAATCTGTGGTACAATCCCATTGCTGATGACGGCTTTTTTGCTGCTGGGGCTTGCGAAAGGCTGTACCTTGAACAACTGCACCGTACTTGTGGGAAATAATTCCCCAGACAAGACAAAGGGATTGAATATTATGCATGCCTGTTATGCCTTCGGTGCGCTGCTTGGCCCGGTACTGATAATGGCGTCTTTGCAGGTGCACGCAAAGGCCCCGGCAATTCTGCTGGCAGCTTTCGGTGCTGCCGTGTGGCTGGTATTTGTGGCGGCGAAGCTGCCGGGAAGAGCGAAAACAACGGAGAAAAAGCCCGCCGGTGCAGAACAGGTTTCGGAAGGACGCGTCTTCCTGCGGCAGAAAAAATTCTGGCTGCTTACCTGCCTGCTGTTCTGTCAGATTGCGGCAGAAGGAAGCGTCACGGGCTGGCTGGTGACATACTATAAAGGGAACGGACTTCTTTCGGGCGCACTCAGCACTTACACGGTGACTGTCATGTGGGGAGCAACCCTGATTGCCCGACTGATGATAGCCTTTGTATTTCCAATCAGGAACCGTTTTCGTACTTTGGCTGTTATGGGTGCCGGATGCACGGTGCTGTACATAGCGCTTCTTCTTTCAAAGAGCGGAACGGCGGCGCTTCTTTTTCTCTTTTTGTTTGCTTTTTCCATGGCGGGAGTAAATCCCACAGTGGTTGCGGGAGCGGGCAATATGCTGAGTGCTGCAAGTATGGGAGTCATGCTGCCAATCGCCGGAGCAGGAGCCATTATCATGCCCTGGATTATCGGCATTGTAGCAGAGCGTGTGAGCCTTCAGGCGGGAATGCTCTGCAATGTGATTCCCTGCCTGGGAATTCTTGTGTTCAGCATATTGTGTTCCGGTGAAGAGCATTTATCTACCCAAGATAAGCCTGTAATAACTGCAAAGTAGCAGCAACGCCGTCTCTGTGGGAGCGTTCATAGCCGTGTGAAGCGTAGACTCCGGGGCCGATAAGCCCGTGGCGGGCATCAATGCCTGCGGAGAGGGCGGCGTCTGCATCGGAACCATAGTGGGGGTACACATCCGCAGCATAGTCAATTTCATTTTTCTGAGCTGCCTGAATCAGCTGTTTTACCACATCATAGTGGTAAGGGCCGTGGCTGTCCTTGACACAGATGGAAACCTGATGCTCGGTGCATTCCAACCCCTGACCGACGCAGCCCATGTCCACGGAAAGCAACTCTTCCACATCGTCGGGAATGGAGGCACAGGCACCATGCCCGATTTCCTCAAATACGGTGATGTGGTGATATATCTTCCGGGTTAGCCTGATTTTTTCATCCTTTACATATTTTGCGTAGCCGAGGAGGATAGCAGTGCTCAGCTTGTCATCAAGAAAGCGGCTCTTGATGTAGCCGGATTCGGTGATGTGGGTTCTGGGGTCAAGGCAGACAAAGGAGCCGTTTGCAATTCCCAATTTCTTTACCTCATCTTTTGAAGAAACATTGGCATCCAATAAGACTTCCACAGAATCAAAGGTTCTCTCAGTTTCCTGATATTTTCCGTTTACATGGATGGAGGCATCCATCAGCTGGACAGTCCCCTCGTATACCTGACCGTTCAGAGTATAGATGCGGCAGTTTTCCGTTTCCACATTGTTGGCATTTAAACCGCCTACGTTTGTGAGCTTGAGCCGGCCGTTTTCCTTGATTTCGGCAACCATTGCGCCGAGGGTGTCTACGTGCGCCATGGTAAGGACGGCGTTGCCCTCGCCGCCGAGGTCAGTCAGAACACCACCTTTTTTCGTTTTCTGTGGATGGTAACCGAGTCTGGTATATTCCTCCACCAGATAATCCGTAACCTGTTCTGTAAAGCCGGAAGGGCTGTCGATGGCAAGCAGCTTCTGAAGCTGTTCCATGATGTAATCCATATATTTTTCTGCTGTTTTCATGTGAATCTCCATTCTGCCGTAAGCGGCGCCTTTCCCGGTATGGGAAATCCTGATTTTGGCTCTATTTTACTCGCAAACGTTTTTATTTGCAACAGCAGAAGCTGCCTTCATATCCATTATTGACAATTATTGAAAAATTTTTTATATTAAGGCAGTAGACAAGGGTGTCCGATTTTTCGGGCACTCTTTTTTTGGAGCAAAATTTCGGAAGAACATATCCGATGCAAGGAGGATACCTGTTGTGAAAAAGTCATCCCAAATGACACTGCCGCCTATTGGGCTGCGTATTGTAAAGTCTGCAGTGGCGGTAGCCTTATGTTATGTAGTTTCTTTTATCAGAGGAAACAGCGGCATCGTGTTTTATTCTCAGCTGGCGGCGCTATGGTGTATGCAGGTCTATGTATCTAATACGAAGCAGAATGCCATCCAGCGGACGATTGGCACTGTGGTGGGGGCGTTGTACGGCCTGTTATTTCTGCTGGGAAAGGGAAGGATTGGGCTGACCGGAAAAGTGGCAATGGTAACAGATGCGGCGGTGATTTCCTTGATGGTGGTTGTTATTTTGTACACCACCGTGCTGATGAAAAAGAAACAGGCATCCTATTTTTCGTGCGTGGTGTTCTTAAGCATTGTAGTGAACCATATGTCGGATGCTAACCCATATCTGTTTGTGTGGAACAGGTTTCTGGACACCATGATTGGCATTATCATCGGAATCGGGGTGAATTGTTTTTCCCTGCCGAAGGAAAAGAGGAAGGACATTCTCTTTGTATCGGGGCTGGACGACACGTTGTTGAATAAAAAGGAGCTGCTCAGCGATTACAATAAGGTGGAGTTAAACCGTATGCTGGATGAAGGGATTCATTTTACGGTGTCTACCATGCGCACGCCCGCGTCGCTTATGGAACCACTCAGGGACATTCGTCTGAATCTGCCCGTTATTGCCATGAATGGCGCGGTACTCTATGACATCAGAGATAAAAAGTATCTGAAATCCTATATTATTTCCCCGGACAGTTCGCAGAAGCTGCTTGCACTGATTCACGGGCAGGGATTGCACTGCTTCAGCAATGTACTGGTAGATGACATGCTGGTAATCTACTATGATGAGACGGAGGATGAAGTGCAACAGAAACTGGTGAGAGAGCTTCGGAAATCTCCATACCGCAATTATGTGAAACGTCCGGTGCCGGAGAAGGAAGCGGTGGTTTATTTTATGCTTCTGTATCCAAGAGAGGAGATAGAACAGTTTTATCAGGTGCTGGAGAAGGAGAATGTGCTTTCCTGTTACAAAGTGCTGAAATATGATTCCACAGATTATCCGGGCTACGCTTATATCAAGATATATAATAAGAATGCGTCCAGAGAGCACATGATTCTCTATTTAAAGCAGGTGCTTGACCTTCAGAAAACGGTGACCTTTGGCAGCATTCCCGGAAAATATGATGTCCTGGTTGAGGACAGTGATACAGGCAGTATGATTCATACTCTGAAAAGGCTGTATGAGCCTGTAAAAAAGCCCTGGACCGTCAGCCAAGAAGGAGCCGGGCGGCGCCGTACAGCACGAGGAAAAAAATGACATTGTAGAGCGTAAAGACCTTCATGTAAGTTCCCTTTTGGGCGTCTTTGCTGTTCCCATACAATCGGTAGGAAATAACGCTGGCAAGAGAGGCAATCAGGGTACCCAGACCTCCGATGTTGACGCCGTAGAGAAGAGGGCGAACCTCGGTTGTAAAGCCGGAAAGCAAAAGGGCTGCGGGTACATTGCTGATGCACTGGCTCAGTGCGGCACCAAGCAAAAGCTCTCTTCCCTCGATGAGGGAACGAAGAAATGAGGAGACGGCAGGAATGCGCTCTATATTTCCGGTAAAGAGAAAGAAGCATACGAAGGTCAGCAGAAGAAAATAATCCACCGACCGGAAAAGGCGTTTGTCCAGGAAGCATACCGCCATTATCAGGAAGAGCAGCATGACAGGCCAGGGCAGAAGGCGCAGAACACAGAGCAGGCATACTGCAAAAAGTGCCAGATAAGCGAGCAGCTTGATGGGTTTAGGCCTTCTTATTAAGTTTTCTGTATTCGATGCCGATGTCAGGTCTTTCGTATCAGGAGCCTGAGAAGAAATGGAGGCAGTCGGATGTATGCCAGACAGCTTTTGGTTTGGCAGGAGAAAAACACAGATCAGAAGCAGAGCTGCCGAGAGGAGCGTCAGGGGGAGCATATATCTCAGAAATGTACCCATGGAGACACCATAGGCGGAATATAAATAGAGATTCTGGGGGTTGCCGACGGGAGTCAGCATGCTGCCCAGATTGGCGGCAATGGTCTGAAGAACGACCACGGGAATCAAAAGCTCGGAGCGGTTTGCCATGGTGAGCAGCATGACCGCAAAGGGAACAAAGGTAATCAGAGCAACGTCATTGGTGATGAGCATACTGCTGAAGAAACAAAGAGCCACCAGCAGAAGGCAGAGACTGCGAGTGCTTTTTACGCCGGAGAGCAGCCTGTCTGCCAGATACCGGAAGAAGCCGATGCTCTGGAAGCCTGCGACTACCAGCATCAGACAGAATAAAAGCGCAAGCACTCGGAAGTCAATATAACCGAAATATTCAGCGGAGGGCGGTATAAAAAAGGAAGAAATAACAGCAAGCAGCGCTGCGATACAGAGTACGGTTTCTTTTTTTAAGAAAATAAAAACTTGTGTAGTGATTTTATTTCTCATTGGAAAATTCCTTCTTTCACGTCAGATATTTAACAGCTTGTGAGGTACTTTGCCTGGTTATCCGGGTATCACGGAAGCTTGATGGTTTCGTTTCCGCAGGAATAGTCTTCGCAGGGAGTCTGCTCAAAGGAGAGAACTGTCCCGGTCATGGAGAAACGGATGGTGCCCTGCAGGTCTGTGCGGTAGATAGGAACGGCAGAGGCTTCCAGTAATTGCATCACCCTTTTGTGCGGATGTCCGTAATCGTTTTCCAACCCACAGCTGATGACGGCAAAGGAAGGGGAGACGGCCGAAAAAAAATCATTTCCTGTGGAACTGTAGCTGCCGTGGTGGCCTATAACCAACACATCTGCGGACGGGTCGGTGTCAGCCTCCAGAAGTTCTTTTTCACTGACTGATGTCGCGTCTCCGGTAAGAAGCAGGGAACGTTCCCCCATGCTGATTTTTATGACAATGGAGTAGTCATTGTCATCCTCATAGTCCGTCCCCAGAGGAGCCAGAACTTCCACGACAGCATCTCCCAAAGGAAATGTCTGCCCGGGAGCAGGAGCCGTGACAGTCAGATTTTTTTCCTGCACCATTCTCAGAAAGGACTGATATGTTTTTGTGTCTGAATTGTAGTTCGGGGCGAGGAGTATGTCTGTTTCAAAGGCATTGAGGGCACCTACAATTCCATATAGGTGATCTGCGTCATAGTGGGAAGCAATACAGTAGTTCAGCTCCCGGATACCCTGCTCCTTCAAATAGGCTACGACAAAGGAGGAGGTGTCACGACCGCCGCCATCGTAAAGAAGCGCTTCCTCGCCGGCAGTTACAAGAACGGAAAGCCCGTTTCCCACGTCCAGTACATGTACCTGAAGCGTATCCGAGGGCAGACTGTCGGCGGTATTGCGGGTGCTTTCAGACTGATAACGTGGTTCATCCGGCTGTAAAAGCAGAAATAAAACTGTAAGTGCCAGCAGAGGCAGTGTCCAAAACGGCCTTTTGCCGGTATGTTTCTTTTTCTTCATAAAATGAAATACCTTTCCTTTCGGCAAGACCTATCTTATCACAAATGGATTTACAGAAAAAGCATTGTTATTGTAAAATGGAAAAAACTTTTAAAGAAAAAGGAGAGCGGGCAATGAAAAAAATTCTTGTAGTGGTAGATATGCAGAATGATTTTATCGACGGGGCACTTGGGACGCCGGAGGCAGTTTCAATTGTCGGAAAAGTGGTGGAAAAGATAAAGCAGTATGACAGAAAGTGCATTATTGCCACCCGTGACACCCATGAAAGCAGCTATCTGGAAACCTCTGAGGGAAAATATCTGCCGGTGGAGCACTGCATCAAGGGGACGCCCGGATGGGAAATCCGGGAAGAGGTGGCGCTTGCCATGCCGGAGGCAATGATTGTGGATAAGCCTACCTTCGGTTCAACCCGTCTGGTGAGACTTCTGCAATCGGAGTATGAAAACGAGGACATCGAAATCGAATTGGTAGGACTTTGTACCGATATCTGCGTGGTGACAAACGCATTACTCTTAAAGACAGCTCTGCCGGAGGTAAAAATTTCCGTGGATGGCAGCTGCTGCGCAGGCGTAACACCGGAGAGCCACAAGGCCGCGCTTCTCACCATGAAAATGTGCCAGGTGGAGGTGACGGAGTAAGTTTATAAAGTATTCAGATTTATTTTATGCCTGCTTCCTTGCATTGGAAATAAGAGACATTTAAAATGTAACCTTAGTATGAAAAATATGGAAACAGTTATCTTCTGAGAGGTGCATGGAATGATTCGATTATTGAAAAAGATGCGGAAACAGGAATGGCTTATGGCATTCGCCTGTATGCTGCTGGTACTGGGGCAGATTTATTTTGATTTGAAGCTGCCGGATTACATGAGCAATCTGACGGTTTTGATTAAAACTCCGGGGAGCACGATGGATGATATTCTGCAGACGGGAGGCCAGATGTTGGGCTGTACCCTAATCAGTGCGGCATTTGCCATTGTCTGCGGTTTTCTGGCGTCAAAAGTAGCGGCAGGCTTCAGCTACATTGTCAGGGAGGATGTATTCAACAAGGTGGCGGATTTCGGACAGAAGGAGATGCTGGAGTTTTCTGTTCCCAGTCTGATTAACAGGACGACAAATGATATTACGCAGATTCAGATGCTGGTGGCTATGGGACTTCAGATTATGATTAAGGCTCCTGTCATGGCTGTCTGGGCGGTTATCAAAATTGTCAATAAGAGCTGGACGCTGTCTGCCATTACTGCAGGGTTTGTGGCAGCCCTGCTTCTGATGATGGCTGTTGTTGTCAAGATTGTACTGCCGAGAGTCAGACGGGTTCAGAAGCTGACAGATGACATCAATCTTGTGACAAGAGAGAATCTGACCGGTATCAATGTGGTGCATGCCTTCAACGCGGAAGAATATCAGAATGAAAAATTTGACAGGGCAAATGAGATTCTGATGAATACACAGCTATTTAACCAGAGAACCTTTGCGGTGTTGATGCCCACGGTGAATTTCGCAATGAATGCACTGGCGTTGACTATTTACTGGGTGGGTGCGGCCATTGTCAATCATGTGCCTGCAGCGGATATGGCACTGCGGCTTACCACCTTCAGCGATATCGTCGTATTCGGAACCTACGCAACCTATGTGGTTATGTCGCTGATGATGCTGGTTATGATTATGATGTTTCTGCCTGCGGCACAGGTTTCCGCGCAACGAATCAATGAGGTGTTGGACAAGGAGGTAAAACTCAGTCAGGGAAGCAGGGAGGATGCTCCTGAGGCGGGAACTGTGGAGTTTAAAGATGTATCCTTCCATTATCCCTCTTCAGAAAAGGATGTTTTGGAGCATATCACCTTTCGAGTGAACAAAGGTGAGACGATTGCTTTTATCGGTGCCACCGGAAGCGGTAAGACAACGCTTATCAGTCTGGCGGCAAGATTTTATGATGCCACCGGGGGTGAAGTGCTGGTGGACGGTGTGAATGTAAAGGATTATACCTTTGATGCGCTCTATGACCGTATCGGGTATGTGACGCAGAAGGCTGTTTTGTTTGCGGGTGACATAAAGGAAAATGTTCTTTTCGGAGAGAGTAGTGCAAAACAGGATGATGTGGCTGTGGAGAAGGCTCTGGAGCTCGCCAGAGCCAGTGAATTCGTGGAGCGGCTGGAGGGTGGTATTTATGCTCCTGTCGCTCAGGGTGGTACAAATGTGTCCGGCGGTCAGAAGCAGAGGTTATCCATTGCGCGTGCACTGGCGAGAAAACCTGAAATCCTGATTTTCGACGATTCCTTCTCGGCACTGGATTATAAGACAGATGCCCAACTGCGTGCAGGACTTGCAAAGGAATTAAAGGATACTACCTGTATGATTGTGGCACAGAGAATCGGAACCATCCGGAATGCCGATAAGATTGTGGTGCTGGATGAGGGAAAAGCAGTAGGTATCGGCACACACAGCGAACTGTTGAAAAATTGCCGGGTGTACAGAGAGATTGCGGCATCGCAGTTATCGCCGGAAGAGTTGGAGGTGTAGCAGGATGGGAAATTACATGAATCGGCCGGGCAGAGGGATGAATACACCACAGAAGAGCAAACGGGGCATTGGCGGAATCATGAAGGAGCTTCTTCAGTTTTCCCCAAAATTGAAAATACCTATGATAATTGCACTGCTTCTGGCAGCAGCGGGAACGGTACTTACGATTATCGGACCGAATCAGCTCAGTAAAATCACGGATTTGATTTCAGATGCACTTTTTTCCGAAATTGACATGGCAGCTATCGGAAGGGTGGGAGGCGGCCTGCTTGCCATTTATGGATTCAGCGCCTTATTTACTTATATTGAGCATTATATCATGGCGACGGTGACGCTGGATTTGTCAAAAGAACTGCGCGGTGCTCTGTCTCAGAAAATCAACCGTGTGCCCATGAAATATTTCAATACAACTACGCATGGGGACATCTTAAGCCGCGTTACCAATGATGTGTCCACACTGCAGCAGGCACTGGCAAACAGCCTTCCCGGTATGATGTCTGCAGCTGTCCAGTTTGTGGGATGTCTGCTTATGATGTTTGTAACGGAATGGCGGATGGCTGCTTCGGCGGTTCTGGTGACGGTTCTCGGATTCGGTATTATGGGGGTTATCATTGCCCGTTCTCAAAAGCATTTCGTGGCAAGACAGCAGAGTCTGGGGCGGTTGAACGGCTATATTGAGGAGATGTATTCCGGTCATGATGTAGTACGGATTTCCCGCGCCAACAAAATGGTGAAGCAGAATTTCGGTGAGATGAATCGGGCAGTTTACGATGCGAACTGGAAGAGCCAGTTTTTGTCGGGTGTCATGCAGCCTTTGATGAATGTCATTGGTAATCTTGGTTACGTGGTTGTCTGCGTGGTGGGTTCAGCACTGGCACTGGACGGACAAATCAGCTTTGGCGTTATTGTGGCGTTTATCATGTATGTGCGGCTCTTTACCTCGCCTTTGAGTACGCTTGCGCAGGGCATGACAAATATGCAGACGGCAGCGGCAGCAGGAGACAGAGTGTTTGATTTCCTGCAGGAGGAAGAACTCTCTGATGAGAGCGGAAAGAGAGATGCGATTGCAGATGTCAGGGGAGAAGTGGAGTTTGAACATGTACATTTCAGCTATCCGGACAATCCTGATAAAGTCATCATCAAGGATTTTTCCGCCCATATAGAGCCCGGACAGAAGGTGGCAATCGTGGGGCCCACCGGAGCGGGAAAGACCACGATAGTCAATCTTCTTATGCGATTCTTTGAAATTAACAGCGGAAGCATTAAAATAGACGGAGTGCCCATCAGTGAAATCAGGCGTTCCGGCATTCATGACATGTTCAGTATGGTGCTTCAGGATACCTGGATGTTCCAGGGAACTGTAAGAGAAAACCTTGTTTACAACAAGGAGGGCGTGACGGATGGACAGCTGGAGGCGGCCTGTCGTGCCTGCGGCATTTATCATTTCGTGGAGACTTTGCCAAATGGATTTGATACGGTGCTCAGCGAAAATATGGCAATCTCCGCGGGGCAGAAGCAGCTGTTTACCATTGCCAGAGCCATGATTCAGAACAGCCCCATGCTGATTCTGGATGAGGCAACCTCTTCTGTGGATACCAGGACGGAGGCGCTTACGCAAAAAGCAATGGATAAGCTGACGGAGAAAAGAACCAGTTTTGTGATTGCACACAGGCTTTCCACCATCAGAAATGCGGATTTGATTCTTGTGCTGAAGGACGGGGACATCATTGAGCAGGGCACTCATGAGGAACTGTTGGAACAGAAGGGTTTTTATGCAGAATTGTACAATAGTCAGTTTGAGGAAACGGCGTAGCAATTCACCTCTTGAAAAGAGGACGTGATGCTGATACAATGAATTTTAGTGCCCGGAAGTGACGAGGTGACAGACAATGCGAAAAATGGAATTTAAGATGGAACGGCCGGGGCTTCTGGAAGCGGGGCAGAAAATTACCGTGACGGAAGGGCTGCTTCCCAGCAACTATTATTATGTTATCGACCCCTCTCTGGCAATGTCGGCAAACATTCCTTTCAGGTATCGACTGAAAAGCAGGGAAGGGATTGTGACAGAGGTCATAGAGAATTCCAGAGGATTTTATGTGACGGCAGAGTTCGATGAGCCGGAAGTGGATATGAAAAAATAAATGCCGCAATTAAAGGTGGCGGCAGAGAAAAGGAGATAACTATATGTTACGGAAAATTTCAACAGACAAGGCACCTGCAGCAATCGGCCCCTATTCTCAGGGAATCATCGTAAACGGCATGCTCTTTGCATCCGGTCAGATTCCCATTAATCCTGCCACGGGCGAGATTGAAGGGGCAGATATTGCAGCCCAGGCAGAACTGGTTTGCAAAAACATCGGCGCACTTCTGGCAGAAGCAGGAACGGATTACACAAAGGTTGTGAAGACTACCTGTTTTCTGGCAGACATGGGAGACTTTGCAGCGTTTAACGAGGTATATGCAAGGTATTTTACAGAAAAGCCTGCAAGAAGCTGTGTGGCAGTAAAGACCTTACCTAAGAATGTACTTTGCGAGGTAGAGATTATCGCAGCAGTCTGAAAAAGAATCAGACAGACCCTGAAAGCAGCGCCGCTTGAAAAAGCGGCGTTTTTGCGGTCAGGATACGGAATATATAAGCCGTTTGCGCGGCAGAATGCGAGAAAAAATGAAGGAAAATATTGTGTTAATCGGCATGCCGGGGGCGGGAAAGAGCACTGTGGGCGTGGTTTTGGCGAAAAAGCTGGGCTACTGCTTCGTGGATTCCGACCTGGTGATACAGGAAAAATACGGAAAGCTGCTTCACGAACTGATTGAAGAGAATGGAGTGGAAGGTTTCTGGAAAATTGAGAATGATGTGAACGCCTCCCTGAATCTGGAGAAGTGTGTGATTGCCACAGGCGGCAGTGCTGTCTACGGCACAGAGGCCATGGAACATTTGCGGGAAATCGGAAGGGTTATTTATCTGCAGCTTCCCTATGAGGAGGTGGAAGAGCGGCTGGGTGATTTGAACGCCCGGGGGGTGACCCTGCAGCCGGGGCAGACGCTGCGTGATTTGTATGAGGAGAGAATTCCGCTGTATGAGAAGTATGCTCATGCGACGGTAGATTGTTCCGGAAAGATGTTGCGGGAAATCGTGGCGGAAATTGCGAAAGAAGATGCGGGAGAGAATGGAAATGAAAAAAGAATCTAAGATGGGCCACAGCCTCCTTTTGTTGCTGGCGGCATTTATCTGGGGCATGGCGTTTGTTTCCCAGAGCAAGGGGATGGATTATATGCGTCCCCTGACCTTTAACGGGGTACGTTCTCTGATTGGCGCCTTTGTGCTGCTGGTTTATCTTGTCATTTCGCGCAAGGCAGCGGGAGATAAGGCAAAAAAGATAGATTGGCCGCTGACGCTGAAGGCAGGAATCTGTTGTGGATTGGCACTGACAATAGCCAGTACCTTACAGCAGTACGGCATCAAGTATACCACGGTTGGTAAAGCCGGATTTATTACAACCCTGTACATTATTTTTGTGCCGATTGCGGGCATCTTTCTGAAAAAGAAGGTGGCAGGCATTGTGTGGATTGGTGCAGTGATGGCAGCTGTCGGCATGTATCTGCTGTGCATGACGGAAAGCCTGACGCTGGGAACGGGAGATATTCTGGTGTTTTTATGTGCCATTGTGTTTTCCGTTCACATCCTGACGGTAGATTATTTTGCACCAAAGACGGACGGCGTTATCGTCTCCTGCATTCAGTTCGCGGTTTGCGGCATTCTCTGTACATCGGGAGCACTTATCCGGGAAAATCCTTCCTTCGGTCAGATATGGGATGGTATGGGAACTCTGCTGTATGCCGGAGTCTTAAGCTGCGGTGTTGCTTATACTTTGCAGATTGTGGGGCAGAAAGGGGTAAATCCCACGGTGGCGGCACTGATTTTGAGCCTGGAGTCTGTATTTGCAACGGTTTCCGGCTGGATTGCATATAAGGTCGGCTTCCTAAAAACGGATCAGACCATGACAGGACGGCAGATTGCGGGCTGTGTTCTGGTGTTTGCGGCGGTGATTTTGGTGCAGCTTCCGGGAAAGTGGTTTCGGTTTGGGAAAGAGACCAAGAAAGCTTAAGCGGTAACACTCTGAATACAGAGGAGAGCAAAATCCGAGCAAGCATAAAAATGGAAAAAGATATGTATAAAACACAGAAATTGGCAGAAACTATGGAAAAACCTGCTGCGGTAAATGACGGAAAAACAGACCGGAGAGCCGTGAAAGCAGATGACAAAAAGGAGTATGCCATATGATGGATTATGTGAATGCCTTTTGGGTAGGCGGTCTTGTATGCGCCCTGGTGCAGATTCTGATGGAGAAAACCAAGATGATGCCGGGGCGTATTATGGTGCTTTTGGTGGTGGCGGGAGCTGTTCTCAGTGTGTTTGGGTGGTATGAGCCGTTTCAGGAGTTCGCGGGAGCGGGGGCGAGCGTGCCGCTTTTGGGCTTCGGAAATGTGTTGATGAAGGGCGTCAAGGAAGCCATAAAGGAGCAGGGCTTTCTGGGACTCTTTTCCGGTGGCTTCAAGGCCGGGGCGGTGGGCACCTCCGCAGCCCTGATCTTCGGCTATATTGCCAGCTTTCTCTTTAAGCCGAAGATGAAATAGAAGCGACTTGCTGCTACAGCACCTCATACCCAATCCCCTTCCCGTCCAGATACCGGCACAGTGCCTTGTCCCAGATGGCGTCGGGTTCCTTTGACAGGACAAAGGTGTGGAAGGCGGTTCCGGTGGTGAGAACTGCCTTGGAGCCGTCATAACGGATATTCAGGACAAGTGCCTTCACCTGAGAAGGGTCTGTATCACAGCCGCGGCTTTCAAGCAGAGCCGTGGCTTTTTCCGGCATCAGGTGCAGAACAAACCGGAAAAAGAGGGGCGTGCGTTTTCCCTTGATCAGGTCAAAGCAGAGTCCGCGCATCTCGCCCCAGGGACGGAACTCCTGTGGATTGCCGGAGGAATCCGTGGGCAGGTGTCCATCCTGATAAAAGAATTCCTGATTGATGTGTCCGTCTATGGTGAAGGTATTGGCTGTGCTGATGACAGCCTCCTCCAGAAGGAAGATGTCGAAGGTGTCAGCTGCCAGCAGCTGGTTCATAAATTGTTTCATGGATGTGATTTCAAGTGCCAGCATAATTTTTATCCTTTCCTGAGCAGTTTTTTACTTTTCGTTGTTCTGCTTCAGTTCTTCCATTCCGACAGCCACCAGAGTATGCAGGATGCGGCGCACTCTCAGGTGGGCGGAGTTTTCCCGGGTGGGATGAACACGGTTTAAAAGCAGTATTACGTAAAGTCCGCTGTCCGGGTCTACGAAAATATGGGGGCCGGTAAAGCCGTTGTGCCCGAAGCCCTTTTGGGAGAAGAATTGTCCTGACATGCTGAAGTAGCCGTTTGCCAGATGGAAGCCCAAACCTCTGTTTTCATCCATGCCGGGGGTGTAATTCTGAATAGCAGTATCAAAAATACAGCGGGGAAGATAGACCTTCCCGTCCAGAGTACCGTGGCCCGCCAGCATCCTTGCAAAGCGGATGCAGTCGTTTAAATCGGAGAATACACCGGCGTTTCCCGAAACGCCGTTCATAAAGTAGGAGTTTTCGTCATGAACCTCTCCAATGAGCCATTCTCCGGAGAGGTGATTCCTTTCCGTGTAGGCAGTATTTCTGGTATAATCCATGCCTCTGTTTAAAGGATGGTAACCTGTATGGGTCATGCCAAGAGGGCCGAAGACCTCCTCATCAGCCAGTTCATCCAGAGATTTACCTGAAATTTTTTCAAGCATTTTGCCGAGCAGGATGAAGCCCATGCAGCTGTAGACAACCTGTGTGCCCGGCTTATAGGCTAAGGGAACGGACAGCAGATAGGGTACGACATCCTCGGGGGATTTGCATTTTTCTTCCAGCAAAATGTGGTCTGTGAAACCGCTGGTGTGGGTCAGCAGATGAAAGACAGTAATCTCCTTTTTGTCGTCAGGGACATTTTCCTCTCCGAAATGTCTTGGCAGCATGTCCGCCAAATCAAGTTTACCATCCGCAATGAAACGTAGCGCAATCATGGTGGTAGAGAGTATTTTGCTGACAGAAGCCATGTCATAAAGTGTTGTTTCATCCACAGGAGTGCTTTCGGGAGTGAAGGAGGTTCCGCCCCAGACTTCCTTTACATAGAGACTGTCTCCGATGCCGATGGCAAGAGCGGCTCCGGGAAATACTCCGTCTTCTATTGTCTGTCGGACAAATGCAACAGCTTTTTCAAATGGTTTCATAGTAGATATTTCCTCCTTTAAAAAGTATGGATTGTGCGTTATAATGATGCGGTGGACGCCTATTTGGATTGATTATAGCAAAGCTCGCAGGAACGGTCAATTTGTGATTGTGTGTAAAAAAAGTTTTACGTTTTTATTTACAAAGTGGAGACAACTTGCTATAATAGCAACATCCATATCAATATCGGCTTAGTGGGACAACGGCGTCTTCTTCGACATCGTTGCTTTTTTTTAAAAAAGGCAGAGTAATTCGTTAAAGTGCTAAAGTGCCCGGCAGATAGGGATAAAAAGGAAAAGGAGGAGTTTGATTATGATGAAAGGTAAGAAATGGAAACGCAGTGCTGTTGCTGTTGCCCTCTGTGCAACGATGGCAATGGGACTGACCGGATGCGGTTCTTCCAATACCGGAAGCAAAAGCATTGCCGGAGAAGAGGGCCCTTACGGTATCAAATATGCGGAGGAGCAGGTCTTACGTCTGGCATACAGCAGTGAGGCAACTACGCTGCATCCTTTTGCAAGCGGGACGGCAACTGACTGGAAAGCAGTTTCCAACTGTATGGGTGGTCTGATGACGACAGACCAGTACGGCAACTATGTGTGTGATATGGCGGAGAGCTATGATGTCAGTGAGGATGGACTTGTTTATACCTTCCATCTGAGAAAGGGTATGAGATGGTCCGATGTAAACGGCGAGGATAAGGGTGAGGTTACCGCAAAGGATTTTGTTACTGCGGCACAGTGGATTTGTGATCCTGCCAATGCCTCCGGTTCTGCTTATTATTTCCAGGATATTATTGCAGGCGCAACCGAACTTCTGGCCGGAGAAACTACCGATATGGAGACGCTTGGCTTCAAGGCACTGGATGACTACACAGTAGAGATTACGCTGGTTGGTGCTCTTCCTTATTTCCCTTCCAAGTGCGGAAGCTATATTCCTGTACCTACCGATTACTTTAATGAGCTTGGTTCATCCTATGGTCTTGATAATGAGTCCATGTATTACTGCGGACCCTATATTATGACAACCTTTGAGCCTCAGAGCCAGAGAGTATATGTAAAGAATGACAATTATTGGGATAAGGACAACGTATACATCGAGAAGATTACGATGATTTACAATGCAGAGGCGGCAACTCTTGCACCTGAGATGTTCAAGCGCGGAGAAGTTGACTACGCTGAAATCAGCACGGATATTCTGGATGAGTGGATGAATGCAGAGGATACAAAGAATATTGTGGTTCCTGCTCTTCCCGATACCACCTATATGTATTACTACGGCTTCAACTATGATCCTCAGTTTGACGAGGAATATGAGCCTTCCAACTGGGATATTGCAGTAAATAATGAGAACTTCCGTCAGTCCCTGTACTGGGCGCTTGACCGGTATAAGGCGAAGCTGACCGCTGACCCTTACAATGCAGAAGAGTTCCTGACAAATTCCATTACCCCCAGAACCTGGTGTAATGTGGACGGAAAGGATTTCGTGGATATCGGAGATATGGCAGCAATTACAGCTCGTGAAAACTGGAGCTTTGATGCAGACAAGGCTCTGGAGTACAAGGAAAAGGCTGTGGAGGAGCTGACTGCCGCAGGCGCAACCTTCCCGATTGTTCTGTATATGCCTTACAATCCTGCTTCCGCCGGATGGGAGAAGGAGGTACAGGTTGTGAAACAGCAGCTGGAGGACTTGCTGGGCACCGACTACATCAAGTGTGAAATTGAGGCCGGTCCTTCTACCGGATTCCTTTCAGAGGTAAGACGTACCGGTAAGTACGGCTTCATGAAGCTGAACAATGGTTCCACCGAGAATGACCCTGTTGCATGGGTTGTGGCATTCAGACCCGGCAACAACTGGAACTTCATGGATTTGGCAAAGGGCGATGAGACTCAGGCACTGGTTCAGGAATATTATCAGTTGGTTGAGGATGCAAAGGCTGTATCCGAAAAGTCCATGGAAAGATATGAGAAATTTGCAAAGGCAGAGGCTTTCCTGCTGGAGCATGCTTTGGTAATTCCTTTCAGTACCGATACCTACGGATACCGTGTAACCCGTACCAATCCTTTCGAGGGTATCTATGGTTCCGATGGACGGTATAAATATATGAAGGTTCTGGCTGAGCCTCTTACCAGTGAGCAGTATGATAAGCTGTACGAAGACTGGAAGAAGGAGCAGGCTGAGTCAATCAAGTAATTTCTACCATAAACAGCTGCCTGGGAGAGATTCCCGGGCAGTTGTCTTAAGTGTGTTGCAACTGTTCAGGAATTTAAGGGGTTGAGCTTCTGAACAGTTGCAAAGCCGCATAGAAAACAGTACGAAAGGTATGGTGTCTGCTTATGTTAAAGTATTGTCTGAAGAGACTGGCAAGGTCTGTTGTCAGTCTTGCCATCATTATAGCCATTGTGTTTTGTCTGCTTCGTCTGATGCCCATTGAGGGATATTTCTCAGACTTTGATAAGATGACAGACACCCAGATTTATAACGCGCTGGAGAAAATGGGGCTGAATGACCCTGTCCCTGTGCAGCTGGGACGCTTTTATGTACAGCTGTTACACGGTGATTTAGGTGTGTCCAACAAGTACAGAGTGGATTATCCCATCAAGAAAATTATTGCGCAGAAGGCGCCTGTATCTATTAAGTTCGGCCTGATGGCTATGGGGATTGCACTTCCCTTAGGTATGCTGCTCGGTGTGTTCATGGCAAAGAAGAAGGGCGGCTGGGTGGATAAGTTCGGTACGGCTTATATTGTGTTCATTCAGGCGGTACCCAGCGCCATTTATTACCTGTTCATGCAGGTATACGGAACGGAGCTTCTCGGTATTGGCATTCTTTACAATGAGGATAAGCCGATAACCATGCTTCTGCCGGTGCTCTCTCTGGCGATGCCCTCTATCGCAAGCTATGCCATGTGGCTGCGTCGCTACATGGTGGATGAGGAAAATAAGGATTACATTAAGATGGCGAAGGCAAAGGGTGTTCCCAAGAAAAAGATTGCACTGCATCACGTATTCAGAAATGCTGTCGTTCCTATGGTACAGCTGATTCCCGGCTCACTGCTGCTGACGATTGCAGGCTCAATTTATGTGGAATCCCTGTATTCTATTCCGGGAATGGGAGGGCTTCTGGTAGATGTTATCAAGAGACAGGACAACACCATGGTTCAGGCTCTTGTTATCGTATATGCTGTTTTAAGTATTTTCGGATTGCTCCTGGGTGACATACTGATGGCTATGGTTGACCCCAGAATCAGTCTGACGAAGAAGGAGGGACGCTAGTATGTCAAAATTTTCCATAAAAGATCATCAGACAGAAAAGCTGGCAGATAACCTGCTTCAGGACGAGAAAAACAGGCTTGCTTCCATGCAGGACGATTTAACGCAGGAAGAGATTGACAAGCTGCCGGAAGAACTGTTCGAAAGAGCAGAGTACAATGAGCAGGCGGCGGAGAAGACCGGCTACTCCAACTACTCTTACTGGGGCAGTACCCTGAGAGCCTTCACCAAAAACAAGATGGCGGTGGGAATGCTGATAGTGATTTTTGTCATCCTGCTGTTTACCTTTATTCAGCCTTATCTGCCGGGGCAATACGACCCGAATCAGATTAACAATGACCCTGCGACGGGTATGCAGATTATGAACCAGAAACCCAACTCGCAGTTCTGGCTGGGAACAAACTCTATTGGGCAGGATATGTGGGCAAGACTCTGGTCGGGAACAAGAACCTCTCTGTTTATTGGCTTCTCGGTGGCGATTATTCAGGCAATCATCGGTATTGTCATGGGGGTTATCTGGGGCTATGTGCGTGCGACGGACTTTTTCTTTACGGAGCTGTACAATATCATCAGCAATATTCCTACCACGATTGTATTGATTCTTGCATCTTATATTATGAAGCCCAGCGTATCAACCATAATTATTGCCATGTGCGTTACAGGCTGGCTGGGTATGGCGCGGTTTATCCGAAATCAGGTGCTGATTATCCGTGACCGTGATTTTAACATGGCGTCCAGATGCCTCGGTTCGCCGCTTCATTATATCATTTTCAAGAATCTGCTGCCCCATATGGTGTCAGTCACCATGCTGCAGATGGCGCTTGCCATTCCGGGAGCAATTGCTTCCGAGGTTTTCCTGACCTATATCGGTCTGGGGCTTCCTCTGGAGACGCCTTCCCTCGGAAACCTTGTCAATTCGGGCCGTATGCTGATGATGTCGCCGTCTCTGCGGTATCAGCTGATTTTCCCCGCGCTGATTCTTTCCATTATCACTATCTGCTTCTATCTGGTGGGAAATGCGTTTGCGGATGCGGCTGATCCTAAGAATCACTTATAAGAGGAGGAAATGAAGATGGAAAATAATGTTATTTTATCAATTCAGGACCTTCATATTAAGTTCAGCCTCCGGGGACAGATTCTGCATGCCATCAGAGGCGTGTCTCTGGACATCTATGAGGGCGAATGTCTTGCTATTGTGGGTGAGTCCGGCTCCGGTAAATCTGTTGTCACCAAGACCTGTATGGGGTTGCTTGACAAGAATGGTTTTATAGAGAGTGGAAGGATTTTGTATCAGGGCAGGGATTTGACCGCTATCAAAAAAGAGGAAGAATGGACAAAAATCTGTGGAACGGAGATTGCCATGGTGATGCAGGATCCCATGACCTGCCTGAATCCTCTGAAGACAATCGGCTGGCAGATTGAAGAATCCCTGAAATACCACAGCACTATGACAAAGGAAGAACGCCATGCCCGTGTTATTGAACTGCTGACAGATGTTGGAATTACGGAGCCGGAGCGAAGATACAAGCAGTATCCGCATGAGTTTTCCGGCGGTATGCGGCAGCGTGTGGCAATCGCAATCGCTGTGGCGTGTAACCCCAAGATTTTAATCTGTGACGAACCCACCACGGCGTTGGATGTTACCATTCAGGCGCAGATTCTGGAGCTGATTCGCAGTATGCAGAAAAAGTATCATCTGACTACGGTATATATTACCCACGACCTTGGTGTGGTGGCGAATGTAGCTGACCGTGTGGCAGTCATGTATGCGGGCGATATTATTGAAATCGGCACCTGCCGGGAAATCTTTTTTGAGCCGAAGCATCCTTATACCTGGGCGCTGCTTTCTTCATTGCCGCAGCTGGGTGTCAAAGGTGAAAACCTGAATTCCATTCACGGCACGCCGCCCAACCTGTTTTTACCCATCAAGGGAGATGCCTTTGCGCCGAGAAATCCTTATGCTTTAAAGATTGATTTTGAGCACAGACCTCCTTATTTTCAGGTCAGCGAGACGCATAAGGCAAAAACCTGGCTGCTTGACCCCAGAGCGCCGAAGATAGAGCCTCCGAAGGTGTTAAAGCAGATTCAGAGCATCAGAGGTGCGGAAGGAGCAGGAGGTGAGCGGGTTGGCTGAGAAGACAAAAAAAGTTTTGCTTGAGGTAAGGGATTTACACGTCACCTTCGGCAGAGGGCGTAATCTGTTTGAAGCTGTCAAGGGTGTTAATTTCCAGATTTATCAGGGAGAGACCTTCGGACTGGTAGGAGAATCCGGTTCGGGAAAAACAACCATTGGCAGAACCATTATCAGAATGTATCCTGCCAGTCAGGGAGAGATTATTTTCAGAGGGCAGACAATCAGCGGAAAAATCAGCAGAGATTTGGACAGGGAAGTCATCCACAATATCCAGATGATTTTCCAGGATCCCATGTCCGCCTTAAATGACCGTGCAAAGGTCAGCGATATTGTAAAGGAAGGGCTTCTGAATGTACAGAAGGGCCTGAGCAAGCAGGAAATTGAGGAGAGAGTGGAAAAAGCACTTTTGGATGTGGGACTTCTGCCGGAGTTTGCCAGCCGCTTCCCTCATGAATTTTCCGGCGGACAGAGACAGCGTATCGGTATTGCCAGAGCGCTGATTATGGAGCCTTCCTTCATCATTGCGGATGAGCCTATCTCTGCATTGGATGTCTCCATCAGGGCACAGGTGCTGAATCTTCTGGCACAGCTGCAGAAGGAGAGAGGGCTGACCTATCTGTTCATTGCACACGACCTGTCCGTTATGCGTTTTATCAGTGACCGTATTGCGGTAATCGAGCATGGAAAAATTGTGGAGCTTGCTCCGACCGAAAAGCTGTTTGCGCATCCGCTTCACCCCTATACGCAGGCGCTTTTAAGCGCGATTCCCACACCAAATCCGGATATCGAGAAGAAAAAGAAGGTTCTGGTGTACGACGAGAGCATGCATGACTATTCGGTAGATAAGCCTGAATGGATTGAAATTGAGCCGGAACACTATATTCTTGCCAATCAAAAAGAGGCAGAAGGATACCGCAGGGTACTGGAGCAGAATCAATTGTGATTTTATTGTTAATAATTTGTTAAAAATACCCTTGTATACTTTACAAGGGTATTTTTCAATGCTATTATATGTAGTAATGAAAACTACTATATTTTATTTTTAAAGCCATATTTTATTGTGCGATAGGAGACCGGGTGATGAGCTATAAGATTGTTGTTGACAGCTGCTGTGAACTTCCGAAAGAATTCTTAAGGGATGCAAGATTTGAAAGAGTGCCTCTGGGACTGGAGGTAGGAGATTATCAGATACTGGATGATGAAAATTTTAACCAGGAAGAATTTTTACGGAAGGTGGCGGAATATCCTAAATGTCCCAAGTCCTCGTGTCCCTCGCCGGAGCGCTTCATGGAGGCCTATCATACCGAGGCGGAGCATGTGTATTGTGTAACTTTGTCATCTCATTTGAGTGGCAGCTATAACAGTGCGGTGTTGGGCAAGGAGCTCTACAGGGAAAAATATGGTGCAAAGGACATTCATGTGGTGGATTCCCAGTCGGCCAGCGGCGGTGAGGCACAGCTGGCATTGAAGCTTATGGAGCTGGAGGAGACTGGTCTTCCTTTTGAGGAAATTGTGAAAGAAATAGAAGCCTACCGCGACAGTGTGCATACCTATTTTGTGCTGGATAATTTGGAGACGCTGCGGAAGAACGGACGTCTCACAGGCGTCAAGGCTCTGGTGGCATCTACACTGAATATTAAGCCTGTTATGGGTGGCGATAAGGGAGAAATTGTCCAAAGAAGCCAGACAATCGGCATGAAGAAAGCTCTGAGCAAGTTGACGGAGCTTGCTGCGGAAGAGGTGAGAGAACCGGCAGAGAGACGTCTGATTATCACGCACTGCAATGCACTTCAACGTGCAGAGCAGGTAAAAAAAATGATTCTGGAGAAGGTTTCCTTCCGGGACTGCATCATTATGGATACCCGGGGAATCAGCAGTATGTATGCAAATGACGGCGGGATTATTGTGACTACGTAA